>JAISDB010000003.1 GCA_031265155.1 Prevotellaceae bacterium | reverse complement strand
CATATCTCAATATGTATTTCTTTGAATATGGGAGCGGCAATGCCTGTCATGATTCGACGCTTCAAATCCCCTGAAAAAATTACTATACGTTCCTCACTGTCCTGCGTCTTGTCAATACGCGCTTTTAATTTGATTTCTGCGCCCGTGAACTCTTTGATTTGCTCTTCCAGTGCCGGAAGAGCATTTTCGATTTTTTTTAAATTCTGTTCCATGATACTTTGATTTTTAGTTGTTAGTATTAAGATGGACATTAATAGTCTGCACTGCATTGCCCGTGTATGGTTTGCAACCCTTTTTTGCAGCTTCTCTTATCGAAACGTTGGAACAATACCCGTATATGGCGCATTGCTGACAGGGTTTCGGCGTGTTCTTTTTGAATTTTGTGTTCATTGTTCTTCATTTAATCGGTTATCAATTTCAAAGGCTTGTATCAGCGATGCATAGCCGGCATTGATGACATCGTAAAGTTCGCTGCTGTCGCCATTTTCAACATCAATGCCGTTAGCTTTTAATCTGTCGCGAAATTTCGCTCTTAATGCTATCGCGCCAAGTATCATCTTATGCAACTGTTGACGCTCGTAATCACTTAATTTTAATTGTTTTGTTTCCATTTTTTTAATTATTAATTGTTAATTATTAATTACTTGCAATTTTCTTTTTCGGTTGACATTTCCACGCCGCCAAGTTCGATGGCGAGCTTGCGGATCTTAAATGCCTTAGTGGTTTGGCTTTGTCCGCGCAATGCCGCACGTGCCGTAGGTTCCGACACATTAGTCAGTTTCTTTAATTGTTTCAGCGCTCCGTGAGGCAGTATTATTCTGTTCATTTTCTTATGTTTTTTATTTTTTTTGTACATTTGTCAAATTTTCGTTATCGAAAGTTTTTGCAAAGTAATACAGAATTTCTGAAATATACAAATATTTTTCAGAAATTTTGAAATAAAATTTTTAATACATGGATAAACTACTGATAAACAATAGATTTATTGAGGCAATATTTTTCTTGATTGACAAGAAAGTTGTTAAAAATAAGTCTGAAATATGTCAAAAATTCAATATTTCGGCATCTAAATTTTCAGAAATTTTGAATAAACGAATGTTGGCAGGTACGGAATTATTATCATCATTATGCAAATTTTATAATATTTCGTCCGATTGGCTATTGCTCAACGAAGGAAAGATGCTAAAAGAACAACCGGAATTACCACGACAAAATGCGACTATTGATACTAATACTATTGATATATATATAGATAAAATCACAAAACAAGCCGAGCAAATCGGCGAATTAAAAAACGAAAACAAAAACCTTAAAAAACAAGTAATAGCACTCCAAACCGAACTGGAGTGCTGTAAAAAAAGAAATACTGAGTTACGAGGCGCTGTTGATTTACACACTCGAGCAGCAGTTGAATTGTACGAACCGCCCGAAGTTCCCATGCAGTTAGTTGCGGTCCCCGATGTTAAATATAATGCAAAAAATAAACGTACAACTAAATAATTTAATTTTATTAGATATGAAAAAAATATTAATAATAGCGCTATGCTTATTGTGTTTTCAGGCAAAATCTCAAAGTTTTTCAGGATTCGAAGTCGGGGAAATTATTGATTTTTTAAAGAAAAAAAAAGAACAAAACAATAAATTTGAATATGAAGTCCATCAAAAAGAAAATAAAAATACTTCTCAAATAAATGTCTATATAAACAAGGTATTATTTTTCGTATATGCCATAGATAATAACATATGCACAATAGATATTGCTGTAACCTATAATAAAGATATGGAAAAATCTGTGTTAAACGGGCTCGAGGATGCGATACAAGTAGATGAAAATACATGGATACAGTGGAATGAGAGCGATTTTTCACGGTCTCTTAAAGTAACACGGACACTGCGAGATGATGGTGTTACGCTGTGGAAAAGTAATCTTCTAAAATACGAAATAACAAAATAGGGGTTCAAACAGTATTTTCTTGATTGTATTTCGTTCAAAAAAGCGCAAAAAAAACGCCACACACACGCTTTTTTGTGCCTTTTTGCTTTTCGTTTCATTATAAGACTATTCAAATCAGAATATTGCGTTAAGCCCTTTATTCGTGCGGGTTGGCATTTTCCCCCTCTGAATAACACATTTTAACTCATTTTTAACTGCTTTTTAACACGTTTCTACCCTCGAAAACGTCTTTTTTTTTTGAAATTTGTATCCCCTATTGCTACATTTCGTTTTGGTAAGGCGTGATTTTGTAACCCCCACCGTATCCCCTACTGTAACCCCTATTAAAAAAAACAGCATATAGGCGAGTGCATACAGGAATGGGTAAAACAGGGTTTTCTATGGGTTATATTTGTCTGCGTAAGGCAAGGTATATAACATAAGAAAAAGCCCGCGTATACTGCAAAAATGCGGGTTTTCGGGCGTAATGTAAAGCAACCGTTCACCTTTATAAAGCAACTGTAACAGAAAAGCATTCAAACGCCGTTCAAATGTAACACAAATATAAAGCAAATGTAAACTTTAAACTTTTCGTTTTTTCAATCAAACAAGTAATTATCAGGTATTTATATTGTGCTTT
>JAISDB010000167.1 GCA_031265155.1 Prevotellaceae bacterium | reverse complement strand
ATAACTGATCTCAGGCATAGAACCTGTGATTATCAGACGGTCGTAACACGACAAACTGAAGCTTATCCGACTTCTGTATTTGTTGATGAATTGTTCCATACCGTAAAGATACGGTTTTTATTCATTGGTTCCGGCTTGTCCGGCTTAGGTTATAAAGCCTTTTTGGTAGGCGTTGACCGTCCCGCTTGTGCGATGTATAAAAAAGCGCTGGATAAGTTTTTGCCGCCGGAATATTCCGAAGTGGTTTATACCGGCAACAATAATGATACGGAAGATTTGAAAGCGTACCATCATAATACAGTTAAAGAAAAAGAGATTCGCAAGAAATTCACAAAGATAGATGAGTTACCGAAAATTCTGATTGTTACCGAAAAATTGCTGACCGGATATGATGCGCCGATTCTGTATGCCATGTATCTCGACAAACCCATGCGCGACCATACGCTTTTGCAAGCCATCGCGAGGGTAAATCGCCCGTATGAGAACGAAGAAAAGGAAATGATAAAACCGCACGGGTTTGTATTGGATTTTATAGGTATTTTTAAAAATCTCGAAAAAGCGCTTGCTTTTGACAGTGACGAAATCAATGCGGTTGTGAAGGATATTCTATTGCTGAAATATCTGTTCCAAAGTAAAATAGAAAAAGATGTTCCGCCTTATATCGAACTTATACAGAGTGATTTTAATGACAAAGATACGGATAACCTGATAGAATATTTTCGTGACCCGTCGCGGCGTAAAGAATTTTTCAAACTTTACAAGGAATTGGAAATGTTATACGAGATAATCTCGCCCGACAAGTTTTTGCGCCCTTACATTGACACTTATGCTACGCTCTCGGCTATTTACAAGATTGTCAGGAATGCGTATGCCAAACGTATTCAGGTGGACAGGGAATTTCAACGCAAAACCAACGAATTGATTCAAAATAAAATATCCGGAACGATACAGGAGTTCAACAATGATTTTTTTGAAATTAACGAACAAACCATTCAAAAAATCAAAGATACACAAGGAAATGACAACACAAAGGTTATCAATTTAATCAAGAGTATTGAAAAAATTGCCGATGAAAATTCGGGCGACCCGTTTCTAATCGGATTGAAGGAGCGTGCTGAAGCCGTTGAAGAGAATTATGAAAACAGACAAATCAGCACGCAGGAAGCGTTGGAAGAAATTCGTAAATTGTGCGAGGAAGACGTGAAGCGTCGAAAAGAACAGGCGCAAAAAGGTCTTGATGGATTGACATTTTTTATTTACAAAATGTTATCTAACAAGGAAATTAATAATTTGGACGAAGTAACCCGACAAATCAAGGAAGAATTTACCAATCATCCCAATTGGAAGAATAGTGAAAAAGAATTGCGCGAACTTCGTCTATCCGTATATTTTGCGTTGCTTTCAGAAGAAGACGACACCGAAGAAACGGCAAAACTGGTAGAAGAACTCTTTAATCATTTGTTCAGGGCGTATAATCTGTAATATAAGACAATGGAAGAACAAGAGAAAAATATAATTCCAATCAAGTGGAATGACAAAGCAGATTTTAAGGCTTGTGTTCACGATTATGCAACGAAAATGAATGTCTCTGTAAAATCATTGTCGTTGAGACCGATGAAAAACAAATGGGCATCCTGTTCTACCGATGGGAATCTTAACTTTAACAAAGAATTGCTTGATATGGAAAAAGATTTGGGCGAATACGTTATAGTTCACGAATTGCTGCATTTCAATGTTCCCAATCACGGAAAACTTTGGAAAAGCCTGATGCGGGCATATTTGGGCGATTATGAGAAGTTGGAAGAAAGATTGAAAAAGTATGCAATGGAAAAGAAAGAATTTTAGAATATGACTGCTGCAATAAGAAATGCAATAAACAAATTCCCTTTGGGCGAAGTTTTTACGATTACTGATTTTCCCGAAACGGCGAAAAATCCCAAAGGAGTTAGCAAAATTCTGAACGATTTAGTTGCAGAAGGCGTTTTGCGCAAACTGTCGAAAGGACGTTTTTACAAACCTCAAATCGGCAGGTTCGGCGAGTTGTCTCTTGACACCTACCAAACCGTCAAGGACTTACTTGAAAAAGACGGAAAAATGATTGGCTATCTGACTGGTCACTCGGCATTTAATGATTTGATGTTGACCACGCAAATATCTGCCATTTTGCAGATTGGTATGCGCAGAGAGAAGAAAGCCCTTGTGCGTGGCAGTTACCAAATTAATTTTATCAGGCAGGACAATGCTATTACAGAGGAAAATATCCCTCTGTTGCGCCTGCTTGATTGCCTGCGCTTTTTCAAAATCATTCCAGACACAACGCCTGACAAATCTTGTCAAAGGTTGCTAACCCTATTGAAAGAACTTGACGAACAGCAAATTGCAAAAATCAAGAAATTAGCACTTAAATACACACCTCAAACCATTGCCCTTTTAGGCGCTATGATCGAAACATTGAATCCAAACGAAGGCACATCTGCATTATTCAAAAAGTTGAATCCGATGACAGTCTATAAACTGTCTATTTCTCAAAACATTTTACCAACACAAAAGAAATGGAGAATAAAATAGAATTATGGAAAATCCCAAAAACATAAACCAATTAGTCAAACAATTAAAGAAGTTGCAACGACTGCACGAACAGGAGTTGGCAAGAATTGAACCCATAATCCGGCAGACAATGGCTTCGGGCATTCAAGATTTGGATTATTTGGATAGAATCACTGAGCCACTTTATGATATCGTTCTATCTTCCGGTATCGGACGGGAATTGTACGATGAATATCTTACTTATGTGGAATCGTTTAATCCCCAGAGAGCCAAAGAATACAGAGGCCATGATAATGAGTTGAACGGCGTTTATGATGATTTGGTTGACAAAGCGGCTGAGATGGCGCAGGAATATCATAAAGGGCAGGTTGACAAACAGGGCGTAGATTATTTTGAAGGTCATTTGACAACGGTAGGAAACGCCGGATATAATTGGAAAGAAAAGATTGTCGGTTTTTTACACGACGCTGCCGAAGACACTCCACATACTGTGGACGAAATTGTTCAGACCTTAATAGAAAAATCCAACGGCGTTCTGAAAAATGAAGACGCGCAGGAAATATCTAAGGCATTAAATTTGTTGAACTCTAATACTGCATCTACAAGAGAAGAATACATCGCGGGAATAAAAGAAAGTTTCATTGCAACAAAAGTGAAATTGAACGATTTGAGACACAATATGGATATTTCGCGCATTTCTAATCCTACCGACAAAGACTTGAAACGAATAAAACGATATCGCAGGGAATACAGGCAAGTACTTGAATATTTAGGCCCTGTTGCGTGGGAGTGGAATGAAGATGAAATATAAATTCATGAAAGTTGTATGCAAATTGTATGTCCCTATAAAACAAAAAGGGCTTACTTTTTACTGTAAGTCCTTGATTTTGAGGTGGGCGTTGACGGATTCGAACCGCCGACCCTCTGCTTGTAAGGCAGATGCTCTGAACCAGCTGAGCTAAACGCCCTCTATGAATACTTTTCTTCCGAAAAGCGGGGCAAAGATAATGC
>JAISDB010000166.1 GCA_031265155.1 Prevotellaceae bacterium | reverse complement strand
TCAGAGAGAGATATGTTATTGCTCTTTGTGTTTCGGGGCTTTCAAAAAACTTTTGATGTCCCAGATGAACCATGGCTCCGCCTATTCTTGACATTTCACCACTGGTAAGTCTGTGTGATCTTACATAATACCATGCGTTGTATATTATAATATAATTTATCTGTGCGGTAGTCAAAGGCGCCCGTGCCGTACATACGGCAGCTGCCAATGTTCCGCCAAACAGTCCATCTGCATCCGTTCCCTTTTGTTCTTCTCCGCCGAAAACAGGATAATCAATGCCGTCACCATTACCAAAACCGCCACCACCACCGCCTGCAAAGTCTGTCATAACGTCATCACAATCAAAGGGAGCAAAAAAGTTATCGGAATCGGATGATTCATCACCGGAATTTTCTACCCACATTCCGTTCGGGTCGATACGGTTAACCGGATTGTTGAGGCAATAGGCGTAAGGGCTTATGCTATAATACTTCTCCGCCATCGGGTCTGTAACAAACCATCTGCCCGTGTTGCTGTCGTACATTCGCGCGCCGCCTGCAATATCTGTTCTCGCCGCAAGCGCGCTCGCGGCAAAGGCAAGTATCAATATCATGAAAACCTTTTTCATACAGCCTTATTTACAATGACTTAACAAAACCATCACTTACATACGTATGTAGCAAAATTTTCATCAGTATGAAAATAAATTTATATACTGACGGAAATAAATTTTCATCCGTATGTAATTTTACCCGGATACGGACGGAAATTTACTCTGATACGGATGTAAATTTTATGCCTTCTCGAAGCGTATCCCGTCTATCTGCTTTTTCAATTCCACGCTCGGCGTGAAGATGATTTTTACGCCTGAAATCAAATTGACGTTAAACTCTTCTTCACTTGCAACTCCCTCGCTCGAAAACGATATGCGAAGCGTGCCGAGCTCGCCGAGGCTCACGCTCCTGCCCATGAGCAGATACTTCGGAACTGTGTCTATGAGGCAGTCTATCACGTTTGCAACATCGCCGCGGGCAAGCGACGACAGCCCTACAATATCTGCCGCAATATCCCTTTGCGACACCTTGCCTTCGTTTACAGGCGCGGCATAAAGCTTTGACGCTGCCTGCGGATTTTGCGGATTCCTCCGCTCTGTAAGTTTGTACTTCATAATTGTACTCCTTTTTTTAATTGTTAGTTTAATCTGTTAATTTATACATTAATTTTATCCTTCCTTTTGCACAAGGCAGAGCCTTGATTTTATCTCTGACGTAGCAAGACGCTACGCCGAACATGTTTTTTAGCTTAAATATCCGGTAATTTTTCAGGCTTTAACCATAATGAAATAAATTCCCTGCCATCATCTATTACGGCTACACAGTTGTTTATAAACTCAACCGCATTGCCTTTCCTTTCAGGGTTTCCTATACATACCCAACCTGTTTGAATGTTTACATATACAGGCCAGTCTTCTTTATTTATTCCATGAGTACCCGACTTATCCCAATATCTTTCCGGATGTAAAACCCTTAATTCTCCTTTTTGGCTTTGAGGAACAGTATAATTAGCTTTCATCGTTCTATTTAAACCACAAAAACCATTAAATTGAGTAACCTTACCATCAATGATGGTGAGAGTAAGAGTATTGATAGCTATCTCAAAGTCTAATCCAGGTATCCATGGCTCCATATCAAAACTAAATTCATCCTCGCGATATATCAAAGTTTTTTGCTCCGAACTACCAGTATATTCTATTGTAAATTCCATAATTACCTAAAATTGAAATGATAAATAACGTTAGTATTGGGATTTATTCCTAATTCCCAGATTCCCTGCGAACCTCTAAATGTACCAGGTACTCTGTAATTCATCCCTCCTTTGAACCATACATCAGGAACTCCCTTTCCTACAGACATAATTTCTTTAACAGTTAGAGGAGAATTCATATAAGGTCTTGCAAGTTGTCCAGCATTTTTTCCATGTTTAACTGGATCAGTCAAATGTCTTGCCGCTGTTTTTGTAAATGTATATCCCTCCTTCACCGCCTGCCTCGTTAAGAACTTTGCGCCTGTGCGTATCAGGTTGCCTATCAATCCTACGCCTTCGCCTATCGGAGTAATCAGCGAGAGATAGGTTATCGCTCTTTGCGTTGCGGGATGTTCAAAAAACTTTTGATGTCCCAGATGAACCATGGCTCCGCCTATTCTTGACATTTCACCACTGGTAAGTCTGTGTGATCTTACATAATACCATGCGTTGTTTTGTTCAGCAAATAAAGAATATTCCGCTGCAAATGCAATTTTATTTGCCGCATTTATATTTGCAGCAAATACAAACATTGATATTATTATGAATAAGTGTTTTTTCATCATGCAAAATTATAAAATTTGTCCAACAGACAACAATGATATTTTAATAACCTTACCTTATTTATTTTTATAACGACAAACGTTTATCAGGTTTTACTCATCTATATCACGATAACTATATAACATTTTTTGCCTAAACGTTTCGCAGTATCACTTGCAGTTTTAATATTTTCTTTAGCAATTATGTAACTTCGCTTGACATAATCTTCTTGGCTTTCATTATCTACACGACTACAGCTCCAGTTCAAACAATGATACTCGTATCCATTTCCCCAAAATTGGTAAGCATATATAAATTCTCCATTTTCTTTTTCGGAAAGTATATCACCTCCCAAAACAGCAATATGACTAGCATCTAATAAGTCCAATGCATACAAAGCATCGTCTACAGTTAATGCAATTTCATCACTCCCCGGATTTATTTCCGATAGTGATCGCCCTTTCTCTTTGATAAAATTCAAATAGATAGATATCTGTTTCATATATTTATGGTATTAGTCTAAAAAATCTATAATCAATCTCATTTATTACTATTTCAATGCTCTTATTATCTTCACTTCACCTATAAATTTCTGATATAGCCAAACATCATATGTCTGCCCCAATTTAATCACCATTTTCGGATTTACTCTGCCTGCTTCTTCCACTGGAAAAGACATTTGAATACTAAATGGTTTTTCATAAGAAACCTCCATTGGTTGCTCGATTTTATAAAAAAAAGTATATCTTTTTTTTCCTTTTTTATCAAATACTAAAAAAAGCCATGGATCAATATCTTCATCTGGAAGCCGTTCCTGTTTCAACGTATAACCGTTTTTTAAGGTAATTTCTCCAATATAATGATATATTCTATGATGCAAATTCATATTATTAATTTTTATGGTAAAATTGGTTTAATATACGGTAAAACATTACCGGGAAAAACATAAGAACCTATGTCAACAGAAGGATACCAGTATCTACCAATATTAACAGATGGACTTACCGTACCTCTAATAACACTATATCCGTCAGGAAAAAGCCTGTTTCCATACCAATGAGCATCTTCAAGGGATTTTGCAAACCATTTTACTTCTGCTCCTCCTTCTTTTAGTAGAAAACTTTTAGAAGTATTGATAGAGGTTTTCTCTATGGCACCAACAGCTCGATACACTGTTTTCCCTCCACTCTTCACCATCTGCTTCGCTAAGAACTTTGCTCCTGTGCGTATTATGTTGCCTATCAAGCCTACTCCTTCGCCTATCGGAGTAATCAGCGAGAGATAGGTTATTGCTCTTTGCGTTTCGGGGCTTTCAAAAAACTTTTTATGTCCCAGATGAACCATGGCTCCGCCTATTCTTGACTGTTCGCTACGGGTAAGTCTGGTGGATTTTACATAATCCCACTTGTTGATTTGCGCAGTAGATAGGGAAGATTCCGCTGCAAATGCAATTTTATTTGTCGCATTTACATTTGCTGCAAGCAAAAACATTGAGATTATTATTATGAATAAGCGTTTTTTCATACCGCAAAGTTATAAATTCTGTCAAATAAATAACAATAATATTTTAGTAATCTGCTCATCTTATCTATTTTTACAAAGTTCCGTAAATTGCGAGAATTTTGTTTTATCAACTTATTTCACTGATCAATTCCTCTGGATTAAATTTTTGTAACCTTTCGGGCAATTTATCAAATATACCAAATGCTTTCGCTTGGTTTAAAAATCTTAAAATTATCCTATAATAACCAACCAAAACACCATTATCAAATTCACTATTGGCATTTTTCTTTTCCTCAAGAGCTTCATCAAGTAATTGTCTCAAGACATCTTCTAAGTAATATTCTATTGCTTTCATTATCTAATAAGGTATTGTAAGATTTCAATTTGTTATCCCAAATTGGTAATTTCATTTTGCCATCCTCGAATTAAACTCTGTTGATGTCCCAGTCTTAAAGCATTCCAATCAGATACATATTTGTTCGGATTTGCTATTTTATCAAGATGAACATTCGTTGCTTTTTGGTAGCTGGTAATTGCTTTATTGATTTCTTTAGGACTTTTCCCCAAATAGTTTTTCAAAAAGCCAGAATGCTTTCCTCCTGATAATGCAGTTTTATACGCAGACATTCCACTCTTCACCATCTGCTTTGCTAAGAATTTTGCGCCTGTGCGTATTATGTTGCCTATTACTGAAACGCCTTCGCCTATCGGAGAATATTCCGCTGCAAATGCAATTTTATTTGCCGCATTGATATTTGCAGTAAGCACAAACAGTGATATTATTGTGAATAAGCGTTTTTTCATATTGCAAAATTATAAATTTCGTAAAATAAGTAACATTATTATTTGACCTTGTTTACAAAAAGGCTACCTGCCTTTTGACACAATATTACTGTTGTGATATTTTCTTAAATGCTTTTTGAGCTTCCTTTCTTATTAAGACGTTGGGGTGTTTTATCAACATTGATATTTTATTCTCAGCTTTTTTTGATTTCATTCTGCATAATGCTCCTAAAGCGGGAAGCGTTACCTCCTCATCATCAAGTAAACTGATTAAACTACCTTCTGCTTTTTTTGACTTTACTTTTCCCAAAGCGGCAACGAACATATCCCTTGACATTCCGTTTGTTTTGTCATGAACGATTGACAAAATGGGATCAACATCTTTTTCTGTCATTATTGCATATATTGTATTTCCGATTGCCCAACGTAACGACATCTTATTTTTAGGAATCCTGTTATATTCAGCAATTAAAACAGAATTTGCTGCTCCAATAGCTTCTTTTACTGCTAATGCTCTTACAATTCCTTCTTTATTTTTTTCGTGATAATCTTTTTTCAAATGTTCAATTAAAATAAGGATTGCATTAGGATAACTTTCTTTTGTATTTACCAAATCCCAAACAGACTTTACATTTATGCCTGCTTTTAAAAGATCTTCGATCAAAGGTTTTTCATCATCGTTTAGAATTCGTTCTAATTTAAGCCTTGTATTTTCTAATTCCAGAATTTCATTTTTAGTTTTCATTTGTTTCTTTAATAATTCAAGGAATTTTTTTTCTATATCACTATTTTTCATATATTATCGTTTTATGTAAATCAGAATTGAAATTGTATATGTTATCTTATAAATTGATTATTATTAGATAAATATTTGTATTGATGTATAATTATTTTTAGAAATTATATATAATCATGGAATAAATCTGCGGATTATTAAACCATTATCTATTGCTTGCCGAAGTGGGGTTGATAAAATCGTATTGGGACGTGTATATAACATAAATTCTCTCCCTGTTTGTTGAGAAAAGACGCTGAAATCTCTAAGTTGACTTGTAAAGCTTAAAGATTTTACATTTTTAACTTCGATCAAGGTGGTTCTAGTTAAAGCATCCGGTATTCTTGTTCTGCCTGCTACTTTTATAGCTGTTTTAGATCCGGTAATTCCTACAGCTCTCTCTCCTGCAACTCCTAGCTCTCTGGCAAGTGCTGTTCCCTCCTTTGCTAAGAACTTTGCGCCTGTGCGTATCAGGTTGCCTATCAAGCCTACTCCTTCGCCTATCGGAGTAATCAGCGAGAGATATGTTATCGCTCTTTGCGTTGCGGGGCTTTCAAAAAACTTTTGATGTCCCAGATGAACCATGGCTCCGCCTATTCTTGACAGTTCGCCACGGGTAAACCTGGTGGATTTCACATAATACCATTCGTTGTTTTGTTCAGCAAATAAAGAATATTCCGCTGCAAATGCAATTTTATTTGCCGCATTTACATTTGCAGTAAGCACAAACAGTGATATTATTATGAATAAGCATTTTTTCATACTATTTAGATACATAAAAAGAGTTTAATTTCTGAAATCAGTTCTGATTCAGATATGTTTATTCCATTTTTTATAATCTTTATTGTTTCATAATTTATATTATCAATTATCTCAAAATCAAAATCATATTTAATTATTTTAGCATTAACATAATTATATGTAGATATGTAAACAAGTTTATTATCTTTTTTTAACCCAATAGCGCACATATCTGCATCCCAATAATCAACTGTTTCTAATGAGTTAAGAGAAATATCTGTCTTTATTTTTTTTATAAATGCAATTATTGTTTTATCTTTTCTTATCATTTTACAAACCTCCTATCTGTTAATAATTTTCTCACGGTTGTATTTCCACTTTTAAGAGCTTCTTTAATAGTCATATTTAAAAATTCACCTGGAAATTTAGATGTAATAGAGGCTTGCCTAAATAGCCCAATAAAAGATTCAACTGTTTTATCTAAATTATTAATAATTTGTTGTGTTGTAGGGCTATTAATGTTAAGTTTTAATGCTTTTGCTACTTTTTCAGAATTTGATATTACTTTAGTCGAACTTGAAATTATTTTTGCCCCTGTTTTAATAACAGAAACGCCTTTAACGAGTCCGGGTAAAGGAGGCATGCCCGTAACAGGCTGTACATGCTTATATGCATTACCGTCTTGGTCATATCCAATTCTGTTATCTATTCCTGTCACAAGCCGCAATGCCCCTTCCAAAAATGTTTCTTTCGGATATACAATGTTGGGATTATAAGTGTCCTGATAGCGAGTATTATTCATCCAGTCAGGCGCCTGCGCCGTACATACTGCAGGCTCCAGTTCTCCACCATAATACATCTGGCTGCCGAAAAAGGCATCCATAAGCCAGCTGCCTGAGCCGGAGCCTCTATGTTCCGTTCCTCCGAAAATAGGATAAGTGATGCCGCCGCCACTTCCGCCACCACCACCGCCATCGTTTGATACGCTTGTCATAACGGAAGTTAACCAACCCCAAAAACTATCAATATCATCACCTGTTATCGTCCATCCATCAGCTGTTTCTGTTATTTGCATTCCATCAGGGTCTATATAGTTAACGGGATTATTGGCACAATAGGCGTAAGGGCTTATGCCGTAATACATCTCCGCCATCGGGTCTGTAACAAACCATCTGCCCGTGTTGCCGTCGTACATTCGCGCGCCGAAATCAAAATATCCCAAATCTCTTACGGTTTGCCTTTCCTTGCCGCTAAACAGGTAGCGAGTTGTCGGTGCCTGCGTACCTGCACTTTCCCAGATCTTGCCGAATGGATAGTAATTGTACTGCGCAGTTATGTCGCCGTT
>JAISDB010000179.1 GCA_031265155.1 Prevotellaceae bacterium | reverse complement strand
GATACAGCCCACGGCCGCGAGGTCGCCGATGTTGAATTTCGTAACGTGACTGCCCAAGCGGGTGATTTTCCCCACAATCTCGTGTCCGGGGACAACGGGGTAAGTGGTATTGCCCCACTCATCGCGGACAGAGTGCAGGTCGCTGTGGCAAATGCCGCAGTACAGGATTTCGATTTCCACATCGTGCGGCGCTACAGTGCGGCGGGTTATTGTCAGTTGTTCTAATTGTTTGTCGGCAGCCTGCGTGCCGAATGCTTTAACTTCTTTTGTTTGCATGATATTTTTTATTTAAAATTTCACGGCGCAAAGGTAATGTGGAAGTTATGTAGCCTGGTTTTCTGTGAGGCTCTTTTTTACTTTGCTGTCAGATTCAAATGATGCTTTTGATATGCGGATGAAGTGGACTATAAGGATTTTTGCGGATTTCATATAAAAAGATTGTTCTTTCAGCAACTTCTCCACATGTAGCAAATTGGAGCAACCGCAAATTGTTAACTTTGCATATTCAGTAGCGATAATTTTTATCTCTGTTTTTCTTTGCAAAAAAAAATTATGATTTTAAGATTTCGGAAAATTCTTTTAAGAGATATGTTTGGGTTCCGGAAAATGACCAAAATTCAAATCCAAGCGATTCAATTTCAGGTCTTTTCAAATAAACGCCAAAAGTAGTATTCATTCTATTAAAAGCAAAAATGGCATTAATCAATTTGTCTTCAACTGTTTGATTGGGAGTATATGGCTGTTTGTTAAAAAAACAACATTTCTTTGAATGAAATTTTTGAATGAATTTATTTATAGAAATGACCCCAAGTAAATAGTTTAGCGTTCGTAACATTTGATTTGCAGCTTTTGTTTCTTTTCCTTCCTGTTTTCCATTGTAATTTTTGTAAGGTAAAACATATTGTGGTTTTGTGTTTGTCAGTTCATTCAATAAAAAGTGTTGATTATTGTCGGAATAAACAATAAAATCGCATATATCAGACGATATGGAATTTTTTACTCTTGGAGGTAAATCCTCTATGAATTTTTCAAAATTAATGGTGGAAATATTCCAATTACTTGGATTTGAATATCTCGCTACTCCTCCCCCTTTATTGTCTACCAATTCAAATTCGTTATCGTTAAAAGGTCGATAATGAATATTGATAGAATTTTCAGACAGGGGATTTTCTTGATTTTTATTGTATAAATCGACAAAGTCTTTTTTCAATAGTTCTTTTATCATAGTGCGCCATATTCGTCATAAATATTATTTATAGTATCGGATAAAGGATTGGTGTATATCAATCTATCATTCTGTATTTTCAAATCATTAATTTCCCCATCCTCTACTTGATAAACAGAAATATCGTCATAATTCAACTTTGCTCCTTCTATCAATGTATCTTTATCATACGCCTTAATCAATAAATTCAAATGATTGATAATATACGGACTGTGGGTCGCCATCATAATGGTCATATTGTAATCATTATGTTTCTCGACAAAGCAACGATTTACGATAAAATTCAACAAACTTCTTTGACTTTCAGGATATAAACTTAATTCAGGTTCTTCAATGTGAATATGAATGTTTTTATTTTTTATTTCGCCGATATTTAAACCCGGATTAAATTTTTTCAGGGCATCGCTTTCATACAGGTATTTAAAAATAATTTTATCTCCAAATTTTGAAAAATTGTAATGTTTGGCAAAATATTCAACTATCACAGATAAAGGTGTTACCGTCTGCATTCCGGACGAAGCATTTTCTAATTTGATTGGAGGGTATTTTTTATTAGTATCAATATTTTCAATAAAATGTTTCGTAACCGCACCGGTTTTTTTGCGCGTATATTTCACGCCCAAATAATTCATAGATAATTCTTTTATTAAGGGATAGGCAATTTTAAAATCACTATATGTTTCATTAATAAAAAAACTGTCAGCCTTTACATTATTCGCAAGAATATCCGGCACTACATTTCTTTTATCTGCAATGAAGCTCATTTTTTCCAAACTCAATTCGCTTTCCGGGATAGTTATGGCCGCATTAAGCGATCCTTTGTATGAAATTTCATTGTTGTTCCTGCGGTAAATTATTTCTGTATCCGAAAGTAAATAGGCATCTTCTTCAAAACCTCCATTCTTCATGTATTCTTTGAAGTCAAACTTAAATGGCGACTCTGTTATTTTTGCGTATTTCAAATATGACCTTATATTCAGCATTTTATAAATCCAGCGAAACAGCACGATTACTTTCATAACCGTACTTTTCCCGCTGCCCGATTCGCCTATGAAAATGGTAAATGGATTTATGTTTCTGATTTCTATATCCTTAATTGGACCGAAATTCCGTATGATAATTGACTCTTGCATAATACAATTTTTTTTGCAAAGATACGATTTTTTCTTACACAGTGATTAAGCACAAAATTTTGTGAATTATTCCCCATAATTCCAACCGTATTTGTACTGCTTTTTAATCATGGTCAATCATTAAAATCATGGTCAGAATCACTTCGTTGGCGCAACGCCGAAAGTTTCCTTGTAAACTCTGGAAATATGCGACAGGTTTTTAAATCCGACTTGAACTGTTCACCGTTTTTCGGCAGCTTGGCCATATTGACACGATGTTCCCATGGTATTTGTGTCACGCCGTGTGGCACAAATGTACCATTGCGGCGCTAAAAACCTTTGATTTCGGGAAATTTATGCTTCAATTCGACAGCAATCTGTTCGATAAATCCGCTGCTCCAACCCGATTTTTCCTGCTTTTATTCCGCCCATATTAAAAGAAATATCAGGAAATTTACAGTGCCATTTTACAGTGTCATTTTAAAGTGCCATTTTAAAGTGCCATTTAAAGTGCCATTATTTTATAATTACCCATTCCCCATCTTTCTTCGAACCCTTTCTGGATATTATTCCATTATTTACCAAATCTATCGTGATTCGCCTTACTGTCCTGAGAGAAATACCGGTTGTAGCCGCAATCTCCGCTGCTGTGATTTTCGGATTTTCCCGTATCAGCAACAATATTTTTTCCGTTTTGGAAAGGGACGGTTCGCCGGATACCTCAACTTTACTTTCCTTTTCATACCGGACAGTCAGCTTGAAAACATCATTTTCCTCCATGACGGGAAAGGCGCCAGAGACGTAAATCGGGCAATACTTGTACATGTTTCTCACACCCGAGCCTAAATCTTCTACCCATCCCATTTGCCGGAAACAGTCGGCAATGGTCGGATTTTTAGGATGCGGTATTACATTTTCGGG
>JAISDB010000124.1 GCA_031265155.1 Prevotellaceae bacterium | reverse complement strand
CGCTTTGCAACTCGCTTCATCAGGATACTCCTTTATAAAATCTATCAAATTCATAGTTCCTTTTTTATTGCAAAAGTATTTCTTTATTTTTAATTAGGCAAATATACGGGCAATCATTTTAAATAATATGAAAATAAAAACCCCGCAATAAGCGGGGCAAGATGTTTTCATGTTTGTCTGTCAAACCAAATTAAAAGGATAAAGTGGATAATTCTTTGCCCAAGTCATGAAAAGCATCTTTTAATTGCTGTAATTCATCTTCCGTAAATCTTGCGGGTTTGCCGTTTACCGTGCTTCCGTTAATGCGTTGATATAACCAGTGCCGCGTTTTGCCGAAGTATTTTTTTGCTATGTATGACAGGGATACGGCAGGAGTTATTGATTTTAATTTTTCCTTTAAAAGCAATTCATCTGCCTTATTTATAGCATCTTTCAACGAATTTTCAAATGCTTTTGCATAAGCATCAGGATTTTCGTCTGACATTTTTTGTAATTCTTCGCTGATTTCCTGTTTGCGTTTACCCGATGCTCGGATATATTCGTTTCTTAACTGTATAAACTTTTCGTCCATAATTGTTATTGTTTTAATGCTGCCCCTCTTTCGAGAGGCAACGGATTTATTTACTTAATTCTTTTAATTTTTCTACCAGAAAATCAATGTAGTTGTCTATTGTTTCGTGATGTATTGCTTTTAATGTTTTGTAGTTTAGCAGATGAAAATTTAATATTTCTATCAACTCCCTGATTTCCTTTGTTTCTTTTCTTTTTTTCATTTTTTATCCTTTCTTTAATTTGACAGCACAAAGATAATATCCTTTTGGATATTTGATAAGCATTTTCAGTTAAATAATATTAATAATAATTCTGATGCTTAACAGATACATGCTACGCTGCGTATTCGCCTCCGATTAATGTGCTTTGATAAAAACTTACTGACAAAAACATGTCATACGTTGGGCTTTTTGTCAGTAAAAATTTTAAAAGGGACAAATTGGTAAACAGCGTGACATGTATCTGTTAAGCATTTAAAATTATTTAACAAAGAAAATTTGGATAAAGATAGTAAATGAACTATCTTTGTGCTGTCAAATTAATTAAATTTTATACAAAAATGAAACGATACAAAGTTAGTGAAATTATCAGGATGTTATTAGATGACGGATGGTATTTATTCTACATTAAAGGAAGTCACAGACAATTCAAACATCCGACAAAAAAAGGCAAGGTAACAGTAAACAAAAAACCAAGCGACACATTAGAACAGGACGAATTATTCAGTATTTTCAGACAGGCAGGGTGGAAAAAATAACCACCCTGCAAAAAATAAAAATTAATAATATCTATAAAAACAAAATGAATACAGTTAAAGTATTAATAGGATGGAGTGGCAAAAATTATTCGGCATCGGTTGCCGGCGATTATGTCAATGGCTGTGTAATTGTAACAGAAAAAACAATTGACGGCGTAAAAAAGACTTTAAAGGAAGCATTGGATTTTCATATTGAGGGCAGTATTAAAGATGGTGATGAACTCGAAACATGGCTTATAAATGGAGACTATAAGTTTGAATATTCATTTACCGCATCAGCATTACTTCATAGCCTTGATGGTGTGATTACTCGCGCCGCTATTTCACGAGCAACGGGAATAAATGAAAAACTGTTGGGACACTATGCAATGGGACACCGTACCCCACGCGATGCACAACGTCAACGTATAGTTGATGGAATACATACAATAGGGAACAATTTAGTTTCGGTTATTTAATTAATTTGACATAAATAAACCAAACGTTGCCCCGCTTTTTGCGGGGTTTTTTGTTGGTAATTAAAAAACATTTACCTTTGCAAAACAATTTTAAAATATGCAAAAATGAAAAAACTATTACTACTGTTATGCACCGCTGCGCTTATAGCTTGCAGCAAAGACGATGACAATATCCAGTACGACAATACAAAAGGATACCTTACTAATCTTGAAAGTGTGAAATTTGGGATTGTAGGGACATGGGCTGTTGATGAAGACTATGAATATCCTTATTCATTTCAATTTAAAAAAATGGAACTGTAACTACATATAGTCAGTTGGGTAGCGGCACCACCAAATATGAAATTTATGAAAAAGACGGAGGTTATAGGATTACATTCAACGCTTCAGGTCAGCCGAATGATACCGGTGGTCTTGATTACGATCCCAGTCATAGAATCGAAGTACTTAATAAAACATATTTAAGATTTCATCAATTTTCGCTTAAGCGTGTATCCGATTAAATTAAACAGGGCATCTCAATAGCAGGACGCCCTGTTTTTTTACCAGCTATCCAAATATTTCAAAGGCACTAATTCTACCTCTGTTAATTTTCCGGGAACGTAATTATTAATTTTATTCACATAAAAGCAGCAGCCGTATTTATTCAAGTACACAGGTATGGAATGGTCAAAGTCCTTTAAATCCAAAGGTGTAAGATAAAGTTTTTCCACCATCAGACGGCAGCGGCTGAGTAATCCTCCGGCAACAGTGTCGTATTCGCTTATAAATACTTCCATGCCTACGGGCATAAACGTTGCCGCCCACACTGTTGACAGAGTGCTTTCGATTCCGTCCGGCGCTCTGAACGTCCACTGCTTGCCTGCGGTTCTGTTAAGAAACAGCAGGCGAAGGCTCACATCCGGTCTTCCGTCGCCTGCGTCTATTATTGCCATTGGGGTTTCGTTAAAGGATGTTTCCTGAGTGGCTGCGGCGGGGATTTCAAAAAGCGTTTTTTCACGGTCGAGCGTGCCGTCATCAATATAGAACGCTCCCTTTGAGGTTATCTTCAAGTCGCCTGCATCTTTGCCCACCGCGCTTTCTTCCTTATACTGTATTACGTTTTTTTGAGCATAAGTGTTCCATCGGAACTGCGTCTTATGCTCGCGGTTGTCGAGTTTGTCGCTCCAGTCCTTTATTGTGCCTGCGGCAACGCCTGCTTCAAGCCCCGCCTTCTTGTTTTCATAAAGTTTATCGAAGCCCCAAAATCGCAGTATCTTGTTCTTTTCGTCAACTTCGGGAATAAGGCACCAAAGGCGAGCAAGCATTGAAAACAACTCATCGCACTTAATATCGGGCATGTTACTGGCAATATCAAGAGTCTGAGGAAATGCCGAAGAGCCGTCCAATACCGCACCTACACATTCCATTTCGGCTGTAAGTCTAACACGTAGCCCCATGGTAGCAACAAACAGTTCAAAAACGCCACCTGTATCCAAATCTTTTTCATAAAAAAATTCAAATGTCCCTGTTTCGTTTTGGGAGGCAATTAGTTGTCTTTGGTAACTACTATCTATCCATACGTCCATATGGTTATTGTAAGTTACATTTATATTAACACGAAATATATACCTGCCTTTTGCTGTTGCCGTAAATACTACCCGACGATTATTATTGGACAGCGTACAATTTCCCGAACGGTTAGTAAAATTATAATAATCAAGATCGTAATTATTACCCTGAATATCCTGTTGCGCTCCCCATGCCTTACCTGCCTTTGCCGCCTGTGCCGCTTCGTCGGAAATTTCCATACGTGAAAAGGGAATGTAGGCGTTGCGATACCTGTCGTCGTTCAATATCCTTTGAGGCAGTTCGAGCGTATATCCAAAGCGCTGAGCCACCCTTGTTAAAAGCTCTCTAAAGCTGACTGCGGGAAAAAGCCTTTGAAGTTTCACAATCCAGTTGTCGCCCTCCTGAAATATTGCAGGGTTGTCTTCTATGTACCATTCCATTAGCGGATATTCGATATAATACCTGTACGAATTGGACATGTGTGATAAAATAATGGTTCTGTTCCAGGTCGCGCCACCCAGTACATCGCCCAAGTCTCGCAGGGATGTATTCTGCATTTCCTTAAACAGGTCGAAAATAGAGCCGTACAGGCATACGACGTGTTCCTTAGAGTTTGTTTCTGTGAGCTTTATTTTTGCTCCCATGCCAAAGAGTTCCACCCCATCGTCAAACAGGCGGCAATCCATATAGCGATAAGGGTTTTGCGTGAGGCTTGATGGCTCGGACGGAACGCCGAAAATCAAATCGTTGCTGTGCGTTCGTGGCAGCTTCACGGAGTTGCTGCGGTTTGCCTGCCTGCTTTTGAGTTCGGCAATATTGTTCACCGCATAGGTGAGCGCAATGGTATCCTTGCCTATGTCCGCTTCGCGCCAGTCATTGGCAATGTTGGTATTTTCAATAACCGCCAGCGTCATGCCTTTGGTTACCGTGGAGCCTACGGTTACATTTACCTGCTTTACGACGCCCGCAGCCGGCGCACCCATAATAAGAGTCGAATCCTGGACAGTATGTATTCTAAACAGCAGCCTCCCGGATGGTACAGTCTCGCCTTCCTGAACATTGACGTATTCAACAGTGCCATCGTATGGCGTTTTTACACTTACTTCCTTTACCGAAGTATTGATTAATAATCTGTACATATTTTTAATTGTTAATTGAAAATAGAGCCCTGTTCGGTCATTTCCGCATACCTGTAGTCTTCCTTTCGTATGTCTTCAATAGCGGTATAAATCTGAACATTCTTTACTGCTGTTGTAACGGCTTCGGCGATAGCGTCGGCATCGACTGTGGCAGATTGATTGCGGCGGTACTCGCGCACGGCAAAGCCGCCATCGGAGTACGGTCGTGTGAACGGCACACCGCCGCCAAGCTGATTGACAAGCGACAGCAGTTCGGGAAACAGTCCAACGGACTTTTTATTTATTATAGCTTCGCCCTTTTCGGCTTCTATAAGCGTACCGCCTGCGGCGTGTGACTGACCGCCTATAACGCGTCCTCTTGCCGCCTGCGGAATAGGCTGCGAAGCTACGGCGGCAAGCTGCAACGCTCCAAGCGCGGCAACAATCGCGGTAAGCGCTATCGTGGATGCGCCGAAATCGGCTTTGGGTACATCTGCCCAGATTTTCATAATTGCCAGCGCCGTATTGATGCCTATCTGAGCTACTGCCATCGCCTTTTCCATGATTGCCTGCTTGCGGGCTATCTTTGCCTTTTCCTTTGCAAGGTTTTCATCGCTCTGCTTTACCTTGCGGTTATATTCGGTTTCAGAAATAAGGTTGGCGTCGAGCATGGCTTTGAGGTTTTCCTTTTCGCGGTTGTTGTTTTCTTCGGCTTCGGTTATGCGAGCATCGTCCATGTTGGCGATAATATCCCTTATGGAGGAAAAAGCCTGCATTGCGTAATCGGCATATTCAGCCCACTTTTCCATCTGCGAGGCTTGAAAGTCGGCATCCAACTGTTTTATCGCGTTGAGCGTATTGGCGTATTCGAGCGTATTGGCTTCATACAGCTTAAGCGTGTCTTCCAGCGCCTTGCGTTTTATGTCGTATTTTTCCTTTTCGGTTTTGGCGGTTGCAAGCAATTCGAGCTGTGCGTTTGCCTGAACAGTTTTTATTTTGGTTGCGTTCAATGCGGCTTCGTCGGCTGCATTGTCCGTAATGCCTGCTTTTTTTCGTTCGGCAATGCGTTTTTCGAGCATTTCGCGTTCAAGTTCGAGGGTTTTTATTTCATTGTTTTTGGCAGCTTCGAACCGGTCGCTGTACATTTCGTCGAGGTTCTTATTTATCAGGGCTTTCTGTTCTTCGAGACCTTTTTTGGTTATTTCGTTAATTGCGTCCTGTTCCTGAGTTTTGAGGGCTGCGATTTTGGCTTGCGTTTCCTTATACTGTTTTTCGAGTTCGGGATCGGGCGCGCCTGTACCTCCGCCCTTTCCCTGTTTGCTGCTGCTTTTTTCGATTTCCTTTTCCAGCTCGGCAGCCTGTTTTTTCAGGTCATCAATGACCATTTTGTTTGCGGTGCGATAGTCGGCAATTTCCATGTCGGTCTGCTCCTTTATTAATTTTGAAGTTTGTTTTTGCAGGCTTTTTATTTTTTCGGTAGCGGCTTGCAGTTGCTCGCTGCCGAATTTCTTCTGCTCATCGACAAGCAGGCTGTTTTGCCGGTCGTATTCTGCCTGTGTGATTGCGCCGTACTGCAATTCGAGCTTTAGCCTGTCTTCGGCGGCTTTATGCTCAAGGTCGAACATTTGACGTGCGTGAGCCTGTGCCGCTGCAAAATCCTTTTTGTTGAAATCGGCGCCTGCTTCGAGCTTTGACTTTTCGAGTTCGAGCGTACTGTCAATCTGTTTTTTTGCAGCATCGAGAGCGTCCTTATTGGCTTTTTCGGTTGCCTTCCGCTTATCCTCAACGGCTTTTTTGGCTGTTTCCGCCGCTTTCTTTTCGGCTTCGGCAAGTTCGTTTTGCTCGTTCTGATTTATGGCTTCGCGGTACGCCTGCGCCTGTTCTGCTGTTATTCTTCTTATTAACTGCAAAAGCGCTACATGAGACCGCTGCTGTTCTGCGTTTTGCTTGATTACATGTTTGGTATATTCGGCATCGCTCATTGACTTTTTCAGGTTCGCAGTCTCTACAGCGCCTGTTATTTTGTCGAGTATGCCAATCATGCCGTCAGCAGTTTCTCTCAATGCCTTTTGAGCCTCTTTTGTCCTTTCTATTGCCTTTTTGTATTCCTTGTCGTTAATAGCCTGTGCCTTGTACTGTAATACGGCTGCATCATCAAGGGCTTTCTGCTGCAACTTAAATGTTTCGTTAAGCACTTCGCTTTCGGCCTTGCCTTTATCTTTAAGCGATTGTATATATCGCTCATTATCTTTTTGCGCCTTGTCGTATGCCTGCGACATTTTATTAAAAGAGGCTACCAAATCTTTGTCGGGCTTGCTCTTAAAGAGGCTAAACAGTTTATCCAAATTTGCTATCAGCAAGCCTACTCCTACAATCAAAGCGCCTATGCCTGTGGATATTAAAGCGACACGCAAGGCTTTGAAGCCAAGCGAGGCGGTATTTGCGGCTTTTCCCATTATCAAAGTTGCGGCGGCAGTGCCTAATGCAGCTACTTTCTCGGCTGCCAACGCTACAGCATTTTTTATTGATATTGCTATATTTTTTACGCTTACTAAAAAAAGTTTATATTTTTGTTTTGACAGATATTCGGAAACTACTCCGAGAGCCTGCGTAACACCTATGAGTGTTACTATTGAACTGTTTAGTTTTTCTAAACTTTCACTTTCGATTCCCAAAGAACCAAATAAACCCTTAATGCCAGTAACAGAAGCTGATAAAAATTGAAATCCTTCTGCAATTCTTGCGAGTGATTTTGATGTGCTTGTATTTAATTCTTCAATCTGAAGCCTTGCTGCCTGTATTTTTTTGCTTGTTTCTGCTATTGCAGCGCTGATTTTTGGCAATTCTTCTTTACTTACCTTGCTAAGGTCTATGTTGCGCAAGGCATTCAAATCACGCTCCAGTGCGCGAAGCGAATTATCCGCATTTTGCGTGGCGCTATTGATTAAATCCTGCGACCGAGCTGCGCCTTCAATAATTTTTGTCGCCTCTCGAAATTTAACATTTGCATTTGCTAAAAGTTTAGCCTGTTCGGAAATCTCTGCATTTAATTGTTTGTACTCTTCTGATTCTTTGCCCTGCGTTTTTTGCACTTCAATCAGCCTGTTTTGCAATTCTTTGTAACTGCGTCTGATTTCGTCAACATTCTTTTTCGCTTCTACGAAATTGCTTACTATGTCCGCTTTTATCAATACGGTTTTTTCTGTGTCTGCCATAATTTTTAATATTTATTTTTGTATTTTAATTATTTTTTTTATTTTTGCAAAAATTTCAATATTTTATATGAATACTTTTCTTGATTATATTGTAGGTATATCTTTGCTACTCTTTGTGGTGATTTGTATTTTAACCGGCATTGCAAGTTTGCTTAATAAATGGTTAAAGCCAAAAGATACGAAAAACGCTAAATAATATTTTTGTTTTCATTTTTTCCATTCTACAAACTCGACAGTATTTCATTTGAATAAATATTTGCCACGTTTTCAGCGATATTATCGCTAAACTCGTTTATTGCAGGCGTAAAAATATCCTGCCGTCCGCCGTTGCGCCACAGTTTTGTACCGAATTTGTTTATATGCCACCTGAAAAAGTTCGCCAAACGCTCCAAATCCGCGTTATCTTTATAAGGGATACCCTTTGCCGTTATCCACTGCTTTAAGTTTTCCAAAAACGCTCCCTTCGAATTGCCGCCGTGTGCAGGCCCGCGTCCGCGTTCGAGAGTAAACGTCCACGGTGCGCCGAGCAGAACGCCGCTCATGCCCGAAACGTTATGTTCGAGCATTGCCTTTGTCTTGCCGGTGGCAACCTGCCCCGCCTGCTCGTGGGCTGTAATAATGCCCTGCTGAAGCCTTGCAAGTTCGCTGTCGAGCATTCGGCTTATCTGTTCGGTTGTCTCTATCAGCATTGTTTGATAATTAACAAT
>JAISDB010000069.1 GCA_031265155.1 Prevotellaceae bacterium | reverse complement strand
ATTGGAAACCAGTCGTAAAGATACGAATTTTCAAGGTCATTTCCAAATAAAAACAAAGCATATTTTGTTGATATTCAAATAATTCTAAGTATACATCAAATTTTTGTCATGTACTAAGTTGAAATTGCTAAAAACATGTATAGATATAATATTTTGTTACTTACTGGATTAATATAAGAATCTATTTTGAATTTATGATTATTTAATATAATATATTGGATTTCAGTTGGTTGTGTGGAGCATATTTGTTGTCCTTGTGATTATCAATCAAACTTTACAAAAAAGATGGATTAAGAACCTTCGCGTAGTTCGAAAACTACAGAATGCTTATTATTGATTATGAATTCAATGAGGATACAATTGAGGCTATCATACACTTGGCGATGTTAAATTAATGCTTAACAAATGGAATTGAAAAATTTAAAATAGCTTCTAAATTGTTATTTTTGCGCAAAATTATAAAATATGAATAAAATATCAAAACAGATAGCGAACAGTCTGTTGCAAATTAAAGCCGTAAAGATAAATGTGCAAAAGCATTTTGTATGGGCTTCGGGATGGAATTCGCCGATTTATTGCGATAATAGAAAAATACTTTCATATCCTGCGATTAGAAAATTGATTTATACTGCTTTTGTCGAAAAAATAAATGAAAAATACGGCGATTGCGAATTTATTGCAGGAGTAGCAACAGGAGCAATCGCACATGGAGTTTTGGCTGCGGAAGCATTAAACAAGCCTTTTATATATGTTCGCTCGTCGCCAAAATCACACGGAATGGAAAATTTGATTGAAGGCGAATTGACCGAAAACAGCAAAGTTGTCGTTATCGAAGATTTGGTTTCGACAGGCGGAAGCAGTATTGCAGCCGTTGAAGAAATCAAAAAGGCAGGTTCTCAAGTTCTTGGAATGTTGGCAATTTTCAGTTATGAATTAGATGCGGCAGCCAAAAATTTTGCAGCGGCAAACTGTGATTTAACGACGCTTTGCGATTATACAACGCTTTTGGACGAAGCAACAAAATGCGGTTATATAAATGCCGATGATATAAAAGCTGTCGGCGAGTGGAGACAATCGCCAGAAACATGGAAAAAATAAAATGCAGGAATATACAAGTAAAACAGTAGCCATTCAGCGCCAAGCTGAAGATATTTATACTTTCTTTTCGGATTTCAGCAAGTTTTCGCAGCTGATTCCGCGCGACAGGATTGATGATTTTAGAGCAACAGCAGATGAATGTACATTTTCGGTAAAAGGTATGGCTATGGGGATAAAAATCCTTGACAAAACACCGTTTGCAATGATAAAATATATGGGAATAGGAAAGCTTCCATTTGAGTTTTTGTTTTGGGTACAGCTAAAGCAGGTTGCTCCCTGCGATACTCGAATGCGCCTTGTATTGCATGCCAAAATGAACATAATGGTTAAAATGATGCTTAAAGGAAAACTCCAAACAGCTTTGGATTCGTTTGCCGAACAGATCTCTTCGGCGTTTAACGGAAATATGTACGGCGAAAATTGATTTTTATAAAAAATACTGTTTGCTGTTTATTGATATGGAAAGTAATTTACCGGCAGCGGTTTCCGAATTAATTGCTGTTCAGTCAAACGCATTACCGCAATTATCATGTCGCTAAATTATATTTCGTATCGGAATTTTATAAAATTTATCAACAAATAACATAAAATCTGATGCTTTTAGTACTTTTGTAGAAAAATAAAACAATGAATTTTACGGAAGCAAAAATACGATGCGAAAATTTACGCAAAATCATTGAACAGCACAATCGCAGTTATTATGTTGATGCAAATCCTGCAATCAGTGATTTTGAATACGACTTGCTTGTAAAAGAACTCGAAGTAATTGAAAAAGAATTTCCCGAATTGCAAACGGCAGATTCTCCAACTCAGCGTATAGGCAACGATATAAACAGTGAATTTGTTCAAATCAGGCACAAATATCCGGTGCTGTCGCTTGGAAATACATATTCGGAAAGCGATTTGAATGATTTCGACCAGCGCGTGAAAAAAATTGCAGGCAATAATTTTGAATATGTTTGCGAACTCAAATTCGACGGAATATCAATAAGTTTGACTTATAAAAACGGAATTTTGCTGCAAGCCGTAACTCGCGGCGATGGCGAAAAAGGCGATGATGTTACTGCAAACATACGAACAATACGAAATATTCCGTTAAAAATATATGGCAGCTATCCCGAAGAATTTGAAATTCGCGGCGAAATATTTATGCCTCATTCATCGTTTGAACGCTTAAACAGCGAGCGTCTGGAAGCAGGCGAGCCTCAATTTGCAAATCCTCGAAACGCAACGGCAGGAACCATAAAACTACAAAACTCTGCGCAAGTTGCAAAACGCGGACTGGACTGCTTTTTATATTACCTGCTCGGCGACAGCCTGCCTTATGCAAATCATTATGACAATTTGCAGGAAGCCAAAAAATGGGGTTTTCCGGTATCGCAAAATGTACAAAAATGCGAAACACTGCAACAGGTTATCGAATACATAAATTATTGGAATGACGCACGAAAAGAATTGCCGTACGATACCGATGGAGTCGTAATAAAAATTAACAGCCTCGAACAGCAGGAAGAACTGGGAGTTACCGCAAAATCGCCGCGCTGGGCAATAGCCTACAAATTCAAAGCCGAACAGGCGGTTACGGAATTATTATCTGTCGATTTTCAGGTTGGACGTACCGGCGCAATTACGCCGGTGGCAAATCTGAAACCCGTACTGCTTGCAGGAACAACGGTAAAACGTGCATCGCTGCACAATCAGGAACAAATCAATATTCTTGATATTCGCATTGGCGACATGGTGATTGTTGAAAAAGGCGGAGAAATAATTCCCAAGATAGTTGGAGTTGATAAATCGCACCGGACAGACAGCAGCAAAAAGTTTGAATATATTACACACTGTCCCGAATGCGGAACAAAGCTTGAGCGTGAAGAAAGCGAAGCAAAACATTTTTGCCCGAACGAAAACGGATGCCATCCGCAGATAATAGGAAAAATCGAACATTTCATATCACGCAGGGCTATGGCTATTGATGGCTTGGGAATAGAAACCATAGAACTGCTTTACAGGCATGGCTTGATAAACAATGTCGCCGATTTGTACGACTTGAAAAAATCGCAACTGCTGCCTCTTGAGCGTATTGCCGAAAAATCGGCTGAAAACATAATAAAAAGCATAGAAGACTCAAAAAATGTGGAATTTAAACGAGTTCTGTTTGCAACGGGAATTCGTTTTGTTGGCGAAACAACAGCAAAAAAAATTGTAGAAAAATTAAATTCCATCGATAAGATTATGTCGGCAAGTCTGGATGAACTGCTGCAGATTGATGAAATAGGCGAGCGAATTGCGCAAAGCATAATTAAATATTTTGCAAATACGAAAAATCGGGAAATAATACGGCGCTTGCGGGATGCAGGATTACAAATGGAAGCAGGGGAAAATGTCGAAAAAATTTCGGACAGGCTTAAAGGCATGAGTTTTGTTGTTTCGGGAACTTTTAATTCTTGTTCGCGGGACGAATTGAAACAGATAATAGAAAAGCACGGCGGTAAAAACGTTTCTGCAATTTCGGCATCAACCGCATATTTGCTTGCAGGAGAAAAAAGCGGACAAATGAAAATTGACAAAGCAAACAGGCTGAAAGTGAAAATTATTGATGAAAATCAATTTAACGAGCTAATAAATAATGAATTATGATGAATTTAGTAAAGAAAATAGCAGGAAACAGGATTTTGAAAAAACGCGCATCGAAAATTAAGCGCAGCAGAGCATTTTGCAATATCGACTCGATGAAAAGCGTAGGTATTTTATTTGAAAATACTGAAAACATGTATGTAATGGCAGATAAAATGATGAAATTCTTTCTGGTGAGAAAAATCAAAATATCGGCTATTGCATTTGAAAACGTAAAAAATATTGAACCTGAAATACTGAAACAAATTCCCGAATATATAAAAGTGTTTGCCAAATCGGACTTGACATGGTACGGCAAACCGAATTGCGACAATGTGAATCGGTTCGTAGCGCAAAAATTCGACGTATTCATTGATATGTCGCGCAGCTCGGATTATGTTTACAAATACATATCAACATTATCGATGGCAAAATTCAAAATAGGAGGAACGCAATATAAAAACGATCCTTTCGATTTGATACTTCTTGAAAAGTCAAATGAAACGACAAAATTCGTGAGCCTGATAATCAATTTTTTATCAACAATAAAAGTATAAAGTAATGTCGGAAAGTAAAAATTATATGCAACAGTCCGAACTGTTGGCAAAACAGTACGAGAACAACAGGCAGCATTATTTTGAGCTTGACGAGTTTATCGCCATTTCAGACTATTATATGCTGAACAGCAATTATAAAAACGCTCTTGCCGTTAACAGCGTAGCCGAAACTTTTTATCCTTCGTCTTTTGAACTTAAAATAATCAAAGCCGACCTGTATATCAGAAGCAATGAATTGGGCAAAGCCGGAAAAATAATCAAAACCATAGAATACAACAGCGATACAATTCCCGATGTTTACGTTCTGAAAGGTGAAATTTGCATTAAAAGAAATCAGTACGAATCGGCTGAAAAATTATTTGACAAGGCAATAAAATTATCTGATGATAAAGATTTTACAATAGAAATAATATGCGATTTTCTGATGCTGACAAATCAAATGCAGCTCGCAAAAAAATATCTTGAGCTTGCGCATGATACGATTCTCGACTTTAATGCCGACTTGATGTACAGGCTTGCCAAGTGCTACGAATATGAATCGGAATATCACAAAACTTTGGCTGTATATGAAAAAATGATTGAAAACGATCCGTTCGACGAAAATATCTGGAACGAACTGGGCTACATTTACATGTTGCTGTCGGACTACGAAAATGCAATCAAAGCCTTCGATTTTCGACTTGCCGTAAACACTTCGGATGCAACGGAAACACTGATCAACAAAGCCGAATGTATCAGCATGCTTGGACGATATGATGAAGCTATAAACATATACGGTAAAATTCTAAAAGCAGAAAAAGAAAATACCGACGCCATGTTTGGCATTGCAAAATGCTACGAGCGTAAAGAAATATACGGCAAAGCCGAAAAAATATATCTTGATATTGTGTCGTTAAATTCTAATTACAAGGACGCATATTCAAGTCTTGCAAACATATATTCGGCAAAAAGCGAATTTGAAATGGCGGAACAGTTTATGCATAAAGCATTGAACGACAACGAAATTATTCCTGCCTTTTTCATTCAAATGTGTAAAATACAGCTTCAGCAGGATAAAATAGAGGAAGCAAAACAGACAATTAAACAGGTTATTTACACTGATTCGTGCAAGCATGATTATCATGCATGGCTGTTATATGCTGAAATTGTCGCCATTGAGGATATCGAAGAAGCCATAAGCGTTCTTGAAACAAAGTACAACGAAGATTTCTATTCTGTTGGTGAAGTCTGTTATCATTTGGCGTATTATAATTTTATAATCGACAGCATACCTCAATGCGTTATTTATATAGAACGCGCTATTGAACTTAATCCAGATATGATGAAAACATTTTTTGAAATATGTCCCGAAGTAATGCTTAACGAACAAATAATGAGCGTTTACAGATCGTTTAAAACAAAAAGATAATGAACAAATCCAAATCCAATTACATTCTTATATTTTTCAAAGGCATTGCAATGGGTGCTGCCGATGTCATCCCGGGCGTTTCGGGAGGAACTGTTGCCTTTATAACAGGAATTTACGAACGGCTTATAGATGCAATAAAAAGCATAAATATTAAAAACATAAAATTACTGTTGAAAGGCAAATTCAAAGAATTTTGTATAAATATGGATATTGCGTTTCTTGGCGTTTTACTGGGCGGAATTGCTGTGAGTTTTGTCAGCCTTGCAAAATTAATGACTTTTTTGATTACAAGCTACCCGCTTTTTGTCTGGTCGTTTTTTTTCGGTTTGATAGTTGCATCAACAGTATTTGTTGCACGTAGCGTTAACTGGAATATCAAAGCTATTGGTACGTTCATAATATTTACCGTTATTGCGTTTTTTATTACTTCGCCCGAAAATACTCCATTAAATTCAAGCAGCGAATACTGGTATATTTTTTTATGCGGAGCGATTGCAATTTGCGCAATGATTTTGCCCGGTATTTCGGGAAGCTTTATCCTTGTGCTTCTGGGGCAATATCTGTTTATGATGGAAGCGCTTGCTGCATTTGATTTTATCATAATAGGCGTTTTTTTATGCGGCGCAGGCATTGGTATTATTGCATTTTCACGGGTTTTGTCGTGGCTTTTCAAACGCTTCAAAACAATAACGCTGGCTTCGCTCACAGGATTCATGTTCGGTTCATTGAATAAAATATGGCCATGGAAAAGCACAGTTTTAACTTTTACCGACCGGCACGGAATCGAGCAGCCTTTGTCTCAAAAAAATATTTTGCCATCGGCTTACAGCGAGCTTACAAACAGCGATTCGCATTTGCTATCCGTAATAATGTTTGCCTTTGTTGGCTTTATGCTTATTTTTATTATAGAATTTGTTTCAAAAAAGATAAGAAAACAATAGGTAATGATGCCAAAAATGGTTGGTAATTTTCCCATTGAAGTGCAATTCAAGTGTTATACAACAGAATCGGTTTGCGAAAAACAGCAGACCAGTTCAGAATAGAATAACTTTAAATAGTTGCTCTTCAAAAAGGAATAAATCATTTATTAATGCGAATCAGTATTAGAGCAATCATAAATAGAAGAGCAAGGAGTATTAAAAAAAAAGAATAGTTCATTTCTTCAGGAATCATTAAATTAGAATAATATAATCACCTATTTTTCTATTATGATACCCCAAAGAAAAGAACTAATACTAATAAAGATTTATATGTATATCTGCGATTTATACGGGAGTGAACTCAAATATTACTGCCAAAGATACAGTAATAATTCCAATCCGGCATTCACAGACCGGGAAATTATGACAATTTACCTGTTTGCCGGTTACTGTCAGAAATATTTCCTGATAAAAGACATTTATACATTTGCTAAAGAGTATCTATCCTCATGGTTTCCCCGTTTACCTTCTTATCAAACATTCAATTACTGATTAAATCTGTTGTCGGAAGCATTCAGGATATTATCCCAAAGACTGATAGAATCATTCAAACCAGAAGACTGCAGTTCGATGATTTCGCTGGTTGATTCAATGCCCATAATGACATGCAGGGGACGAAACCGGACAGGTAAGGTTGCATTGGAAATCACATCAAAAGGCTATTGTTCTACAAAAAATCAATATTATTACGGTATTAAATTACACGCATTGGGCTTTCAACGGAAGGGAGCGATACCATTTCCTGAAAGTATCTTCTTTACCACCGCAGCAGAAAACGACTTAAGCGTATTCAAGCAGGTCTGGGGCGAGAAGTTAGGTCACAGGACGGTCTTTGGCGATAAAATATATGCTGATACGCAATATTTCAATCAGGCTAAAACAAAATCACAAAAATTGGAGATGCTCACACCTGTTAAAGCCGTCAAGGGACAAGCGGAATGCATTACACAATTCAATAAGGCTGCCAGTGAGCTTTTTTCAGCCGCCGTTTCCAAAGTCAGACAACCCATTGAGGCTTTCTTCAACCGGTTGAATGAACTGACAAATATTCAAAGAGCGCACAAAGTCAGATCTACCCGCGGACTTCTTATTCATGCTGTCGGCAAAATTGCTATCGCTTTTATCTATCTTATTTTTTAACTGCTGATTCGCATTAATAATAAATAATTATAAACGAAAATCAGAAAGAAAAATTGCAGGGTTTTAATCAATACAGATATAAAACCCTGCAAAATAAATAATGTTTTTCCTGTTAATTTGCCTTGATACAAAAGTAACAGAAAAAACATCTTTATTATCTCTGAAAAATATACTTGTTAAGGAACAATTAAATATCTGTGTTTCTGTTATTACATATTCTCAATGCTTTAATATCTGTTACGGCAGTTTAAAATTGCAACAGTGTCGTTTTTATTTTTTCTTTCTGCAATACGGTTTCCGCTTTCATCGCTTCGGTTTGAGTATTGTAGCGTAGGCAGTAGTGATTTTTGCCATCATTTGTCCTAATCAGCTGTACTTTCCTGCCTGTTATGCGTTCTGCTGTTTGTATCGCAGGCAAATTCATGCTGCCCGAACCTGCCGATACGTGAATTTGTATCCACCAGCCGCTTAAATCCAGCGCGTCCGAATCGTTTTCCGTATCTTCCATTGATATCTGCTTCACAACTATATTTTTGTCTTGTGTTCCAAGCGTCAGTACTTTGAATACCGTGCGACGGTTTGCTTTATGCTCGGCTTCAGTCTTTGCGTTCGGTACGAGCGGCTGTTCTTCGCCGTAACCTTTCCATACAAGTCTGCTTTCATCTATGCCTTTTGAGATTAAATAATCAACAACGGCTTTTGCCCTCAGTTCCGACAGTTTCATGTTGTAAGCATGCGAGCCTCGCGAATCGGTGTGCGAACCGATTTCAACCGTCAGTTCGGGATATTCATCAAAATATCGAACATATTTATCAAGTTCTGATTTCGACTGTTCCGTCAAACGGAATCTGTCGTATTCATAAATAATATTTTTGATTTCGATAACCATCATTTTTTCTATATCGCTTTCGATTACAGGTTCTTCAACAACTTTGTCCAGATATATTTTAGAGTATAAATCCGAAAAATTAGGTACATCCGCAGTGCTTAATATTTCCGCATTTTCAACATATCCCGAAGCCATTGCCTTGATTTTATAATTTCTGCCGGGCATGACATACACAAAATAATTGCTGCTGTCGGTTACGGTTGTTTCAAAAAATTTATCATCTTCATCCGTTATCATAACGGTATATTCTTTCAGCTGTTCTTTTGTTTTGCTGTCATATACAAGTCCATCCAGCGTTATTATTACCGGAGGAAAATCGTTGAATGCGTATATATCATCGCTGCTTACACTGTTGTTTCGATTACTGATAAACAGCCCCGAATTGTCATGCGCTTGATGTATCAGGTTAAAATCATCCCAGGATGTATTAAACGGCGCGCGCAGATTATGAGCTTTGCCGAAACTTCCATCTTCCTGCATGTAGCTTGCAAAAATATCCAGTCCGCCCAAACCGGGATGTCCTGTAGATGAAAAATATAAAACTCCATCGATAAATGATGGAAATACATCGTCGCCGGCAGTATTTACATTCGGTCCCAAATTAACAGGTTTTCCATAATTGCCTTTTTTATCCTTGTCAACGTACCATAAATCAACTCCGCCGTAACCGCCATCGATAATTGACGAAAAATAAATCCTGTTTCCGTCTTCGGTTATATAAGGATGAGCTATCCCATTGGTAATTTTGCCCAGTTTCAATTTTCCGTTTATTTTGTATCTGTTGTCTTTCAGACTTACCTTATAAATGAAGCAGTTCTCGCTTTCCGCTTCACAGCGAGTACAGTATAACTGCCGGTTTTTTGCATCATAACAAAACGTTCCTTCGTTGGCAAGCTCTTCCGACATTGCTTCCAGTTTTTTTACAGAACCGTAAAGCGACCGCGAATCGAGCGATGCGATGTACAAGCCTGAAAGCGGAAGTCCCGTGCGTTCCGACATTTTGTTCAATTGCGTTACTCTGCCTGTTGATGCATATATTAAATTTTTTTCGTAAAAAGATATTCCAAATTCGCTGCCTCGTGTATTTAAATTGCTTACAGGTATTATTTCGTACAGATTATTGGTTCTTCCGTAATGTCCGGCAATAAGACACGATTCTATTTTTGTGTCAAGCAATTTAAAATCACCGTTTTTCCCTTTTGTACGCATAAACAAGTCATGTGCTTTATCATACTCTCCGTGCATTTGCCGGACAACGCCTGATCCATAATATAATTCTGCCTGATTATAACCTGCTTCTTCGGCTTGCTCATACCATTTAAGAGCATCTGCGGTTTTATTCATCCGTCTGTAACATTCGCCTATGCGAAACATTATTTCTCCTTTCCGGCTTCTTACGTTTTTATCGCCGCTTTTAAGGTTGATAAGCTGTCTGTACAGGTTTGCCGCACTGTAATATGCGCCTTTTGAAAAATATGAGTCTGCAGTTTTTAACGATTGCGCTTCAACGGAAATCATGGAAGCCGACAATAATATAAATATTGCAAGAATTTTATTAACTGTTTTTTTCATTTTATTATAAATGCTAATTAATCATTAAATGATGGCAGGCTGGAATAATCGCGAGAGTAGCGCAAATGCTGTTCTGCAAAATTTTCGGCATAGTCGATTTTCAAATTGATAAAATTATTATCCTTATCAAATATTGGCGTATATACCGGATTTACAAAGCCCTTATATGGAGTAATATTTAATTTTGCATAGCGCTCAATGACTTCCCTGTGTAAAACAGGATCAAGCTTCACCGCATATTTTTCTATCATATTGCGCGCCGCAGTCAAATCGCCTGTTGACTTTATTTGCTGAATTTGAGCTAAAAGCTCGCCCAGATATTGTCGAACTTTCCTGTAATCATTGATAACAACGAATGTTTTTCCATCGCGCGTCTTAAATTCAACAGCCTTGTCTTCAGCCGATTTTTCGAACACATAGCGAGCTATAAGCTGCCGGTTTCGCATGTGCGCTTCTTCGATGTCCTTGCCCGGCTCAATACGCGTTTGCTGCGTCAGCAAGCCATTCATGAAAAACGAATAATATTCGGCTTTATATGCTTCTTCGTTTGGCAGCAAGCCGAGTTCAACCATTTTGGCATCGGCAATAAAGTATAATCCAAACAAATCGGCACGCGCTTCTTCTATTGCCGCTCCGTATGATTGCAATGCATCAGGATCTACGCCTTGAAGAAGTTTTCCCGAACCGTGACCGAGACATTCGTGCAAGTCGGTATGAAGGTTATCGGTTATGAATTTATATGAGTTCATTAAGTCGAGTTCCGTTTTGCTCCATGCAAATTCGTCGGCAAAACCGTTTCCGTGAGATGCCTGATCGTAGGCTTCGGTAATATTTTCTATTGTTACCGATTTCGAACCGTGAACAGCGCGAATCCAGTTTGAGTTCGGCAGATTGATTCCTATTGGCGTTGTAGGGTAGCTGTCGCCTGCAAGAATTGATACGTTAATGACTTTTGCTGCAATTCCGTTAACTTTTTCTTTTTTGAACTGTTTGTCGGTAGGCGAATTATCTTCAAACCACTGTGCATTGGCGCTTATGATTTCAGTGCGTTTTGTAGCTTCGGTATTTTTGAAATTTACATTTGCTTCCCAGCTTGCTTTCATGCCCATTGGGTCGCCGTATGTTTCGATAAATCCGTTTATAAAATCAATATGCGGTAAAGTATCTGCAACCCACAATATCGAATACTCGTCAAATTTTTGCAAATCGCCTGTTTTATAATAATCAACAAGTTTTTCGATAACAGATTTCTGGTGTTCGTTTTCAGCAACTGCGGCTGCCTTTTGCAGCCAGTAAACCGTTTTTTCTATTGCTGCCGAATACAAGCCTCCAAGCCTGTATGTTTTTTCAAATATTTGTCCGTTTTCTTTTACAAGCTTGCTGTTCAATCCATAAGATACAGGCGTTTCATTGCCCGGATCTTTCATCTTGCCGTAGAACGTTTCAACTTCTTTTTGATTTACATTTTCGTAATAGTTTGATGCCGACGTTATTATCCGGTCAACATTCGATGCCTGATTTAAACGTGTAGCAAAAATTGCAGGATCAAAAATTATCGGTACGATAACAGATATAAGCTTATCGGAATTTAAACCTATTTTTTCAAAAGCTGCTTCAGGCAGTTTTTTGATTTCATTAATAAAAAAATCCTGTGAAAATTCAGGGACAAATTTATGATTTCCATAATGATGATGAATACCGTTGGATACCCAAACACGTTTCAGATATGTTTCAAGCATTTTGAAATTGTCCGAATTTTTATCGCCGTCGAAATTTGTATAGATATGTTCCAGTGTACGGCGAATGCACAGATTATATTTTCCATTCTGGTCGTAAAGAATATCGCGACCCTGGAGCGCAGCTTCATTCAAACAGTAAAGCAATTCCTTTTGCTTTGCCGTTAATTTTTCAATTTCGGGAACGCGATAGCGCAAAATTTCCATGTCGGCAAAGACATCTACCTTGTAGTTAAATTCATTAATTGCAGGCGTTTTCAACTCCGAATCAATCGAGGATTTTTTATCGCTGCATGCAAACAAACAGACTGTTGTCATAACAAAAATTACAGTTTTTTTCATGATACATGATATTTAATTGTGCAAAGTTATAATAATAAAGTTCAAATGTATAATATATTTTTAAAATAATATCAACAAATTGTTAATAAAATGAAAATATTTAATTGTTTTGTCCACTAACAGGCATTATAAATAATTCAATAACAATAAATTAAATAAATTGGAATCTGTGAATACAAAAGTGTTAAATTTTGTATTCAGGTCAAAATTCAGGTTATTTTTGAGTACTTGAGTCCAACGGGTAAAATTTCAGGCTGAAAATTATGCTTATTGATGTTTATCAACTGTCATTTATCTTTGCTCAGTAAGATTGAAACCGCATAGATTTAACTGACGTACCTGTTAAGTAAAAGTACGAAAAACAGTAAGCAACAGCTTGCAGTTTCACACAATAATTTTAATTGTAAAAAACTGTAAACAAACCTGTTACATTGATACTAAAAGTATAATATCAGGCAAATTGTTAATAAATTTATAATAATGTTTATCACAAAGTTTGTACATTTGCAAAATCTGTTTATTGCAGGCAAAGCTATAAAGAGTAAGCAAAGAACATAAATTTTATATGAGTGAAATTAAAAAATACATTGAAGACGATATTATAACTCTCGACTGGAAAGAACACATACGTCGCCGTCCGGGAATGTACATTGGCAAACTCGGCGATGGCTCATCACCCGACGATGGCGTTTATGTACTGTTGAAAGAAGTCATCGACAACTCCATCGACGAATATACAATGGGTTACGGCAAGCGTATTGAAATCACAATAAACGAAGATGAAATCTGCGTGCGCGATTATGGACGGGGAATTCCGCTGGGTGCGCTTGTTGATGCAACATCAAAAATGAATACCGGAGCAAAATATGATTCGGAAGTATTTAAAAAATCAGTAGGATTGAACGGTGTAGGCATAAAAGCCGTAAATGCTCTGTCGTCAAAGTTTTGCGTGGAATCGATACGCGAAAAAAAGTCACGCCACATTACTTTTGAATGTGGAAATTTGATCGAAGACATATCCAAAGATACAAATGCAGAAAACGGAACAGATACAACATTTGTTGCCGATAAAAACATTTTTGGTAACTATGTTATCAACAGCAGTTTTGTTGAAACTATGGTTCGAAATTATACTTATTTAAATATAGGATTAACCATATCGTTCAACGGCGTAAATTATATTTCAAAATACGGACTGCTTGATTTGCTTAATGAAAATATGAGCGAAGAACCGCTGTACTCGCCAATATATCTGAAAGGCAGTGATATTGAAGTTGTAATTACGCATGGTTCGGGCTACGGTGACACGTGTTATTCGTTTGTCAACGGACAGCACACAACGCAGGGAGGAACTCACCTGAGCGCATTCAGAGAAGCAATAGGAAAAACAATACGCGATTTTTACAAAAAGGATTTTGATACAAAAGATATTTGCATGTCGATTTATGCCGCAATAAGCATAAAGGTCGTAGAGCCTGTTTTTGAATCGCAAACCAAAACAAAACTCGGTTCCAAAGACATGTCGCCCAATGGCAAATCAATCCGTACTTTCGTAATAGATTTCCTTTCAAATGAACTGGATAAATATTTACACAAGAATAAAACAGTATCCGAAATTATTCTGAAAAAAATTCAGGAATCGGAAAAAGAACGCAAAACAATATCAGGTATTCAGAAAAATGCCCGCGAACGCGCAAAAAAAGCAAATATCCACAACAAAAAACTTCGCGACTGTCGCGTGCATTACAACGATAAGCATGCTCTTGCCGAAGAATCCACGCTGTTTATAACCGAAGGCGATTCTGCAAGCGGCTCAATAACAAAGTCAAGGGATGTAAATACGCAGGCTGTTTTCAGTCTTCGCGGAAAGCCGCTGAATACTTACGGAAAACAAAAGAGCGTGGTTTACGAAAACGAAGAATTTAACCTTTTGCAGTCTGCTCTGAACATAGAAGAAAATATCGACAACCTGCGCTACAATAAAATAGTGATTGCAACCGATGCCGATGTTGACGGAATGCATATTCGCCTGCTGCTGCTGACATTCTTTTTGCAGTTTTTTCCGGATATAATTCGCCTGGGACATTTATATATCCTGCAAACGCCGCTTTTCAGAGTGCGTAAAATAGGAATGCGAACATCAGGAGATTCCAAATCGAAAAAAAACAGTGATGCAACTTATTATTGCTATAACGAAAACGATCGTCAAAAAGCAATAGGCGCACTGGGCGAAAAAGCGGAAATTACACGTTTCAAAGGTCTTGGCGAAATTTCACCGGAAGAATTTGAAGAATTTATAGGAGAAAAAATACGCATCGACAAGGTGCATCTAAGCAAAGATGATTCCATACGCGAACTTCTGGAGTTTTACATGGGCGAAAATACGCCGGAACGGAAAGATTTTATTGTAAATAAATTACGATATGACAGTTAAACAGTCAATTATTTAATTATTAACTCAAAATATAAGAAAATGAAAACAGCTTTTGTTTGCCTTGCAATAGCAGGTATTTTGGTTGCTTCGTGCAGCGTTAAAGAGAAAAAAGAAAAAACGGTTACGGCTGATGCCAAAAATACTGTTCTTCAAAACATTCACAACCGCAAAAGCGTGCGCGATTTTGAAAGACGTAAAATGATAGGCAAAGATGATTTGGCAACATTAGTCAAGGCAGGAATGGCGGCTCCATCGGCAGGAAACAGACAGCCTTGGGAGTTTATTGCAGTGAGCGACAGCGCCGTTTTAAACATGCTTTCACAAGAAACACCTCAAAACAAGATGTTTCGAAATGCCGGCGGCGCAATACTTGTATGCGGTAATTCCGACAGATTTTTTCAGGGCGAATTAAGCGAATTTTGGGTGCAGGACTGTTCGGCAGCTACACAAAACATTCTGCTGGCTGCCGAATCAATGCAGCTTGGCGCCGTGTGGACGGCAGTTTATCCTAATATGGAAAGAATGAACCAACTGCGCGAATCGTTCGGTTTGCCTGAAACGGTTATTCCCATGTCGCTTGTCATAATAGGCTATCCCGAAGGAGAACAAACGCCGAAAGACAAATGGAAAGAAAATTACTTGCACTGGGAAAAATGGTAAAACAGTAAACAATAATAAGAAATTACAGGAAATGGCAGACGATTTTGATTTAGACGAACCGGTAGAAAAAACAGAAGAAATAATTGACGAAGCAAACAGTACAGCCGACGCTTCCGCAAGGCGGTTCACAAAGCTTGTTGAAGCGGATGATACAAAAAAACATCTTCTTTCGGGCATGTATAAAGACTGGTTTCTTGATTACGCATCATACGTAATTTTGGAACGCGCCGTGCCGCACGTTAACGATGGGCTTAAGCCGGTACAGCGCCGCATACTGCATGCAATGAAAAATATGGACGATGGGCGTTTTAATAAAGTTGCAAATATAATAGGTTTTACAATGCAGTATCATCCTCACGGAGATGCATCTATCGGCGATGCGCTGGTGCAGCTCGGGCAGAAGGATCTGCTTGTAGAAACGCAGGGAAACTGGGGAAATATTCTTACCGGCGACAATGCTGCCGCGCCGCGCTATATCGAAGCGCGACTGTCAAAATTTGCCGGCGATGTTGCATTCAACAACAAAATTACACAGTGTATGCCATCATACGACGGACGCAACAATGAGCCTGTAACGCTGCCAATGAAATTTCCGCTTCTGCTGTCGCAGGGTGTTGATGGAATTGCCGTAGGGCTGGCTTCGAAAATCATGCCGCACAATTTCAACGAGCTTATTGACGCTTCGATTCTGTACCTGCAAGGTAAAGATTTTCAACTGTATCCCGATTTTCCTACAAGCGGATATGTCGACTGCTCAAGATACAATGATGGCTTACGCGGAGGAGCAATAAAAGTACGCGCTCGAATAGTAAAGGGCGAAGATTTCAAAACTCTGGTAATTACAAATATTCCTTTCGGAAAAACCACTTCAGGCATAATAGAATCAATAATTAAAGCAAACGAAAGAGGAAGAATAAAAATCAAAAAAGTTGACGACAATACATCGAAAAACGTTGAAATTGTAATTCATCTTGCCGGCGATACATCTCCGGATAAAACTATCGATGCGCTTTATGCATTCACCGATTGCGAAATATCAATATCGCCGAACTCATGTGTAATTGTTGACAGAATGCCAATGTTTCTGGGCGTTAGCGAAATTCTTAAACGCACTGCCGATTCGACAAGAAATCTGCTTAAACTTGAACTGGAAATACGCATAAGCGAATTGCTCGAAGACTGGCACTATTCGTCTTTGGAAAAAATATTTTTTGAACAGCGTATTTATCGCGAACTCGAAAAAGACACAAAAACATGGGAAGATCAGCTTGTTGCGATTGAACTTGCATTTACACCGTATCAAAAAAGATTTAGGCGCGAAATTACCCGCGAAGATGTACTTAAACTTACCGACAAGCCTGTTCGCCGAATATCAAAATTCGATATAAAAAAGGCTGATGAGCATATCAAAAATATTGAATTTGAAATTGATGAAGTGCAAAACAATCTTGACAATCTAACCGATTATGCAATTACATATTTTCAGCAAATAAAAAAGAAGTACGGAAAAGGTCGAGAGCGTAAAACCGAAATTATGGATTTTGACATAATTCAGGCATCTCAGGTTGTTGTTGCAAACGAGAAGCTGTATGTAAACCGTGCGGAAGGTTTTGCCGGAACAGGATTGAAAAAGGATGAATATGTTTGCGAATGTTCGGATGTTGATGACATTATAGTTTTTCTTAAAAGCGGAAAATATATTATCACAAAAGTTGCAGAAAAAATATTCATAGGAAAAGATATTATACATGTCGGAATTTTTAAGCGTAACGACGACAGAACAATTTACAACGCCATTTATCGCGATGGAAAAAACGGAGCAGTAATGATGAAGCGCTTTGCCGTTACATCAATAACGCGCGACCGCGAATACGATCTTACAAAAGGAACTGCAAATTCGCAAGTCCTGTATTTCAGCGCAAACGCCAACGGTGAAGCCGAAATATTGAAAATATACTTTAAGCCGCGTCCGCGCTTGAAAAATCTTATTGCAGAACTTGATTTCAGCACGCTTGCAATCAAGGGTCGCCAGTCAATCGGAAACATATTCACAAAATATGCAATACATAAAATCGTATTGAAAGAAAAGGGCGAATCGACACTTGGCGGTCGTCAAATCTGGCTCGATGAATCCATAAACCGCCTGAACGCCGAAGGAAGAGGAACTTTGATTGGCGAATTTGCAGGCGACGATAAAATTCTTGTCGTAACAAATCAGGGAACATATTTCACAACCGGTTTCGATTTAAGCAATCGTTACGATGATGATGTTATGTCTATTGAAAAGTACGATCCCGATACTGTTTTTTCGGCAATTTATTTCGACGGCGAACAGAAGTATTTTTATGTTAAGCGCTTCAAGTTTGAAATATCAAATGCTCCGCAACGATTTATAGATGAGAATCGGCAATCGTACCTTGTCGAAATGTCACAGGACAAATATCCGCAAATTGAAGTAACATTCAAAGGAAAACATGCCAAACGTAATGCCGAATTGATTAACGTGGAGCAGTTCATCGGAGAAAAAAGTTTCAGAGCAAAAGGCAAGCGCATTTCAACATTTGAAATCGACACCGTTAAATTTGTTGAGCCTGTCAAAAAAAGTCCAAAGCCGGATGAAACAGTAAATAATAAAGCCGAAATAGATGACAGCAAAGCAGTACAAATGTCATTGCTGTAATTTACGGCTGTAAAATACGCATTGTTTCCGTGAACGAAAATATAAAAATATTTCTGATTGGCTTTATGGGCAGCGGAAAAACCGCTTATGGAAAGCCTCTGGCTGAACTTTTGAATACCGTTTTTTTTGACATGGATCATTATATCGAAAAAAAATACTGCAGTTCCATAGCAAAAATATTTACGGAAGAAGGAGAAAAAAAGTTCCGGCTTTACGAACGCGAAACATTGTGCGAAATAACAGAGGGCAATCGCAGCTTTGTGCTTGCCACAGGCGGAGGAACTCCCTGTCACTACAATAATATCTCGTATATGAACATGCACGGAACAAGCGTTTATCTGAAATGCACTGTTGACGAGCTGTACGAAAATATTTTACGGTCGAATCCCGAACGTCCGCTATTGCAGGGCAAGCATGGTAACGAGCTGCATGAATATATAAAGAGCCTTTTATCTGCAAGGGAACATATCTATAATAAGGCAAAAATAATCTTGACAGGTGAAAATCATAATCCTCAAAAAATATTTGAAATAATAGCAAATGCAATGCAATCGGGATAATGCATGCTGTTTTTCATTTTACGCATAAAATATATACTTTTGCATCAATATTTGAATTTTTAGAAATTTGGTTTCATTAGATAATATAACAGTTTCATTTGGCGGATTTACGCTTATCGACAATATTTCGATAATGATAAACTCGCGCGACCGCATTGGTCTTGTCGGTAAAAACGGCGCAGGAAAGTCAACATTATTGAAAATACTCATGCGCCTGCAAAATCCTTCATCAGGCATTGTTTCATGTCCTGTAGATATAAGTACAGGATATTTACCGCAGCAGATGCCGCATTACGACCATCTTACCGTTTTTGAAGAAGTAATGAAAGCCTTCGATATTCTGCAAAATATCGAAAGGCAGATATCCATGCTCACCGAAGATTTGTCAAAATACAGCGACTACAGTTCGGAAGAATACCTGAAGACAATCGAAAAGCTTAATGAGGCAAACGATTTGTATAACATTCACGGAGGCGAAAATCGCGAGGCAAACATTGAGCAGACTTTGCTGGGGCTTGGTTTTCAACGAACCGACTTTTATAGGAATACAAATGAATTCAGCGGAGGCTGGCGCATGCGAATTGAGCTTGCAAAAATACTCCTGCGGCGTCCAGATTTGATTTTGCTCGATGAGCCTACAAATCATCTTGATATTGAATCAATACAGTGGCTCGAAGATTATTTGAAAACCTTTGATGGAGCGTTAATGCTAATTTCGCACGACCGTGCATTTCTGAACAGCGTAACAGCGCGAACAGTAGAAATTTCGTTAGGAAAAATTTATGACTACAAAGTTCCTTACTCTCAATTCGTGCAGTTACGAAAGGAACGCCGCGAACAGCAGGTTGCCGCATATCAAAATCAGCAAAAGCTGATTGAAAACACTCAGGATTTCATAAATAAATTCAGATACAAGCCGACAAAGTCAAATCAGGTGCAGTCGAGAATAAAGCAGCTCGAAAAAATTGATATAATTGAAATCGATGAGGAAGACGGTTCGGCATTGCACATAAAATTTTCGCCTGCGCCACGTTCGGGGCAGGTGGTTTTTGAAGCAAACGGTATAAGCAAGCAGTTTGGCGATAATGTGGTTTTCCGGGATGTAAGCCTGAAAATAGAACGTGGAAACCGCATTGCATTTGTTGGTCGCAATGGCGAAGGGAAAACAACAATGGCGCGCATAATCGCAGGCGAACTTGATTATGAACAGGGCGAAGCAAAAACCGGTTACAATGTTAACCTCGGATATTTTGCACAGAATCAGGATACCATAATGGACGACAGTGCAACTGTGTTTGAAACTCTTGAACGTATTGCCGTTGGCGATGTACGTACAAAACTGCGCGATATTCTCGGAGCGTTTTTATTCAGGGGCGACGATGTTGATAAAAAGGTAAAGGTGCTTTCGGGCGGAGAGCGTTCGCGGCTTGCAATGGCAAAACTGTTGATAGAGCCTTATAATTTTATTGTTCTCGACGAACCGACAAATCACATGGACATGCGCTCGAAGGACATTTTAAAGGATGCGCTGCTCAAATATGACGGAACGCTTCTGGTTGTGTCGCACGACCGTGAATTTCTTGATGGCTTGGTTGACAGGGTTTATGAATTTCGCGACCGCAAGGTAAAGGAATATCTTGGTGGAGTTTATTATTTCCTGCAGCGCCGAAAAATTGAAAACCTGAACGAAATAGAGAAAAAAACCGATATTGCCGTAAATCGGAAAAACAGGGAATCATCGGGAAAAGATGAATATCTCAAAAAAAAGGAAAACGAAAAAAATTTGCGTAAGATACAGGCAGGCATAGCTAAAATAGAAAGGCAAATCGAAGAAACAGAAATGAAAATCGCCGAGTGGGATAAAAAACTTGCAAATCCCGAAATGTATAATATCAATATTGGCGACAGCGGCATCTTTGAACAGTATAATGCGCTGAAATCGCAACTTGCAAAGCAAATGCACGAATGGGAAAAATCAAGTTATGAACTGGAAATTATTACAGGCGGTTGATGTTTTAGATTAGGGGATTATAAATATATTACAAACTTTATGGATAATATGATTTTTGGAATTCGCCCTGTGATGGAGGCGATTGAAACAGGTAAACAGATTGAAAAGGTATATTTGAGGCATGGCGCCGACGGCGAGCTTCTTCATCAGCTTGTAAGGCTGATAAAACAGCATGGCATTTTTGTGCAGTGGGTTCCTGTTGAGCGGCTAAACCGATTTACGCAGAAAAATCATCAGGGAGTTGTTGCCATGTGCGCTGCTGTTGAGCTTGCCGATTTTGAAACTGTGGCAGAGCGTATAATACAGACCATCGAAAATCCTCTTGTAATAATTCTTGATGGAGTAACCGATGTGCGCAATTTTGGAGCGATAGCGCGCTCTGCCGAATGTGCCGGAGCGCAAGCCGTGATTATGCCTGCAAAAGGCGCCGCGCCTGTTAACGCCGATGCTGTTAAAACTTCGAGCGGCGCGCTGAACATAATTCCGGTATGCAGGGTTCCAAATTTGAAAGCTGCCGTTTTTTATTTAAAGTCGGCAGGGTTTCAAATAATTGCATCAACCGAAAAAGCCGAAAAGTTTTATTATGATGTCGATTATGTAAAGCCTACCGCTATAATCATGGGAGCGGAAGATACGGGAATTTCAAGAACAAATCTTGAACTTTGCGACGAGCATGTGAAAATTCCGATATGCGGCAAAATAAATTCTCTGAACGTATCGGCGGCAGCAAGCATTTTGATGTTTGAAGCAGTACGGCAAAAACAGCAAGTTACCGAAGCGCGGATAAATTTAATAATTTAAATGTCGTCTCTACGAGACGATAAATCCGACAAAACCTAACCTAACAGGTTTTTCAAACCTGTTAGGTTTCTCAAAAGCCTGTCACGCTTGACCCGCAATTTCATCATTCATGAGATTCCGACTTTCGCCGGAATTACGGTTCAATCCGGAATTAATATCATTATTTAGCTGCTCTTTAAAAGGGGACAAATCATTTATTAACTCATGTTACGCAAGACTGTTAAAGCCGTATTGCTGAAAGGCAATATCTTATATAATTTTTAGAAACTAATTACACATATATTTTTCAGCAAATAATTAGTCGTAAATCAACAGGAAAATAACTGCCAGAATTTGGCGCGGCGTTCTTTGAGAGATTGTAAATAACGGTTGTGAGTGATTATCTTTCGCATATACCACCACACTCTTTCCACAGGATTGAGGTCGGGCGAGTATGCCGGCAGATAGCGGATTTCAAGTTCGGGATGCACTTCCGGAAACGGTTTGAGAATGTTTGCGTGATGCAAACGGACATTATCAACGTAAATGATAGTCTTCTTTTTCCCTTTATACGCCTGCCACACCATT
>JAISDB010000068.1 GCA_031265155.1 Prevotellaceae bacterium | reverse complement strand
ACGACGCGCCTCGAAGCCACCATGACCCTCAACGGCGACGTACCGCCCTTCACAAATTTCGTAAACGAATGGAACGCCTTCCTCAAACGCTACGCCGACGTGCTGGCACAGCGGACAGGCATGCATCATCCCGTTCCGCCGCCGAATGTTTTGCAGGATGCGGATACGGAGGAATGACGGAAGATTTTATGAAAAGTAAAATTATTATCTTGGCTTTTATTTCGGGCATTATTTCGATAAACGGTTATGCACAGGAAAATACGAGGCAAAATTTTTTTCAGAGGAATCTGAACCATAGAATATACTTGGGATTATATTCTTCCTATTTCGATGATAATATTCGTTTAATGCAAGCCGGATACGACTGTGTATTAAAATTGATACATATCAGTCCCGAATTTAATTTAGTGGATGCCGGAATAGGGTTAAATGCTTTAATGGCTTTTGATGATAAGGGCGGTTCGAATAACGGAAGACCCCAAAATGCAAGAATCACCCCCGGATTTGAATTAAACTGGAGCGTGAGACTGTACGTTTTACCGATTAAGAAAATCAATTCGAGAATATATCTGGAAGGTTTGGGAATGAGCCTGGTGGCTTATGCAAGAGAATATCCCGATAACGGGACTCGCGCAAATATAGGCAGTCATGTCGGGCTGGGAATGGAATATCCCGTAAATAATCATAAGGCATATACGACATTGAGACTGTTTCACAGCTCAAATGGAAAACCGTATGAAAATAATCCCGCGTTAAATGCGGTTGGAATATTAATGGGAATGCAATTCTAACAAAATCAATCATCCCCCGCTTGGCGTAGCATCTTCGCTTGCGAGGGCACAGGACTGCAGGTCTTAAATTCGGATAATAAAATGTATTGAAGATTCTAAATAATGTTGTCTGATTCATACAGAAAAAAACAGGTTAAAAGCAAAGTCATGATTAAGTGGTTTAGAATATACGGGAATTATTTTTGTGGCGTCTGGCCGGTCGGATGCGTGTTTTTCATGATTCAGGAATTGCCATACGCTGTGATGCCTTTTCTCTCCCTGCCGGCAAACGTGCTGATGGAGATGGAAATCGAGCGTCCCGTCCTTGAGATAATGGAAAAGATATTTGGCATCCTGACGATTGTCCTGCTTGTCCTGCTTGTAAACGGAAAAAGCGAGCGCTTCCCGTTCAGCACATGGCGCGACAAATCGTTTTTCATTTCTGCCATGCTGTTTCTGTCGGCATATTTCACCGGCTGGTATTTTTATTTCAACGGTCATCAATCCGTTGCACTGATTCTGTCATTGCTTGTCGCGCCGCCGCCACTGTATTACATGTCGCTGGGCTTGTGGCAAAAGCATTGTCCGCTTGTCGTTGCGTCCGTGATTTTCCTGATTTTTCACCTCGCGAATGTGTGGACAAATTTGACGAATTGAACAGCGGGATTGATATATTTTCTGTACAATGGCTACTACTTTTCGATTTGCCTGGTTTTATTGTCTTCCTGCCTGTCCGTCGCTAAAATAAGCCATTCTGTCTCTTTTTTGCCGGGTTTGGTCGCAAAAAAAATGCCCGCATTTGTTTTTGATATACCTTTGCAGCCTCTAATTTTATAAATATAAAGAATATGGAAACAAAAATTTGTCAGAATTGCGGTATGTCGATGAAAACCGCCGAAGAGTTCGGAACAAACAAAGATGGCAGCAGAAATGAGGATTACTGCATCTATTGTCATAAAGATGGAGTGTTTACACCCGGTTGTCAGAGTTGCGGTATGCCTATGAAGACCGCCGAAGAGTTCGGGACGAACAAAGACGGCAGCAGAAACGGAGACTATTGTGTTTATTGCTTCAAGGACGGGGCTTTTACATCCGATTATACGCTGGATGAGATGATTGCCCACAATATTCAGTATCTGGATGTGTACAATCAGGATGCGGAAATAAAAGTAACGAAGGATGAAGCGATTGAACAGCTGAAACAGCATCTTCCCAATTTGAAACGCTGGAAACAGTGATACCGGGAAAAAGAAAATGAACAGAAAGGAAGTAATTTTTCCAATGATTGATTCAGTAACCCCAAAAGACTATCCCCGATTATTGGAAGTGTGGGAAAGTGCGGTAAGAAATACGCACGACTTTTTGAAAGCAGAGGATTTTGTCTTTTACAAATCTCGATTACCCCTCTATTTTGACAGTCTGGATTTATATGCCTGCAAAAATGAACAGGAAGAAATCCTTGGATTTTTGGGCGTGGCAGGGCGTAAAATAGAAATGCTTTTTATTGACAGCGCATTTAGAGGAAAAGGTATCGGGAAAAAACTGCTGAACTTTGCCGTTAGCCGGTTAAAAGCCGATAAAGTTGATGTAAACGAACAAAACAGGCAGGCAACAGGATTTTATACTCATTTCGGGTTTCGCATTGCAGGTCGCTCCGAAGTGGATGGGGTAGGTAAAAATTATCCTTTACTTCATTTGGAACTGTCTAATCATGGCTTGCACCGGGAACCGGGGAAAGAAATATAACAACCGATATTGAGAGACCGGAAAGAGGACGATATACTGCTATGCAAAGTTTTCAAACAATACAGCCCTCGGCGTTACTGGCGCCTTACGTAAAGCTCTACTGGTTTTTGACCGCGAACAGCAGCGGGCAGGCAAGTGAGCGTGTCATTCCGAGTGGACAGATATGTTTGATGTTTCACCGCGGCGAACGGCTTTTTTCTTCGGCACACAACCGGTTACAGCCGCGTGCTTTCCTCGGCGGACTGGAAACAGGCTATACCGATTTGCTTTATTCCGGTTCCATTGATTTGGTCTGCACAGTATTCCAACCCGCCGGCGCTAAAGCGTTTTTCAACATGCCGCTGATAGAATTGAGTGAACAAAGTGTTGCCGTTGATGATTTGGAAGACCCGCAACTGATTGAATTAGGCAACCGCCTTTTTGATATTGCCGACATACAGACGAGCGTACTTCTCATTGAGCAGTTTCTGTTCAGCCGTCTTCGCACGCCGGCAGTGCATAACCTGCTGCGAATAAATGCAGCCCTGCAGTCCGTTTATTCGGGACAGCAAAATGTGGAAGCGCTTGCTCAAACCGCCTGTTTGAGTTACAAGCAGTTCAAACGTGTATTTGCCGAATATACAGGCGCAAATCCGAAAGACTGGCTGCGCACGGTACGGTTTCAGAAAGCGTTATATACGCTACAGACACAACCCGCTGTTTCCCTTGCACAACTGGCTTGCGAATGTGGATATTACGACCAGCCGCACCTTATCAAAGAGTTCAAAATCTTTTCGGGCTACACGCCTGTGGAGTATCTGTCCATTTACGCACCCTATTCCGATTACTTTTCGTAAAAAGAAAAATGTCCGTTTTTTACAAGTTTTGCGGAGTGGACAGCTGTAATTTTGCACCGTCAAATTGACAAAGTAAATTTAGTTATCCATTTTTTAAAACAAGTAAAAATGAAGAATTTAGTAGCATTTTTTGAGATTCCGGCAAACGATTTCGACCGGGCAGTAGCGTTTCACGGAACAGTTTTAGGTGTAAAACTGTCCGTTAAGGATTTCGGAAACGAGAAAATGGCGTTCTTTCCCGAAGAAAACGGACAATGCCCCGGCGCCATTTCGCAGGCAAAAGATTTTCGTCCTTCAAAAGACGGTGTGCTGATTAACCTCCACGTTGACGACATGGAAAAAGCATTATCGGCAGTTGAAGCAAACGGAGGGAAAATTATCCGCCCGAAAACCAAGATTGAAGCCGAAAGGCGCGGTTATTTCGCGCTGTTCACCGACAGCGAAGGCAATCGGCTGGGACTGTATTCGGACAAATAACAGTGTGTCCGAATACCTCTGCCATTAAACAGTCCGCATTATCCGGAAGATATGCGGACTGTTTTACAATTATTTTGTCAATTCAATGCAAAACTGTATTTTTGCACTTCGATTTAATATAACCTCTAAAAGAGAGGTTATGTAATATCAAAAAGCATAAAGCAAATGACACAAAACGATTTTGTAAAATATCTTGAAGAAAAAGAAATTCAGATTTTTGAAATTCAAATTCTGAAAAGCACACTTGATTTAGACAATAAAGCAATCAATAATATTGTTGAAAATCTTGTTGTTAAAGGGTTCATCTCGCGTATTGAACGGGGAAAATATTGTCGCGCCAATTTTCGGGACGAAAATGTAATCGGGACTTTTCTTGCCAAAGACAGCGCCGTTGCTTACTGGTCTGCATTAAACTTACACGGACTTACCGAACAGTTTCCAAACAGAATTTTTATTCAAACTACACAGTTCAAAAAAGAGGTGGAGTTTGCAGGAACAGCTTACCGGTTTATTAAAATTCAAACCGGTAAGAGAACAGGAATTGTTTTTAACGGTTCTGGAAATTACAAATTTCCAATGACGGATGTTGAAAAAACTATTGTTGACTGTTTCGATTTGCCACAGTACAGCGGTGGTTTTGCAGAATTAATTCGTGCTTTTTACAACGCAAAATTGAATGCTAAAAAATTAATTGATTATTGCGAGTCCGTTGATAATATCGCAGCTATCAAACGACTTGGATTTTTGGCAGAGTTTTTTGAAAAGAAAAAGCTGACGGGTTTTGTGAAATTTGCCCGTTCAAAAGTAAATCGCAGCTACAATTTATTTGACACTTTCGGAGAAAACACAGGCGAAACAAACAGTGACTGGTATTTGCGAATGAATTTGTCGAAAGAAAATATTTCAGGAATAGCTCAAAATCAGTATTGAATTGATATGATAAGCAAAAACGAAATAAACAGATTAGCGCATGAACAGAAAGTCCGCACTGC
>JAISDB010000039.1 GCA_031265155.1 Prevotellaceae bacterium | reverse complement strand
TACGAACGTATAATTTCCTGCATAAGCAGGCTTTTCATTAAAGCCGTAATCACTGTACGTTTCGTCAAGGCATATTGAGGCGGTTATCGTGTCGTTGTATACAGGCAAGACAGTCAGTTCCAGCCTTACCGTGCTGTCGCAGCCGCCGATTATCGTGTACAGTGTTGTGTCCCATGCTATCAATCCGGGCATGGTTGGCGTTGTGTCCAAAAATGCATAAGTCGGATTTATGTAAGTGTCGCCAAAGCATATCGTATCTATTATCAGGGTATCGTAAACAGGCAAGACAGTCAAATTCAACCTTACCGTGCTGTCGCAGCCGCCGATTATTGTGTATAGAGTTGTGTTCATTGTTAACAATCCTGTTACTGTCGGCGTTGTGTCCAAAAATGCGTAGGTCGGATTGGTATAAGTATCGCCAAAGCATATTGTATCTGTTATCAGTGTATCGTAAACAGGCAGAACCGTCAGTTCCAGCCTTACCGTGCTGTCGCAGCCGCCGATTATTGTGTACAGTGTCGTGTCCCATGCTATCAATCCCGGCGCTGTCGGCGTTGTGTCCAAAAATGCGTAAGTCGGATTAGTGTAAGTATCGCCAAAACATATTGAGGCGCTTATAGTATCGTGATACGAAGGATTAACCGTTAAATTCAGCGTAAAGATGCTGTCGCAGCCATTTACTGCGATAAGGCTGTCGTAATAAACGCCTGTAGTATTATATTGATTGCTGCGCCAGATGTATGGCGTCAGGCTTGCGCAAATCGAATCAATTTCAACAAACATGTAAGATGTTGTATCACTATTTACCGTAATAACGGCAGTATCGGAGCAGCCGCCTTCATTTGTTACTGTAACGGTATAAGTTCCTGCGTCTGCAACAACAAGTTCCGCGCTGTTTCCAACAACAGAACTTCCATTGCTCCACGAATATGTTACTCCGCCCGATGCCGTTAAAGTAACCGATTGACTGCAGGTTACCGTACCCGAATCAGGCGAAATTGCAGCAACAGGATATGTACTTATCACCACATCGGTCGTTTCAGGGTCTCCGACTTCACCATTTGCGCTGATAACGAGTGTATAAGTTCCTGCATCTGCCGTTGTTACATTATAGATAACAGGATTTTGCTGCGCAGAAGTCCATCCGTTTGGTCCCGTCCAGCTGTATGCTGCACCGGCAACAGGGCTTGTTACTGTTAACAGCAGGCTGTCGCCTTCGCATAAAGGTCCGTTGTTTGTTACAGGCGGAGTGACTATTCCGCAGTTTGTAGATGCCTCTCCTCCTGTCTGCTGAAAGTTTATATTTGTAACATTATTACTGAAATTGGTAATTAAAAGCAGATAAACCTCTCCGTGTTGAGCATTATAGATATGGCATACTTCAAACTCACGCCTATCATAGCTGCAATCTGCAATATCTCCGTACGGATAATGTGCATCTCCGCTAGTGTTATTTGGGCAATCCACAGGGCAAGCCGGTGAAAAATTTTGACATGCATCGTTCAAGTCTGTAAATGGTCCCCACGCTATAAAATCAACATCATAATGGCTTGTAATAGTAATTTCCAAATAGCCCGGATCATCTATCTGCATCCAGTACCATGCAGGATTTGGAGTTGTCACCAAACACCCTAAGCGTCCCAAACCGGCTACGTCTGTTGCGGCAGGAAACTGATACTTATTGTCTGTACAAAACGGGGCTGCGTCAATGCAATCGTCCCGCATGTCAAAAGCAACCGGTGGCGGCAATACCGTTTCGCTTGCTTTGATTGGGATGTTGTCGTAAGCGCCTCTTTTCATATTCGCTAAAACATTATTCATGTAAAAAACAACAGAATCTGCAGAAAAAGAACGGTCTGCCTTAAACATATATTGAATGCCTGTCTGTGAGGGGAATGTCTGAAAACGTAAAATCTTTTGATTTTTTGTCAATTCCTGCTCCATAACGGCATTTTCTGCATCGGAAAGCAGATTATTGATTTCAAAGTAACCAATTTTAGTGTTGTCGGGATAAGTTTTTTCGGCAATAATTTTACTTAATGAAACCTGCGAAAAGGCAGCATCTTCACGATTGTAAGAATACGGTAAGTCGGCATCTGTTATCTGCGCCTGTGCGCAGAGTTTTTCGTTAAAAGGGAAAAACAATACCATGCCGAACAATATGATTAAAGCTTTTTTATTTGCCATTTTTATATTTAAAGATTTAAAATTTAAATATTGCTGTTTCGCAAGTCGCTGTAAACCTTACAGGTTTTTGAAATTTGTAAGATTGTTATTTTTAAACTATTTTTTACAATTACTCATTAATTTCGCTTTTTTTCCGTTCGCCTTTTTCCTGAGCAAGTATGTGCTTGTAGCGGTCGATAACGGCGTTGAGTTCACGTATAAACGCTTCGCCTGTAACGCCGCCTGCGAGCCACTGATTTTCCAGCTGGTTGACGATTGCATGATAATATTTATCGGTTTCGGCTCGTGCAGGCTTCATTCTGAACGGAGTTCTTTCGGCAGTTTCGGCGTATCGCTCCGACATCAGCGCGGCGAGCAGGTCGTTTTCTTCAACAAGCCTGTCGAGCCATGCCTGCAGGTTGAGCAGTGTAACGGCTGCTGCTGCGGCAGGCTGATTGAATTCGCGCAAAATGTCGTTGATGGCTGCTGTTTCGTCGTCGAGAGTCTTCTGCGCAATATTGCCGTAATGCCTGATAATGCCGTAAAGCAGTTCGGCAGCTTCAGCATGTTCCTGGTCAAAATGACGCATTGCGCCCTTGACAGTGTCTGCAAATCCGCGATAGATAATGTCTCTACGGTGGTCTTGCGCCGAAATTTTTGCAGTGAGTTCGCTTTTCCTGATAAAGTCGAGCGCTTCGATCTCGTTGTCGAAAGCCGTTTTGTACAGGTCGTACAGCGCCTTGATGCCCAAAGCCTGAGGGTTGTATTTTACAAAAACCGAATTAGCGTTTTCGTTAAATTGAACGTGCGTTTCACTCTTTAGACTGTGCAAATTAATGCGGGTGATAATTTCTTTCATGATATTTTTAATTTGATTAATAAATAATATTCAATATGATATTTTATAAACTGCAAGTCTTTTATTTTCGCCGGCATGAACATGGTGTAAAATACTCCGGCGAAGCCTTTCGCCGATATAAAAAAGGCGTAAAACATTCCGGCGAAGCCTTTCGCCGATATAAAAAAGGTGTGAAACACTCCGGCGAAGCCTTTCGCCGATATAAAAAAGGCGTGAAACACTCCGGCGTAGCCTTTCGCATTGGCAAACCGGATGTAATAGAAACGTTAAAACACATATTTGTGATTTTACCCGTACTGCTGATTTTATATGCGATAAACTACCCATTTGATATATATTTTCGGTTATTAAAGTAACGCAAAATTAACAAAATTTTTAATACAAAAGTTTTTTTCAGTCAAAATATATAAAATTTGTGGCTTTGTGGTTGAAAAAATGCTGTTGTACAGGTTATTAATAAATATTAAAATATTTAAATTTTGAAATATTTAAATTAAAAAAGGTACTGTAATGAGTCGTGAGGGTAGAGTAATGATATTAGCAAGTTGCTCCTTTAAAAGGGAACGAATCATTTATTAACAAATAATTATAGATAAAAAAATGCAGGGCATTAATCAATACAGACATAAAACCCTGCAAATAAAATCTTATTTTCTCTTCTTTTGTCTTGAGACAAAAGAAGCAAAAATCAAGAGCAGCCGACGCTATCAGTAGCTCTGATTTACGGCTGTGACCTGTGGGAACGCCGCCTGCTCAACGTGCTATATAAATAATATGTGTGCAAGTTTATTTTTTAAATATTATTATATAGAACAGATTATTATATGCTTAAAATTCATCTATTTATTGAAACGTCATTGCGAACCGCTTGCGGTGAAGCAATCCAACTGCAATGTTCTTTTATGGATTGCTTCGTCGTTACACTCCTCGCAATAACGAACCTGTATTTTATGTTTAACTTGATGACATTGGACCATCGGCAGGGAAACTGCAATATCATACTGCCTGTCAGGCAATGCGGCTTTAACTGTCCTGCGCAACATGAGATGTTTATTCCGGATTTGAACAGTCTGCTTTCCATTAAGGTTATTTTTGAATGATGGAGAAATAAGGTTTGCCGCTAAGCGTAACATGCTATGCTGCGCCTAACGGCAGTAGAACGTTGAAAGCATAAAGGCGACTTGCGCCGCCTTTGTCATTCATAAACCGAAAATACTTTTACAGTCCCACAACTCTGGTTTTATACTCTTTTATGCAGGCATCCAGACGTTCGTGAGCCGTTGTGTCGCCCGGAACATTATGCGAAGGATGGATGTAGAGTTTTACGCCGCGGTCAGCCAAAATTTCGGCAACAGTGCAGATTGTCATCCAAACGGAGGTAATGAACGCAACGGTTGAAACAGGCCCTATTTTATCCTGATGATTTTTCAAATCCACAGATGCATCAACCAGCGGGCAGCACGAGTCAACGACAAGGTCGGCTATTTCAAACAGATTTTTACCTGCCGAATGGCGGGGCTTCTTGTTGCCCGTAGCACCTGCCGAACCGTAAACAATAACCTTCATGCCATGCTTTTTTGCTTCCAGAGCCACATCTATATTTACGGCATTTATGCCTGTGTGCGAAAAGAGCCACAGGCAGTCGCGACTGTCAAAATTCCAGCTTTTCATAATTGTCTGTCCGTAACCTTCGGCGCGTTCGAGAAAAAGGAACTGGTGAATTCCCATTTCTCCTACAATATGAGTAAAAAACGTAAGCGGAAGTTCGCACAGCGGATGAAATCCAACAAAACCGCCTATTCGCGGATACATTTCTTCAATTGGAAGATTTGCATGTCCACAGCCGAAAGTATGTACCCAGCGTCCCACTTCGATTGTATCCGCCATGATTTCCGCCGCTTTTTTAATTTGCTCCATTTGTGTAGCCTCAATTTGATTCATTACACTTTGAGCGTTTTTAAGCCATTGATTTGCTAACATTTTTCTTTATTTTAATTTATTTATGATATTTAATTCTGTTTTATTCGGTTTTAACGGATTTGCCGTAAGTTTTACGTTTTGCAGCAGGAAGTACAGCCATCATCATTACAACAGCAAAGGCAAGCGCTATGGGGAAATATGCAAAATCGCCGCTGTCAAAGAAAATTCCCATAATTCTGTTAAATGAAAACTGCCCGAGCAAGCCGATAAAAATCGCTATGGAAAATGCCGTACCCGACAGTTCCCTGAATGCGCTGCCAAGATAATTGAATACCACGGGATATGTCGCTCCAACGCCAAAGCCGATTAATGCCATTGAAAAATAAACGACAAAAATATGACTTGCAAAATATAAAAGCGCAACGCCGACAACAGCTATCGAAAGATACAGATAAAGCGTTGCCGAGTCTTTCAGCTTTTTCATAATTGCGCCAAGCGGAATACGCCCAATCAACATGCCAACGGTAAACCACGTAAGCGAAAGAGTTGCGATGTCATGCGATGTAGAATGAGCTTTTTCCAGGAACTTAACCGTAAAATTGCCGCTTATGCCTTCAAATCCGCTTTGAAAGAACAATATTAACGCAAACAGTATTAATGAAGGATATTTCAGCAGTCCCAGCGATTTGCCGAGCGACACGCTGCCTTTAGGCTTGGCTTTTGGAAACTGTATTGCAATAAACAGTATTACAAAAATAAACATTACGCATGATACGCAATGGAGAGGCATTGTATAATCGCCTATGAAATAGTTGAGCAGTGTCCATAACAGCGCGCCTATGCAGTAAAATGCTCCGAGAATGCTCAATCGAGCGCCGCGCCTGCTGTCGTCGTATATTTCGGCTACAAGCGCATTGGTTTCTCCGTTGAGAATGCCGCCTCCGAAGCCGAGCATAAACATCGAAACGTGAAGAATATTCATGCTTTGAAAGTTTGCAAGCCCCTGAATGCCTGCAAGAGCAAGCAATGCACCGATTATTAACAGCCATTTATATCCGAATTTATCGACAACGGGACCAAACAGTACAGTTCCCAGTATAATTCCTGCGGATAATGTTGCAGGCAGCGAATTTGCTTCTTCGGGGAGTTTGGTTAAAACAGGTCCCAGCGCCAGCATCGTAACGCCAAAAAATGCCAGTCCGGCACAGGCTGCAACAAATACTAGATTTCTTTTATACATAATTCCGTTCTTTGAGTTACAGGCGCAAAAGTAGTAAAAAGTTTGTAAAGCTGAAATTATAAAATGACAGCATGCAATCGCAGATTCAAGTAGCCAATGCAACTGTTTTGTAAAACCTATCTATTGGTGCGTCAAAGTTAAGTAATTTCCTTGGTCGCTTGTTAATTTTGATTTGGAAAGATTTGATATCGTCGTC
>JAISDB010000023.1 GCA_031265155.1 Prevotellaceae bacterium | reverse complement strand
ACGACGATATCAAATCTTTCCAAATCAAAATTAACAAGCGACCAAGGAAATTACTTAACTTTGACGCACCAATAGATAGGTTTTACAAAACAGTTGCATTGGCTACTTGAATCTGCGTAGAGCAGAAGCGCAAAATGGATATTACGCTTCTGCGGTTTGTTATCATTCAAGTTCTATGGGATTGTAATTAGATTTTTTAGTATCGGGAAATTGTTTCATAAAATCATCTGTGTTTATTGTTCCAACTGCTTTTAACATATCCACCAATACCGCTTTAGGATTTGTATACATTCTGTTTTGAGCATTAATAAATTCTGCTCTTGTTGTACGTATAGTTTTAGCATCTGTTGAATATATTTTATACATTGGCGCATTAGCCTTTTTTATGCCTGTACATTCAAAACTGTATAAATCTTCAGTATCGGCTATTTTGAGTATCAATCCGGGTAAACCTGCAAATTTATATGGTCCGCGGCTTATGGGAATGTCCGTTGCATACCATGCAATATAATCGCGCCCGCGAAACCGGCATGTAGCTTTTAGGCATGGATGCGATAATATTGTCTGAGTTTCCTTATGTACTGTCCATTTGGGAAGTTCAAAATCTTCGATGTATTCGAAATAATTCAATGTCCCTGCAAAATCAATTACTGTTGTTTTGTTTGCGGGATGATTAAGGTAAATCTTATATTTGTTTGCTGTAGATTTATATAACATCTGTGTACCTGGTTCAGAATTTTTGCGTATGGAATCTACTATATAATTATGATAACTGTAGAACTTACAGATGTCTTTGCCTACCTCAAGCATCATCGTATCAACAAGTTTCCGATTTGCCGGCGAAATATAATCATATCTGTATGTGCATTTTAACTGTATATTGTCAATCTGCTGCTGTGCGTTTATTTCAAATAAGACACAGATAAATACTATTGCTGTAATTAGTGTTTTTTTCATAATTTTTTCAAATAAAGCAGAAGCGCAAAATGTATTTACGCTTCTGCTGTTATCATTCGAGTTCTATGGGGTTGTACGGTAAATTCCTAACAGGAGGTAAAGGATTACCGTTTGCATCTGTTCCTGTCCCTATTGAATGTTCCCCAAGTATTGACATTGGGGCTTCGTGAAATTTTTTATCTATTGATATATATTCTTTTCTACTTATCTTCATACTTCCTTCGACTGCATCTTTATTTATCGGTACAGATACTTTTTCGACAGATTCACAAACAAATTGAACTTGCTTTTTTGTGTCGGTTAAACTAAGAATTAAACCCGGTAATCCGCCAAATTTCCAAACTCCGCCATTTATAGGAATATCTGGAGTATACCACGCTTCATAATCTCTGCCTCTAAATGTACACGTTACTTTATTACAATTATACCCTAAAAGTTCTTTCGTTTCATTTTGAAAAAATTTCCAATTTATATTCTCTATATTTTCTGTATATTCATAAAATTCTATAATTCTTTCGAATACGGTTATTTTTCCTGCAGGATAATTAAAATATACGACTGATCGAACATTACCAGGAGGATGTCCAAGTGCTGAAATGGTAATTTTTTTATTATTAGTTTGAAAAGCCTGCATTATCTGTGCTCTCATAATCGAATCATATAATTTCTGTTTTTCGCTATAATATTTACAAATATTTTTGCCTATATCAAGAGTCATTAACTCACTATAACCTGTATTTTTTTCTGTGTTTATTATATGCGTAAATTTATATTTACAACGTAGAATTGCTGTATCTAATATTTCTTGTCCCATCATTTGTTGGACTACAAATAGAATTAGAATTGCTGCTAAAATGATTTTCTTTTTCATGATGAATTTATTTTTAAGAGAAGTCTGAATTTCTCAGATTTCAATGGCAAGAATATATAACAAAACGCTATTTTATATGTCTTTTTTGTATTCTTCTCGTTCTTTTTATCTCATAAAATTATATTTCTATTTAATGGCGCAAATATATAAAAAACATTTGAAATATTTTCAAAATAAATATAATTTTTTCTGTCATATAACTATTTTCATCATTTATTTATTTCGATTTTCTATCAATACATATTCATTATTTTTTTTACCTTTGCAAACTATGATTGACCAGACAACATTAAATAGAATATTTGATACCGCTGACATTGTAGATGTTATTCAGGATTTTATTTCGCTGAAAAAACGCGGAGCAAACTATACTGCCTGCTGTCCTTTTCACGACGAAAAAACGCCATCGTTTTCCGTTTCGCAATCAAAGGGTATTTTCAAATGCTTTGGATGCGGAAAAGCGGGAAATGCCGTAACTTTTGTGCAGCTGCACGAAAATATTTCGTATGTTGAAGCTCTCAAATACGTTGCAAAAAAATACGGGATAGAAATCAACGAACGCGAACTCACTCCAGAAGAGCAGCGCCAGAACGACGACCGCGAAAGCATTTTGACTGCTCTTGCCTACGCTCAGCAGCAATTTACAAAAAACCTGTCCGAAACCGACGAAGGAAAATCTGTGGGACTGAGTTATTTCAGGGAACGCGGATTTTCGCAGGCAACAGTCAATCAGTTTCAACTTGGATACGGCATGCGCTCGCTGTCGGCATTTTCAAAACAGGCGCTTGCGGATGGCTACAAAAAAGAATTTTTGCTGAAAGCCGGACTCTGTTCCAAACGCGAACAGGCAGATGAACTTGTGGATTTTTTTGCAGGGCGCGTAATTTTTCCGATACATTCGGTAACAGGACGCATAATTGCTTTTGGAGGGCGTACTCTCAGTACCGAAAAAAATACAGCAAAGTATAAAAATTCGCCCGAATCGGATGTATATGTAAAAAATAAAACGCTTTACGGTTTGTTTTTTTCAAAAACAGCAATAGTAAAAAAGCAAAAATGCTATTTGGTCGAAGGCTACACGGATGTAATATCAATGTATCAGGCAGGAATCGACAATGTTGTAGCTTCATGCGGAACATCGCTGACTGTCGAGCAGGCAAAGCTCATCAGGCGTTTTTCGCCCGAAGTTGTGGTAATGTACGACGGCGATTCTGCCGGCATTCACGCATCACTGCGCGGAATTGACATTTTACTTGAAGAAGGATTGACGGTAAAAATTATTCTTTTCCCCGATAATGAAGACCCCGATTCGTTTGCACGCAAACATTCGATAACCGAAATAGAAGCTTTTATCAATGAAAAGGAACAGGATTTTATTGTTTTCAAAACAAATCTGTTATTGTCGGAAAGTAAAAACGACCCTGCTAAAAAAGCCAAAATAATAGGAGATGTCGTGCAGTCCATTAGCGTTATTCCCGATAATATCACGCGAATGATTTATCTGAAAGAATGCGCCAAAATCTTTGATGCCGACGAAAGCACTCTGGTTGAAGAAGTAAAGCGTGCGCGCGCAAAAAAATATTACGGGAAAGAATATGCCGGCATAAAGCCGCTGATTATCGAAAAAAAACGGCAGGCAAATATCGCTTATGCATCCGATGACAACTGCGACGAGCAGGAAAAGGAACTGACTTATTTTCTTTTGAAGCACGGAAATCATCCCCTGTTTGAAAACTTGCACGGAAGCATTGATACCGTTGCTCAGTATATAATCGGCGAATTGAAAAAAGATGATATTTCGTTGCAGAACGAGTGTTATAAACAAATTTTCGATGAATACGAAAACCTTGTAAAACAAAATACGGATTTTTCGATAAAGCATTTCATAAACAATATAAACAAACAGATTTCCGAATTTGCCGTTAATATTATTTCCGACGAGTACGAATTAAGCGAAATATGGAAACGCTTCGGTTCCGGCATCTCGCCCGAAGAAGACGAATTGAAACGTACAATTCCGCGAGCAATAACCGTTTACAAAATAAAACTGCTTTCACAAACCATCAATAAATTCACTGCCGAACTCAACAGCAGCATAGCAGAAAGCAATGATGAAAAGACAACTTTAATAACAAAAAAAATCATGGAACTTAATCAGATACGAAAAATACTTTCGGAAACACTGAAAAGAGTTACATCATGAAAAACACTGCATTAAGCCGGCATTATTCGCCGCAGATTTGCGGCGAATAACACAATCGGTGAAGTTATATAATTGCTCTCAAAAAAAGGAACAAAATAATTACTTCAAGTTGCCGGTTATATAAATAATTCTTAATTAAACTTTTTGCGTTCATTTTTGGATATAAAATGGATAGATTGTTTAATCAGCAACTGGAGTTAATTATAATATTTTTCAAAACCACATACTGCATTTCAGTAAAATTCATTATTTTCACAATAAAAATAATAAATTTTATACTAATAAATACTTTTTTATATATTTAGCTAAAATCAACCATTGCTTAATTCAAGCAAAATCATTTCAAGCATTTTGCCAGTTCGTCTTTTGCATTTGTTCCTTCGTTAAACAGAAGGTCAATTATGCTCAGATTCGGCGTAAAGCCGAATTTTTGTGCAAAAACCTGATAATATTTCTGCGGTGCGAATGTTATGTCTTCTTTTGCCAGTCGTGCTTTGGGGCTTATGCTGTCGCGATAGTCGAATACAAAATCTCCGTCAAAAATTTTATATTCACATGTAAAAAATATTTGAATGCTTATATTCAAAAGCTCTAAAATCCTGATGGTAAGTTTAGTGTTGAAGTCAAATAAAAACTTTTCCTTTTGCTCGAAAAAGGGTTTTAAGTCATCGCAATAGTATCCAAAAAAGGGCGACGAATTGTAAGCAGCCGCAAATGCATGCCAATGTGCATTTTGCCAGTCCTGAACGTAACTTATGCGAACATCGCGGATGGCAATTTTGTTGCCGGCGTTGCGTTCAACGGGAATAACGAGCGACAGTCTTCCGTTTGCCGTTAATATTTCGCAACGGTTGCGAAAACTTTGTTTGGTATAATTTTCGTACTGCTCGATGTAAACTTTTTCAGCTGCGGCAAACTTGCTGAAATACTGTATGTTTCCAAAGTAAGCTGTTGAAAGGAAAACTTCGCCGGCTTGCATTTATCACAACTGTAAATTACGATATGCCGATAGAATCCGATTCAGCGCTTTTGCAATTACGGCGCGGGGGCAGGCAAAATTCAATCGCATAAATCCCGTTCCTTCGGTTTCCGAAAAAGATGTTCCGTCGTTCAATCCTACTTTTGCATCTTTTATTAAAAATTCAACCAAATCGTTTTGTGCAAGGTTTAATTCGCTGAAATCAATCCATTGTAAAAATGTGCTTTCGGGATGTTTTGTTTTTATCTGCGGTATGTTCTGCGCAAAGAAACTAATTACAAACGCTGCATTTTCCGAAATATATCCGAGCATTTGCTCGAGCCATTCTTCGCCATAGTTGTATGCGGCTTCGAGCGCTGTTGTTCCGCCTATGTTTCCATCGGTAAGATGCAGTTTCCTTATGATTGAGCCGAATGCATCGCAGAGCTTTTTATTGGAAGCCACAGCTACGGCTGTTGCAAATCCTGCGATGTTGAATGTTTTGCTTGGCGCAAAAAACGTAATGCACAAATCGGCAACTTCCGGCGACAGCGTGGCTATGGGAATATGCCTGTGAGGAGCAAAAATCAAATCGGAATGAACTTCGTCGTTAATGATTATTACTCTGTGCTTTACACACAGATCTGCAACTTTCTCAAGTTCAGTGCGTTTCCATACCCGCCCGACAGGATTGTGAGGATTGCAGAAAATCAGCATCTTTGCATTTTTCAGTTTTTCATCCAAATCGTCAAAATCAATAAAATAATCAAGACCGTCATGTTTAAGATTATTTTCCACAAGTATTCGATTATTGTCGGTTGCAGCGGTAAAAAACGGTCGATAAACAGGCGGCATTATTACAACCCTGTCGCCTTCGTCTGTCAACGCCTGCACGGCAAAGTTGAGACCAGGAACAACTCCCGGACAGTGTATAATCCAATCGTGCATTAGAGTCCAGTTGTTTCGGCGTTTTTGCCAGTTTATTATGGCGTCAAAGTAAGAGTTTCCCTGAAAAGTATATCCGAAAACGCGATGGTCGATACGCTTGCGCAGGGCATCCATAACAGGTTCGGCAATTCTAAAATCCATGTCGGCAACCCAAAGAGGCATAACGTCTTCGGTTCCGAAAACTTCCATGCACTTGTCGTATTTTTCGCAATTTGTATTGCGCCGGTCTATTATTTCATCAAAATTGTATTTCATAATTATATGTTAATTCACAATATAAGACTAATTCCTGCCTATCAAGTCAGGTCAAAATCTTGATTATTTACGTATTGATTTTATATTTATTGCGTCAACAATTTTTTTACCGTTTCCGAAATCAGGCGTCCGTCTGCTTTTCCTGCAAGCTGTTTGGTTGCTGCACCCATAACTTTTCCCATATCTTTTGCCGAAGCTGCTCCTGTAGAAGCAATAATTTCTTTCAGTACGGCTGTTATTTCTTCCTGCGAAAGCTGTTTCGGCAGATACTGTTCAATTATTGCAGCTTCGGCAAGTTCTTTTTCGGCAAGCTCGGGACGATTTTGCTGACTGTAAATTGCTGCCGATTCTTTACGCTGCTTTGCCATTTTCTGCAACATTTTTATTTCAAAATCTTCGGTGATTTCGGTTGCATTTTCAGCGGTTTTTGCAAGTAAAATTCCCGCCTTTATCGAGCGTAATGTTTCGAGTCGCAGTTTGTCTTTTGCAAGCATTGCGGCTTTAATATCGCTGTTTACTGTAAGTTCCAAACTCATGGCATTATTTATTTTTGCACTTATGCAGTGTGATTAATATTATGCTGATTTAACTGAAATTATAATGTCAATATTTTTTCGAGAGTCATTTCAACCATTTTGCGCACATTGCTTTTATAGTCAACAAGTGCTGTTTTATTGGCACGATTTGCAATGATAGTGCAAACGGTAATTGCTTCGTGCCCTAAAAGCCTCGACAGACCGGCGATAGCCGAACCTTCCATTTCAAAATTCGTGATTTTTTTCCCCCTGTACTCAAATTTTTCAATCAGGTCGTTTTGATTTGCTTTCCAAAGCGGCAAGCGTAAAACTCTGCCCTGTGGACCATAAAATCCCGGAGCGGAAACAGTCATCCCTTCAACAGTAGAATCCTCGAAAAGTTTTATAAGCTTTTCCGAAGCTGCAACGAAATAAGGAGTAGGGAGTTTTTTGTACCATTCCATGTGTTCGAGAAAAGCAGTCTCGATATCAAGCAGCGAAATGCTGTCGCGATTTGCATAGTAATTAAGCAGACCGTCGAATCCTATCGAGACATGCGACGAAACAAATGTCCCGATTGGGATTTCAGGCTGAATAGAGCCTGATGTGCCAAGCCGTATAAGATTAAGCGTGGTATGCGCCGACTTTTCGGTACGCGTCTCAAAGTCAATATTTGCAAGAGCGTCAAGTTCGGTTACAACAATATCAATATTGTCGGTGCCTATTCCCGTTGATACAACCGTTATCCGCTTGCCTTTGAATGTTCCAGTTGATGTAACAAATTCGCGGTTTGCTACCGAAAATTCAACATTATCGAAATATGCCGTAATCATTTCTACGCGTCCCGGATCGCCGACAAGCAGAACGGTATCGGCAATCTGTTCGGGTTTCAAGTGCAAGTGGAATACGCTTCCGTCTTCATTTATAATTAATTCGGATTCTTCAATTCTTCTCATAACAGTATTTTTTACATTTAAAATAAACTTCAAAGGTATAAAAAAATATTTATATGGAAAAATCAATATTTTTTTGCTTTTGTTTAAAATAAAAAAAACACTGCTGATTTTGAGGCAATTCAGAGAATTTTTAAAAAACGGCTTTGCTTATACAAATCTATTTTGTATCTTTACGGCTTTGAAAAACATTTATGAAAAAATTAAGTACGGGCGATAAGGCTCCCGACTTTTCGGGTATCGACCAGAATGGAAAAACGATAAAACTTGCCGACTTCAATGGCAAAAAATTAGTGCTGTACTTTTATCCCAAGGACAACACTTCCGGATGTACGGCTGAAGCTTGCAGTCTTCGCGACGGCTATGCCCGGTTTTTAAAACAGGGATATGAAATTGTTGGCGTGAGCATTGACAGTGTTGCGTCGCATCAGAAATTTACCGAAAAATATTCGCTGCCATTCGCTTTGATTGCCGATGAGGATAAAAAAATTGTTGAAGATTATGGCGTTTGGGGCGAAAAAAAGTTTATGGGCAAAACATATATGGGAACAGTAAGAACAACATTCGTTATCGACGAAAGCGGAATAATAGAAAACATTATCGAGAAAGTTGATACAAAAAACCATGCCGGGCAAATAATAGGTTGAAAAATAAAATACAAATAATAAACATAAAAATATGGCAAAAGAAAAAGAAGCGCAAATTGTCAGCGGCGATAAAATGAAAGCGCTGCAGGCAACTCTTGATAAGATTGAAAAAGATTTCGGCAAAGGTACGATAATGAAAATGGGCGACAAGCCCGTGGCTGATGTTTCGGTTATTTCATCGGGTTCGATAGGACTTGACCATGCTCTTGGCATTGGCGGATTTCCCCGAGGAAGAGTTGTTGAAATATTTGGACCCGAATCAAGCGGAAAAACCACTCTTGCAATTCACGTAATCGCCGAAGCACAAAAGGCAGGAGGCATTGCGGCAATCATAGACGCCGAACATGCTTTCGATAGAACTTATGCCGAAAAGCTCGGAGTGAAAGTCGATACACTGCTGATATCACAGCCCGACAATGGAGAGCAGGCTCTCGAAATTGCCGACAATCTTATTCGTTCGGGAGCGATTGACATTATAGTTATTGACTCGGTAGCAGCGCTTACGCCGAAAGCGGAAATAGAAGGCGATATGGGCGACTCGCGCATGGGCTTGCAGGCTCGACTGATGTCGCAGGCATTACGAAAACTTACGGCAAATATTAACCGTACAAACACATGTTGCGTTTTCATAAATCAGTTGCGCGAAAAAATAGGCGTAATGTTCGGAAATCCCGAAACAACAACAGGCGGAAATGCCTTGAAGTTTTACGCTTCGGTGCGACTGGATATTCGTCGAGTTACGCAAATGAAGGATGGCGAAGAAGTTACAGGCAATCACGTGCGTGTGAAAGTTGTGAAAAACAAGGTTGCGCCGCCGTTTCGCAAAGCCGAATTTGACATAATGTTCGGCGAAGGAATTTCAAAAGTCGGCGAGATTATCGATCTTGGAGTAGAACTGGGCATCATAAAGAAAAGCGGCTCGTGGTTTAGCTACAACGACTCAAAATTAGGACAGGGGCGCGATGCCGTTAAGCAGCTGTTTTACGATAATCCCGAACTTGCCGACGAACTGGAGCAGAAAATAAGAACCGCGCTTGCGAATAAAAAAGATTGATGACCAATATCATATAAGCCCGGTAAAAAGTTACAGTTATTACTGTGGTTTATAAATAAAGACATAGCCGAGCGCTCGGCTATGTCTTTATTTTAATGCGTAATATTTTCTGTTGCGGCTGCGTCAAGGCAAATGAAACAGGAAAAAACATCTTTATTAACCTGAGTTTTGGATAAGCATAATTTAAAAACACTGTTATTCAGCAATTTTGCCCGACAGGGCATAAATATCAATATAAAAATGTATCAAATCACAATGAAAACCTCGACGAGGTTTCATCAATGAATATCCTAACGGACATTTGGGAATGTTTTAAAACCATTTTCTGTTGATATACAAGTCTTAAGAGACTATTCTTATCCAAAACTAAGGTTATTATCTTTTTCCACTGCCCGGCGTAGCGTCTCTCTACAAAGCGGGAGCTTTGCTTTTAACACGACGCAGTCTGAAGACTGCACCGAGCGAGGAGGCTGATTAGCTGATTAAAAAACCGCATCTGTCAATTATTTTCATTATCTTTGTTAATCTTTTTTTAGGAAAACGACAGACAATGAAATACAAAAACGTTCGCGAAGAAGAAATAAAAAACAGTGTGGCAACCGATTTTTTCCAAAAGTTTGACTGTAACAGGATTGTCGGCTTCATTGATTTTGCGGTTAGACCGAAACGTCCGAAAGGCACTATTGATTTTGCCGACGAATATCTTTTATGGGCTGAAGTAAAAACAGGCAGCCATGATATTTACGCAATGTTTACTCAACTCGTGCTGACTGTAGGCAAGGCGCGAACTTTCGATAAAATTTTGCCGCCACCGTTTTTGGGTTGCTTTGATGGTGAAAAAATTGCTTTTGTGCAGTACTCTGAAATTCAGGATGTTTTTTACCGGAACGATTTCAACTGGAATGTTGCGCCTTCCAATCACGAAACAAAAGAATTTAAGCAGGTTTACGGGCAGATTAAAAAAATTGTTGAAAACGATATTCCGTGGGAAACATACCTGTTCAATTTTGAGGCTGACGAAAAGAATTTACGCCGTTTTATACGCGAAAACTTTGTTGTCGGAAAATCGGAAACAGCTAAAATAAAGATAGATAAAAATAATTTCATTATTATTTACAACAAATGGCTTGAAACTGTAAAGCAGACTGTTGCTGTAAATTGGGATGCTGCCAAGCGAAACGGAATTATTAATGGCGATTTTTATCTTGCTGATTTGCTTTCCGCCGAAAATCAAACCTTGAAAGAAAAGCTCTTTGTGCTTCTTAAATCTAATTTTTATGAAATCGATAGAAAGCTGGACGAATCCGGAATGTTTTCGAGCATGCGAGCCGATTTTACAGACTGTCAGAAAGCTCACAATGCATTTTGGGCAAAATACGAACGACCGCCAAAGGAAGACTACTGGGATTATATTATCGAAAGGCGTGACTTGTTAGTGCCGCAGGATGTGCGTGAGCGCAAGGGAAGTTACTTTACTCCGAAAATTTGGGTAGAACTTTCGCAGAAGTACATTGCCGATGTTTTAGGTGAAAACTGGCAGGATGAATATACCGTTTGGGATTGCGCTGCAGGAACTGGAAATCTGCTTGCCGGACTGACCGACAAATATAATATTTGAGCTTCAACGCTTGATAAACAGGATGTAGATGTAATGCACGACCGGATAGCCAATGGCGCAAACCTCTGGGCAGGTCAGTGCTTTCAATTTGATTTTCTCAATGATGATTTTACGCCGGTTTCCAAAGGTGGCAAACTCCCCGACGAACTGCATGATATAATTAATGATGAAGAGAAACGAAAAAAACTTGTTATCTATATCAATCCGCCGTATGCGGAGGCGACGAGTGCGACAACCGTAACAGGAACAGGAAAAAATAAAGCAGGAGTAACGACTGATTTTAAAATAAAACAGGAATATCAATCTAAAATAGGTAATGCTTCAAATGAATTTTTTGCTTTGTTCCTAACAAAGATATACGACAAATTTTCGTTCTGTACGCTTGCACAATTTTCAAAGTTGAAAATTGTGCAAGCGTCGAATTTTTTCAAATTTCGCAACTTTTTTCTCGCTGAATTTAAAAACGGATTTGTTGTACCTGCTAATTCTTTTGACAATGTTAATGGGTTTTTTCCTATTGGATTTATGATTTGGGATTTAAAAAATAAAAAGAAAATAGAACAAATAGTTTGCGATGTATATATTGAAAAATCAAAAGAAACAGCAAAACTTATAGGAAAGAAAAAGTTTAATGGCAACCTTTCAGACAGCATAAATAAATGGATAAAGACTTTTGACAATAAGAAGATTGAAGGAATTGGATATATGGGAAATCCCTCGCCTGATTTTCAACATTGCTCGCAACTCTATATTTCCAAACAAATAGGTATAGAACATTTTAATTTCTATTCCATAAATAAAAACAATTTAATTCCTGCCTGTATGTATCTTTCTGTTCGTCACTGCATAGAGGCAGACTGGTTAAATGATAGAGACCAGTTTCTTTATCCAAATGACGGCTGGCAAAGCGATACCGAATTTCAAAACGACTGTCTTGCCTATACTTTATTTCACGGGCAAAACCGTATATCTTCAAAAGAAGGCACAAACCACTGGCTCCCCTTCACAGAACAGGAAGTGAATGCCCGCGACCGATTCGACAGCCGCTTCATGACAGATTTTATCGCCGGCAAACAGCAACAAACGCCCGAAAACACATTATTTCCAGAAACAAAAGAGAATAAAAAATTAGTCTTTTCCGGCGAAGCGCAAGCCGTTTTTGATGCTGGGCGCGAACTTTGGAAATATTATCATGCACAGCCAAAATGCAACGTAAACGCATCGCTCTACGATATTCGCGAACACTTTCAAGGACGTAATGACAAAGGCAAGATGAATGTCAAAAGCAATAACGAAACCTACAACGAGCTCATCGGCAACCTGTGCTCGGCATTAAAAGTTTTGGCACAAAAAATTGAATCGAAAGTGTATGAATACGGGTTTTTGAAGCTTTAAGTATCGTATTGGTTGACAGAAGAAGTAATAATATGACTGTTACAAACACAAATAAAATTTCAATTCTTACACGTCAGAATATATCTGATGAATCATTAGTAAATCGAATTTAGTAATCAACAACAATATTCGAGTAATCAAACAGCAAATGGTAAACGGTAAAAGATTTTTGTTTATCCGTATTTCTTTTATGTGCAGACAAATATATTCCGTTAAATTGGGAATGAATAGTAAGCGGGCTTAAAAAGTTATTCGTGATAATGGCCGTTTTTTCTTTCAATTTTTTATTGACTTTATCAGATAGCTGAATATGTGTGATTAACGGGTTTTCAATAAAGGCAAGTTGTCCTTCAAACGGTAATCTTGTGTTTAGATAATTTCTATTGCTAAATTTTTCAATATCAGAAATATAGTAATTTACATTCGACAATTTTTCTATTCTTTTACACTCAATTGCAAAATAAATGTTTTCGTCATTTTCTTTCCAAACATCTCTTAATCCTAATTTGTTGATGTAAATATCTATCTTATCCGGCTTTTTTTTACCATCCTGTGAGTCAATATAATTCTTCTCTGTTTCACAACCGAAATTTATATCATTCAAAATCAGCGTTTTTTGTTTCAATAAATCTTTATTTTTGATAAGATAATCTTCAACAAGTTGATTTTTCAAATAATTTTCAAACTTGTAAGTCGTATGATTCTTTACCCAAGTTTTTGAATACTTCGCATTATCTTTTAATGTAAGCAAATAACACTCAACCACATACCAAAGAATGATTTTTATTTGTTTTTCTGTAACAGTAATAGCATTTTTTCTATTTACTACAAATAAATCTTCATTCATTCTTCAATCCGGTTAAATTGTTTGAGTTCTGCTTTTTCTATCCTTTCAATAAATTCAGCCACATCATACCAAGCCATTGCCCTGTGCCAACATTTGTATTCGTTGGGTTTGATTATATAAAAGGAATTTGCCTCAAATCCTTTTATATCTTTTTGAATAAACAGATTTTCCGACGGGACAGCGGTATTTGTTTCCTGCGAAACGCTTAATTTATTGGCGAAAATTTGAAAAACCTTTGTTTCTTCCTTATTGTCAGAATATACAATCTGTTTTTCGGTTTTTTTGTCCGAGAATTTGAAATTCATTGCAATAAAATGATTTAAGGGATAAATTTCAACCTGTATAAATTCGTCATCGTAAATTTTACCAAATTCCTGTAAATAGACGTCTGCGTATTTTTTTAAAAATGCTTCATCCAAATCACCCCGTCTTGTAAATAACTGTTGTTTGCTTTCTTGGAATTGGTATCTTGACACGTTCAGCACATAATCAATTAAATCTTTTTCGTAGTCTTTGATACCGTATAAATCATTGATGATAGCATTGATTTTTGATAAAATTTCCTGATTTACCGGCAAACTTTCAGAACGGATTTCTTGGTTGTAATACTCTTCAAAAGGTTGCAAAAATTGACTTACCAGATTGATTAATTCAGTCTTTACTTTTTCATCAGGTTCAATAATCGGAAATGATAAAAATTCTTCTTTCCACCGAATTTGCGGTCTTGTTGAAGTCGCCCAAGACCCGGCAACATAAAAAATGAAATAGGAATATATATCCGAAATTAAGTATGCATATAATCTCTGAATGATCTTCTCATCTGAACTGCAAATTCCAAATACTCCTTTCTTATAAGCAGAAGGATTTCTATTGTAAGAAACAACAACATCTGTTTCATTTTCAGTTTGTTCTTTTATCAAAATTTTAGTGCCTGTAAATAAACTGCAAGTACGTCCTGCTTCTAAATAAGTTTCATCGAATTTCAATACATGCGAACTGTTCTGTGTATAGAATCTGTTTATTTGGGAATTTTTATTTATAGGTAATCCAGCCAAAAAGTCAAAATGCCGTTTAGGTGTTCCTTTTAGGATACCTGCTCCACCGAATATTGTTTTATTATCAATGAAATCTTTAATCTTCTCTTTTGTAGAAAAAAGTCGTCTTAATAGTTTAAAATCCAACACATTCCCATACAAAGCCACCTTAAACATCCAGTCATTTTCGATAAAAAGCGATTGCGGTATTTCTTTCCGGTCATATTTTTCGATGACAAGCATCTTAAAATATTTCAAAAAGTAATTTATCTTGACCGACTGATGGCTGATTATATTCTTTGAATATTCATATTCTTTCGACAACCGAAAGTAAACAATACTCGCAGGACTGTCTTTTTCTTCAAAAACTAAGCGCCTGACAGGGGACAAGTCAAAGAATTTATCCAAACAATAAGTTGTCAGGAATTTATTTTTAAATGTTTTTGCTGTTGAAGAAACATTATAGAAGATTGTACTTGTTACAATTAAGGCGACCCTTGTATCGGGAAACATAAAATCTTTTACTCTCACCAAAAAGGATTGGGCAATTTCTATCTTTCCTTTTATTTTTTTATTATAAATATTTTCCTTATTTACCCATTCAAGGTGTTTTTCCGATTTGTCTTTTTTCCAAGGAGGATTCCCTAATATGTAGTGAGGTTTTATCTTTTTTACTATGCTATTGTATTCATGTTCCGTGTTAAAAAAATTGGCATGGAACAGGTTCCTGTTAAGCAAGTCCGGAAATTTATACTCATCTATATCTTTGGGTTCCTGATAATCCAGTAAAGCAATATAAATAGAGAAACAGGCAACTTTCAAAGCTTCTTCGTTTATGTCTATTCCGAACAGATTTTCTTTTGCTATTTCTCTTATTTTTTCACTGAAATCTTTTTTATTTTCGTTACCGTTAAGTTCTATTTCCTTTTCAATCATTTTTCGTAATGATTGAACGAGAAAAATTCCCGAACCCACAGCCACTTCAAAAATTTTACATTCCGAAGTATTCTGGTTTTTTAAAAAATCATCAACAGTGTCATTTAAAATATACTCGGCTAAAAAAGCAGGGGTGTAAACGGCTGCCTGTAAATCTCTTGTTTCAGGGTCTATTAGCGACTCGTATATACCGGAAATCACCTCAACGGGAATGATTGAAAAATCGAAAATATCAAAATAAAAATCCCCTCCATAAAATAGTGTCCCTTCCTCCGGCATTTCACCCTTGAAAATTTGGGATAATGCCGTTGCCTGCATGTCATTTAGTGTAATATCTACATCTTTGAACAGCACACCATTAAAATTATCGTTGATTATCGCAAATAATTCGCCAAGTTTTTGTATATCCTGAATCAAATTGCAAAAACACTGTCTTTGGCTTGACAAGTCTTTACCTGAAATGTATCGTTCATCTATTTTTACGCCTCTATCTATCAGGTAACGTATAAATATTAATCGTAATATTAGTGAGTTAGGAATACTTCCTTCAGGTTTTTTTTCTCTGTCAATCAGGGCGTTCCGCACATCTTTTATGTTTTGAAACAGTTTTTCATTGACCCTTTTTTTTGTTTCTTTGCGGCTATTTTTGGTTAGATATTCATCCTGAAGCCATTTCCACGTAGCGCCGCTTTGCAGGTTCCAAAAAGAAAATATTTGATTTCGCTCATCTTCCGACAACTCAATTTCTTCCAAACGATTTTTTTCCTTTATATAATTCAGCGCATTATAAATCTGTATATCGTTGTCTTTAATTATAAAAATAATTGGAGAGTTATCAAAAGACCAAACCTTTTTATGTATGTTGTTCTCTTTTTCGTCGTCGTCTTTTCCCGTCAAATCGAAAAACAGAATGAATGGCTGATTATTAAAGACGTAAATAGCATCCGGTTGGATTAATCCAAGTTTTGTCTGTATATCAGAAGGTAAATTGATGCTGTATCTGTTTTCTTTGTTTTTGAAAAAAACAGTTTCAGAATCTTTCAATTCAAACTGATTCAGCAAATTATCCAATTCATTTTCATACATACGAGCAAATCATTTGCAAAGATATAATTATTTTTTCATTTATCAGCAATTCCATGCTGATAATATCCGCATCCGAAATAATATACTGCGAAACTGACGGCAATTACTGTAAAATGTTTACGGATAAATATACCGAAGAGGCAATTTTTGAGCGGCTGGGCAATGTGGAAGCAAAGCTGCTTTCAACGGAACAATTAAACAGAACATCAGTTGCATTTACTACTTGAATCTGCGTCACACTAATTTTTATCAGTCTGTGTGCAGTTGTTGAATTTTGTGTACCTTTGCGCCAATTTTATTAAAACGATGATTTACGATATATTTGATATTCTGCGAAATTCATTGCTTATAACAGGTCTGGTAATGGTGATGATGCTTGTCATTGAATACGCAAACATAATTTCGGGCGGGCAACGATTATTAAACCTGCAAAATTCACGGTTGAAACAGTTGATTGTTGCCTCACTGCTTGGGCTTGTTCCGGGCTGTATTGGCGGTTTTGTTATCGTTTCTCTTTTTGCTCACGGTGTTGTAAATTTCGGCGCCCTCACAGCGGTAATGATAGTTTCGTTGGGCGACGAGGCTTTTATGATGTTTGCTGCCATGCCGGAAACAGCAGTTGTAATAGTAGTTTTACTGTTTGCGGTTGCCGTATTTTCAGGTTTTGTTATAAATATTTTCATAAAAAAAGCGCCATTGCCCGACTGTAAAAAGCATTTTGAAATACAAACAGATAAAAACGGCAATATTCACGGTAATATTTTACAAAATATCAAAAGTATGACATGTCAGCGTGCTGTTTTAATTTTGGGAATTGCTGTTTTTGTTTTCGGAATTTCGAGCGGCTTGCTCGACCATTCGCACGAGCCGCAATTTGCAAGTGAAAACTGTATTTGGCATCTAAATCTTGTTTTCAACGAACACTGGCTGAATATGGTTTTTGCAGTTATAAGCATTGCCACGCTTTATATAGTATTGAAAGTCAGCGATGATTTTCTCAATAGGCATTTGTGGGGACACATAATAAAAAAGCATTTTTTGAAAATATTTTTATGGACGCTGGTTGCTCTGCTTGCAATTTACTTTTTGCTTCATTTTATAAACATAAACGAATGGACAAGCAATAATCGAGTTTCGGTATTGCTGTTTGCATTGCTTATCGGTTTAATTCCCGAATCGGGCCCGCATATAATATTTATTGTTTTATTTATGAACGGATCTGTTCCATTCAGCGTATTGATGGCAAACTCGTTTGTACAGGATGGACATTCGGCATTGCCTTTATTAGCCGAAAGCAAAAAAAGCTTTGTTTACATGAAACTGATAAAACTTGCAATCGGAATTATTATCGGATTTACGGGCATTGTTGCAGGATTTTGATTGAATTATTAAAAGAACATTATAAATATGAATACTGATTATGATTTGATAGTTATAGGAAGCGGACCGGGCGGATATGTTGCTGCGGTTCGGGCATCGCAGCTTGGAATGAAAGTTGCCGTTGTCGAAAATGAATTACTTGGCGGAATATGCCTGAATTGGGGATGTATTCCCACAAAAGCCCTGCTCAAAAGCGCTCAGGTGCTGCAATACGCAAAACATGCCGCCGATTACGGAATTTCGTGCAATGCACAGTTTGATTTTGAAAAAATTATTTCACGCAGTCGCAATATATCGGCAACAATGAGTAAAGGTGTAGAATTTCTTCTCAAAAAAAACAGTGTTGATGTGATCAAAGGTTTTGCATCGTTTTGCACAGCCGGCACGATTGAAGTTGAAAGCAATAACGAAAAGCGCGGATTTGCGGCAAAACGCATAATCATTGCCACAGGAGCGCGTTCGCGTTCTCTTGAAAATGCTGCCATTGACGGGAAAAGGATAATCGGTTATCGTCAGGCTTTGACGCTTGCAAAACAGCCGAAATCAATGTTGATTATCGGTTCGGGAGCAATAGGCAGTGAACTTGCTTATTTCTACAATGCGATTGGAACTCAGGTTACGCTTGTCGAATTTTTTCCTGCAATTGTACCTAATGAAGACGATGATGTTTCGGCGCAGTTAAGCCGTTCGTTTCGCAGGAACGGAATAAAAATAATGACCGATTCATCTGTCGAAAACGTTGATACAAACGGCGATGTATGCAGCATAAGCATAAAAACAAAAAAAGGAATTGAAACAGTCGAAGCCGAAACGGTTTTGTCGGCGGCAGGAATTATGCCGAATATAGAAAATATGAACCTTGAAAAAATCGGACTGAAAATTGACAAGGGAAGAATAAAAACGGATGAATTTTATCAGACAAATATTGAAGGCGTTTATGCTATTGGAGATGTTGTTGCAACTCCGGCTTTGGCTCATGTTGCTTCGGCAGAAGCGGTTGCATGTGTTGAAAAAATTGCAGGTAAAGATATAAATCCGGTAAATTATAAAAATATTCCTTCCTGTATTTACACTTCGCCCGAAGTTGCGTCGGCAGGATTAACCGAAAAGCGTGCCGTTGCCGAAGGATATAAAACAGCTACAGGAAAGTTTCCGTTTACGGCTTCTGGCAAAGCGACAGCAACAGGCGAACGCGACGGTTTTGTGAAATTAATATTTGATGCTGCAACAGACAGGCTTCTCGGAGTGCATTGCATTGGACCAAATGTTACGGAAATAATTGCAGGACTTGTAACTGCAATGAATCTCGGAGTTAAGGGACACGACATTATAAAATCGATTCATCCGCATCCTACAATAAGCGAAGCAATTATGGAAGCTGCAGCAGCCGCTTACGGCGAAGCTGTTAATATATGAAACACAAATATACAGTTAGAACTGATGATTGATAACAGGCGGAAAATTGACTATCGACAAATCATGATGAAACAGAAAAGTTAATCATGTCTTATACGGGCATGATGCAATCGTTCAAAGATTAAAAATTAAATTTTTGCAGTAAAAAAATTGACATTGTAACAATCTATAAATCAAAGATGTTTGTTGTATGATATTGATTTACAGATATTTGTGTTTTTATATTTTTTTGTATCAGTAAATAAGACAATTAAAAAAAATAGATGTTTTATTTTGAGAAAAAATTTTGAAAAAAGATTTTTTTTGATGAACTTTGTTGCCTGTTAAAAAAAACAATATATACAGCTAAATTAAAAAGATAACACTTTAGACAGTTATGGAAAAAAAATCTTTAAATTGCACGGAAGTTTGGAGTAAATGCTTGAAAATCATTAAAGACAATCTGTCAAATGACCTGACTTACGATACATGGTTCAAACCGATTGTTGCATCCGACCTGCAAGGCTCAATGCTTACTATTTCTGTTCCGTCTCCGTATTTTTACGAATACATGGAGGCAAACTACATAGATTTGCTGAGCTTTGCCCTGAGAACTGTTTTGGGTAAAAATGCTGAATTGCAATATAATGTTCAGATTATAAATAAAATATCGGCTGTAACCTATCCGGCGAATCCCGGTATTCATGTAAAAAATCCGCCAATACCTTTTCCTAATGAAAATGCAACACAGCTCAATCCGTTTATTATTCCCGGATTGCAGCAAATGGAAATAGATCCGCAGCTCAATCCCGAAAAAACATTCAACAATTTTGTAGAAAGCGACTGTAACCGTCTTGCACGTTCTACCGGCTTGGCTATTGCTCAAAATCCGGGCAGGGGAGCATTTAATCCCATGTTTGTTTTTGGAGGTTCGGGACTGGGAAAAACACATTTGGTACAGGCAATCGGTTTGGAAATCAAATGCAAATTTCCTGAAAAAATAGTGCTGTATATCACGGCAAGCCTGTTTCAAAATCAATACGTGGACGCTCAGATATATAAAAATAAACTGATTGACTTTCTGAATTTCTATCAAATGATGGATGTTCTTATTATAGATGATATACATGAATTTGCAGGCAGAGAAGGTACTCAAAATGCATTTTTCCAAATATTCAATCATTTGCATCAGTCGGGAAAACAGTTAATTCTGACATCCGACAGGTCGCCGGTTGACTTGTCGGGATTAACCGAACGACTGTTAACAAGATTCAAATGGGGACTTACAGCCGAATTGCAGGCTCCCGACTTTGAAACTCGAAAGGCAATATTAAAAAAGAGAATATATAATGATGGCATAGAAATGTCGGATGAAATTGTAGAATATATTGCAAGTAAGGTAACTACAAATATCCGCGAACTTGAAGGCGTATTTACATCATTGCATGCCGAATCGGTATATAATACAACCAAATCAAAAAAAGTGATAACAATTGAAATGGCGATGAACATAATAGATCGCTTGGTAAATTCTTCAAAACGCGAAATTTCAATAGAGAAAATAAAACGTACTGTTTGTGATTATTTCGGGTTATCATTAGATGCAATATATTCGAAAGTACGTAAACGTGAAATTGTTCAGGCGCGTCAGATTGCAATGTATTTTGCACGAAACATGACAAAACATTCGCTTGTGCAAATCGGCACCGAAATAGGCGGTAAAGATCATGCTACGGTATTACATTCGTGCAAAACCGTGGAAGACCTCTACGAAACCGATAAGACATACAGGCAGCACATAGTAGAAATAGAAAAAAGGATAAAAAATTCACTGTGACAAATTTAAGTAATAAACAATGATGAACAGAGGCAAACTTATCTGATTTGCCTTTACTTTTCAATCAGAGCCTATATCGCATGCTATTAAAAATAAATTGCAAAATGTTGAAAAATTATTGCTTTGAATTTCTCAAAAAATTGTAACTTTACGCTCATTTTTCGAATAAATGTAACGTGAGAGCAATTATATGGAATTTAAATATCAGGTAATTAATGCTTTCGGAATTGAAAGCATATTGATTTCAACGTTACAATAAAAATAATATATGATAGAAAATAACGAAACAAACGAAAAAATCACAAAAATCAACATCGAAGAAGAGATGAAGTCGTCGTATATCGACTATTCGATGTCTGTCATTGTATCACGCGCTCTTCCGGATGTACGCGATGGAATGAAGCCTGTGCATCGCCGTATTTTGTTTGGAATGGGAGAAATGGGCGTCTATGCCAATAAACCGTTCAAGAAATGTGCGCGTATCGTGGGTGATGTCATGGGTAAGTATCATCCGCATGGCGACAGTTCTGTTTATGAAGCGCTGGTGCGCATGGCTCAGGAATGGAGCCTCCGCTACAGACTTGTTGACGGACAGGGCAACTTTGGTTCAATGGATGGCGATTCGGCTGCAGCAATGCGTTATACGGAAGCGCGTTTACATAAAATATCCGAAGAAATACTTGCCGATTTGGATAAGGATACAGTAGATTTTGTTCCTAATTATAGCGAGGAATATCAGGAACCGGTTGTACTTGCTACAAAAATTCCTACGCTGCTCGTAAACGGCTCATCGGGAATTGCTGTTGGAATGGCTACAAACATGGCTCCGCACAACCTTTCCGAAATTGTAGATGCAATTTACGCTTATCTCGACAATAACGAAATTACGGTTGACGAACTTTTACAGCATGTTAAAGGACCCGATTTTCCTACAGGAGGCATTATATACGGCTATCAGGGAATAAAAGATGCTTACCAGACAGGTAAGGGACGTGTGGTAATTCGTTCAAAAACAGATGTTGAAATATCCGATAGCGGACGCGAAGTGATAGTTGTCAGCGAAATACCTTACCAGGTAAATAAAAAAGACCTTATAGAAAAAATAGCCGAACTTGTAAACGAAAAGAAAATAGAAGGCATTTCATATATTAATGATGAAAGCGACCGTAACGGCTTGCGTATTGTTATAAAACTGAAAATGGATGCGGTAGCAAACGTAGTGCTGAACACGCTGTTCAAATATACTCAGCTGCAAGCTACATTCTCGATAAACAATATTGCGCTTGTTGATGGTCGTCCGCGACTGCTCAACCTGAGCCAGCTGATAAAATATTTCGTTCGCCACCGTTACGAAGTTGTTGTGCGTCGCGCCAAATATGAATTGGAACAGGCTCAAAAACGCGCTCATATTCTCGATGGTTTGCTTATAGCGCTCGATCATTTGGATGAAGTTATAGCACTTATAAGAGCATCAAAAACGCCCGAAGAAGCCCGTAACGGCTTAATAGATAAATTTGCGCTTTCGGAAATTCAGGCAACGGCGATAATTGAAATGCGCCTGCGTCAGCTGACAGGACTGGAACGCGATAAGCTTCGCGAAGAGCATGCCGAGCTAATGAAAAAAATAGAATGTCTGCAACAGATTATTGCCAGTGAAGAATTACAGCGGCAAGTGATAAAAGATGAGCTTGCAGAAATAAAAAACAGGTACGGAGATAAACGCCGAACTGAAATTATTTATGCTGCCGAAGAATTTAATCCTGAAGATTTTTACGCAGACGAAGATGTTGTCATCACTATATCGCATTTGGGATATATAAAACGCACGCCGCTCAGCGACTATCGCACACAGCACAGAGGAGGAGTAGGAGCAAAAGGCGGAGCAACGCGCGATGAAGATTTTATAGAACATATTTACGTTGCAAATATGCACAGCACAATGCTGTTCTTTACACGTAACGGACGCTGCTTCTGGTTAAAGGTTTATGAAATTCCCGAAGGAAACAAAACTTCAAAAGGACGCGCAATTCAAAACGTGATAAACATGGGTAACGATGATAAGGTAATGGCTTATATAAACGTAAAAACATTGAATGATGATGAGTATGTCAACAGCAATCACATTATTTTATGCACTAAAAAGGGAGTTATCAAAAAAACCTTGCTTGAAGCGTACTCGCGTCCGCGCTTGAATGGAGTAAATGCAATTACAATAAAAGATGGCGACGAATTACTTGAAGCGCGGCTGACAAATGGAAACTGTGAAATATTAATGGCAGCTCGCGAAGGAAAAGCAATCCGATTCAACGAAACGCTTGTTCGACCGATAGGAAGAACCGGAGCAGGTGTTCGCGGTATAAACATTACTCAGGCTGATGAAGTAATAGGCATGATTTGCATAGACAGGGAAGATACAAAAACAACAATAATGGTTGTGTCGGAAAACGGCTACGGCAAACGCTCCGACCTCGAAGATTACAGAATTACCAACAGAGGCGGAAAAGGCGTTAAAACAATAAATATTACGGAAAAGACGGGAAAGCTGATTGCAATAAAAGATGTAACGGAAGAAAACGACTTAATGATTATAAACCGTTCAGGATTGACAATACGTTTGAACGTATCGGATATTCGAATAGCAGGACGCGCTACTCAGGGCGTCAGGCTTATTAATTTAAAAGAAAAAGATTCGATTGCGGCAGTTGCAAAAGTGAATAAAACAGAGGAAAAAGACGAAGCTGTCGAAAATATTAATGAAGAAAATGATCAAATTGTTTAAAAATTAATATGGAAATTTATATCTTTGTGAAGAAAATTGATTTTATCAATAAAAAATAATGAAATTATCATCTAAAAAACATGTTGTTATGAAGAAAATTTTAACGGCAATTCTTCTGATTATGAGCGTCCATGCAGGATACTCGCAACAATTTGCTAAAAATTTAAGCAAAAGCAATGAAGATATTGTTAATCCCAAAAAGAAAGACAATCCCAAAACATGGATTGACCGAGCCGAATTGATGCGCAAGATTTATGACGAACCGGCGTCAAAAATACCTGATATATCAAGGGTAGCCGTGCGTGAAACCGAATTATCGCTGTATCTCAGAGGCGAGCAGTTATTATCAACAGAACAAAAATCTGTGGACGGAGATGAATACAAGGTACTTGTGTATGCTGACAAAGAATTGTATTTGAACAGAGAAGGAACGGTTTCGGCTATACGGGTAACAAAAACCGAAATCGACAAGCCTCTCGACAAAGCGCTTGAAGCGTACATGAAAGCATCGGAACTTGACGAAGATGCTAAAAATGCTAAAAAAATAGGCGAAGGGCTTGATGCTCTCAACAAAGCATTTACAAACTGTGCCTTTGGCGAATATTATGCACAAAACTATGCTGCTACAATCGACGGATTCAAAAAAGCGGTGGAATGTTCATCGCATCCTGCTGTAGGCAGAATAGATACGGGCATAATATACAATGTAGGCTTTATAGCAATGAAAAATAACGACTATAAAACAGCCGAAGAGTATTATAAAAAAGCTGCCGAATACAACTATCAGGAAGGCGATATTTATGCAAGCATATACAATGCCGTAAGAAGTCAGGGAACAAGAGCCGACACGCTGCGCGCAGGTGATATATTGACGGCAGCGTATAAAAAATATCCGGACAACCTCAGTATTCTGGGAACATTGGTGAATCACTATCTCGGAATAGGCGAAGATCCAAAAGTAATTATTCCAATATTGCATGACGCACAGGAAGCGGCAGCAGATCAACAAAACGCATCGCTGTATTATGTTGAAGGAAATCTGCACGTGCAATTAAAAGATGAAGAAAACGCAATAAAGGCATACGGCAAGGCTATTGAAATTGATCCCGAAAGTGCTAATGCATATTACATGCTCGGCACACTGTATTACAATCGCGGAGTTAACATATACAACTCATCCAACGATAAAGTCGGAAAGGAATACGATGAAGAAGTAGAAAAAGCAAATACGGAATTTAAAAAAGCAATAGAACCTCTCGAAAAAGCCTTTTCACTGACTCCCGGCGAAAAAGCCTTTGCAGATGCTCTGCGAAGCGTTTATTTCCGCTTCCGTGCAGATAGTCCTGAAATGCAAGCAAATTACGAAAAATACAAAGCTATTTACGACAAATTGCAATAATTGTTTAAAAATAATTTTTTCATTTTCCGGAGAGCGTTTTTTTTGACGCTCTCTTTTTTTGTCGCTTATTTTAGCCGAAGTTCAAGCCCACGTATTTTTCATACCAATCATTATGCGGTTCAGAAAACATTTGACGCATCAGATTCGGGCTGTAAGGTCAGGTAACGTTTTACGATTTTGATTTGAGGCTTAATGGTCAAAAAGAGAGGTAAAATGCTTGCAAGAGATTGATAAACATTAATTTTGCAGCATTTTTTAATATGAGTAAAAAATTTGCTTTCACTGTTCATCAGAACAACCTGAGTTCGGAATAATTGGTTATAAGAAAAAGGGAATATGTCTTTTCCTGATTTAGGTTGACTGTTTACATAGTCTTAAACCGTATAAAAGTTGACTCGGTTAATACTTATTACTGTTTTTAGTTTACTGTTTCTTTTTATATCTGATTTTAGTTGA
>JAISDB010000207.1 GCA_031265155.1 Prevotellaceae bacterium | reverse complement strand
ACTTCGGCAATTGTATCGCCCTGCAAGCGAAAAAGTGCATGTTTTTGAGTGTCGCGTTTCATATATATGCTATAGCCACGCGGAAGTCCCGGCGATTTACTGACGTCGTAGTTCAGGTTGCGATTGCGGAAGGTCATGCGCAGTTGATCGTTTTCGACATTGAGTATGTAGATGAAGTAATAGCCGTAGATGACTATCTCGCCGCGTTCGTTTTCTTCAATTTTATTGATGGGAAGCGACTTATCTGTCATATATTTTTTGAATGTATGTCCGTCGAAGCATACGCAGCCATGCTCGGTTCCAAACCACATAAAACCGCGAGAATCCTGAAAGACACATTCTACTATTTCAGTTGGTAGTCCATCTGCAATGCCGTAGCGCCGATAATTGTATTCGGACGTAATGAGCGGTTGCGCCGACAGTGAAAAGCAAGACAGCAGCAAACAGTACAGTATCATCAATCTACCTGTCATATCATAATTTTAATCATAAAATTATAAAAATTATTAATTGCGAAAGCATCATATCGAATTTATTTATCATAATATCTCATTTTGACATTTTTATTATGCTTTTACCGGTAAAATACTTTCCTGTTTTTATTGAAAAATGACACGAATCATGCTAATTACAAAGTAATTTTAAGCTATTAACATATAATAAAATACAGAATGTCAATTTAGGGGTTGACCAATCAGCTAAAATCCGTGTCATTGTTATAACACCGAGCGCATGGCTTTCACGTGAGTTTTATCCTTATTTTTTGTGAATTTCATGCGCTCGCCGTATTTACAGACAGTTAATCTTCGACTGTTTCCTTATAATGTCCCGAGAATGTTTTACCGTCGGGCGTTGTTACATTGAAGCTGATTTCGTAAGTGTCGCCGCTTTTTGATACTGTAGCCGAACCTGATTTCAGAGTGCCTTCACTTTCCGAACTGTCATCACCTATTTTGTAAAAGAAGCAATCCATAGTTCCTGCCGCATGTGAAGTGCTGTAGCTGTATGTTTTGGAACCTTCGGGGAATGTGGAATTACTGAATAAAACATCAATTTCTACAAAATCGCTTCCTCCGAGCAGGAGCTGTATTCCATAACTGTAAGTACCGTTTTCATAAAAATCATCATAATCAGCCAGTTTGGATGATATAACGGTATAATCCTTACCGTTATATTTAACATAATTTTTAGACCTGTCAACTCCGCTGGTGTTGTCATCGTCATCCTTGCTGCACGCTGTGCAGACTAATGCAGCCACTGCTGCAATCATTAAATAATTTAATACTTTTTTCATTTTTATTTTATTGTATAAGTTTTTTCATATAAAAAGGCAACAACAGTAGATTCTAATTTATAATAAACCTGTATGAAAAAAATTCTGTTTCTGCTTGTCGATGTCATTGCCTTTTGTTTTTTAACATGCTGTTTCAGTATTTTTATCTGTATGTCTGCTAATTAAGCTTCATTTTTCAAATTTTATAACTGTGCATGTTCTTTATTTACAGGTAAATACTGATTCCTGCGCCAATGCCGAAATCCACGTTTGAGCCTTTTGAAAAAGGCAAATTAAGCAGCATTAAAGGCTCAATGGAAAGGTATCTGTTGATAAAAAATGCATATCCGCCGTTGAATTTTACGCCAAATACCGGATCGCCGCTGCCTACGGCTACATTAAACATTCCTGTTGCAAACAGTCCGCCTCGCTGATTAGCCAGAAAATAATAACGCACGCCCGCGCCAATATTAAATGTAGTGGTAGTGGTAGAACGTCCGCCTGTCACTTCTCCCCAGTCTCCAACGGCTGCTGATTCGGTCGAAACTACAGCAAGCCCTATGCCGCCGCCGATTACAAGTTTGTCGGCAATAAAATAACCGCCGGTGCCTGAAATGTTCATGCTAACGCCGTTGGTAAATATTATTCCCACATTTGTTGCATCGGTTTCTATTAAGATATTCCCTTTCTGTAACTGCTCGGGAACCTGAGCAAATGCTGTGCCGATAAAACATGCAGCAGCCAAAATAACAATCAGTTTTTTCATTTTGTGAATTTTTTAATTTGTTTTTAATAAATTTTTGTAAGCTGTTTTTGAATTAAGCATAATTTAGAAAGTCCATCCTACACTGACCTGAATAACGTTGTGCTTGTTGCCTTTAACCTTGTAATCGTCGCTTCCGCTCGATCCGTTGGTTATTCCGTAATTGTAACGCGCTCCAACAGTAAGATGTTCCATAAAAGTATATTGCATGCCGATAACTGCTGCAATATCAAGAGTGTTGATTTTTTCAGGCTTCAGCATGTCGTCCAGTTTCGAACCTGAAGCGCTTGTGCCGTCGCTCCACGTAACTTTGCGGCTGATATTAAACCCAATCTGATTGCCTGCAAAAACGCTAAACTCCGGCACGTTCGGTATAAGCCTGAATTCTGCAAGCAAGGGGATGTTGATAAAACCCATACGAACTTCGGGTTTTCCGGAGGCTTCTTCCGTCTTGTTTGCTCCCTGTGCCGAAAATAATAACTCTCCCTGAAATCCAAACCTGTCGTTGATCGAATAGTTCACATAACCGCCAACATGAAATCCGATCATCATGTCCGAGCCTTTCTCCTTTTCTCCGTCGTAGCTTGCAGCCGACATACCTGCGACATTCATGCCTGCTTTAGCTCCAAATTTCAAATTTTGTGCATTTGCACCAAGCGTAATAATTAACGCTGTTAGAATAAAAATAATTTTTTTCATAATAAGATAACATTTTGCTGTTTGAAAATTAATTTGTCGATACAAAAGTACATGGTGTTTACAGTATTGGCATCATAAAAAACAGGGTAATTTACAAACACGTGCCGGCGCTACGCAAACACCCCGTTTTCTTACACAAACCAAAATATGAAATGTTAAAAAACAGACAGGAATTGAAAATTTTAAAAGAATTATGTTTTCTGTTGAAGATGGCATATTCAAAATTGACATAACCAAACGAAATGAAAAAAGCAAATACATGCAACTGTGTCTGTTTGCAATACAAGCCCGAAACAGCGTTTTTGCAGACTGCATACACATAAGGTTTCGTTAAATCGTATTAATATTTTCGATGGCGATTAAACCTTTTTTAAAAATATCTATCAAAATTGCAGTTGTTTCAAACTTTTATATGCGTTTTGTGATAAATGAATTAAATAAAAAATACCGGATATGATGAAAAAAATAAAAATTGCAATGTTGCCGATAAGTATTTTCATACTTTGTCTTAATGCAGCGGCACAAACCGAAAAAGAACCGCTCAGGGCGGAATTTATAAACAGTATTGTCATTGATGGCGAAGATTCGGATTGGGAATCTGCCGTGTCACTGTTTGACGAAGATAGCGGACTTATGTACAGTATTGCCAATGACGATGAAAATATTTACATACTTTTGAAAGCCACAGTTGAATCGTCGATGACAAAATTCGTTATGGGCGGCGTCGAAGTGTGGATTTCGGCAGATGGAAAAGACAGGCGCAAGACAGGAATAAAATATCCGGTTCCGCTTTCATGGGAAGAACGGTTTGCATCCGCACGCGGGAATACAACGCGCGAAGACATGAGGCGTCAGGAAAACGAAAGAACCTACAAGACTATGGAACTTCGCGGATTTGAAAATATCAAGGACAACACATATAAAGTTGATGAGCTTGAAATAAAAGCCGAATACAGCGGTAAAAACGGCAATACTGTTGCCGAATATAAAATTCCGCTTAATGCGTTTTGCAAGCCCGAACAGATAAACGGCGAAAATATTTTTGCAGTAGGACTGGTTTTAAATGGAATGCAGATGCCTAATTTTGGCGGTGGCGGCGGCAGACGTTTCGGAGATGGACAAATGCAGCGCCAAATGCGCGACATGTCGCGAGGACATTCATTTTGGATTTACGCACAATTAACAAAATAAAACAATGAAAAAAATATTATTAGCCTTAGCCTTACTGACGTGCGGAATTTACGTATCGGCACAGACAAGCATTACAGGCGTTTTAACCGATGGAGACGAACCTTTGTCAATGGCTGATGTCATGCTGCACAAAATGCCCGATACGGCATACATCAAGGGAGTTTCGACAGACGATAACGGAAATTTTACAATCAAGGATGTTGCAAAAGGCACGTACATGATAAAAGTATCTTACATAGGCTATGAAGATTTCAGCAAAAAAGTATATATCGATGGCGTTGCAAAAGAGTTTAAAATGGGAAATATTGCGCTGAAAGCCGGAATAATGCTCAAAGGCGCAAGCGTTGTCGGCAAGGCAACTGCCGTAACAATCAAGGGCGATACTGTCGAATACAATCCAAATGCTTATAAGTTGCAGGATAATGCTGTTGTCGAAGATCTTTTGAAAAAATTGCCCGGCGTTCAGGTTGATAAAGATGGAAGCATTACGGCAGGAGGCAAGGAAGTATCGAAAGTGCTGCTTGGAGGCAAGGAATTTTTTGCCAACGATCCTACGCTTGCTACTAAAAACGTGCCTGTGAAGATTGTGGAAAAAGTTCAGGTGCTCGACAGAAAATCGGAACAGGAAAGACTTACGGGAATAAGCGATGGACAGGAAGAAACCGTTATAAACCTCGAAATAAAAAAAGGACAGCAGCAGGGATGGATGGGAAATATCGGCAGCGGCTTGGGAAGGGATATTAAAAATGAAGCGGGAAACAAAGTAAGATTTGACGAAAACGCTTTTGTAAACAGGCTTACATCCAATAGCAGATTTACGCTGATAAGCAATTTCAGCAATACGAATACGGGACGCGGCGGACGCTTTACCTTCGGAGGAACATCCGGAAATACGACCGCAGGAATGGGAGGCATTGACATTGCAACTTTTGCTACCGACAAATTAACCGTAGAAGGAAACGGCTATTTTACTTACAGAAATACAAATACGGAAAGCTCATCATACAGGGAGACATTTTTGCAGGACAGTTCGTTTTACAATAATTCCGAATCGACGTCAGATTCGTACAACAGAAATTACAACGCAAACATACGGCTTACATACAAGCCCGATGAATATAATACAATCATATTTCGCCCGCAGGGCAGCTATTCACATTCCGACTCGTACAGCGAAAACTATTCCGAAACATTAGACGGAAATAAAGGTATTGTAAATACAAGCAATAGGAAAAATATTACCGAAAATAAAACAAAATCATACGGAGCAGAATTGAACTACAGTCATAAATTCGGCAACTCCGGCAGAAATCTGTCTTTTGAACTGCAATATAGCGGCAACGATACGGATGGCTTTAGAAAATCGGAATCGGAAACAACAATTAAAAGTAACCTTACTGAATTAGACCAGTTGTCGAACAGTAAAAATAAAAGCATAACCTATCGTTTTCAGGCATCCTATGTAGAGCCGCTGTCGAAAAACAATTTTTTGCAGTTTCGCTATTCATATCAGGCAAACAATAGAGATCAGGAAACCAATACTTACAACAGGGACACTGTAACGGGAATTTATGCGGATACCCTTGATTCGCAGTACAGCAACAGTTACGAAAATAAATATGTAAACCAGCAAATACATTTCAGTTTCAAGCGCACAACCGATAAGTATAACTTGCAGGTGGGCATAAATGTTAATCCTCAATCATCGCACAGCACAGGTACTCGCTATGACGATGCAACTTTAAGCCTGCAGCCTTTTGAACTGCCTAAGCGCAATGTTACAAATTTCGGACCTATGGCTCAGTTTCAGTATAATTTTACAAAATCTCACAATTTAAGAATTGATTACAATACGCGAACAGTACAGCCGACATTGTCGCAGTTAGATCCGTGGCGCGATATAACAAATCCTCTGATTGTAAGTTTCGGTAATGCCGATTTGAAGCCAAGTTTTACGCACTCGCTAAATGTAAGGTATAATCTTAACAACCGTTCGACAATGCGTACTCTTATGATAAATTTGCGCGGAAGCACAACTCAAAACAGCATAATATCAAAGTCAACATTCAACGAAGACGGCATTCAGGAACTGTCATATGACAATGTCAATGGAGGAGTATGGAACCTGAATGGCAACGTAACCGTCAACTTTCCCATAAACGCAACATTTCAGCTTAATTCTTCGTCTCGAATAAGCATGAACCGGAATGTGAGTTTGAACAACGGGAATAAAAATACTACACAGTCAAATCGTTACATGCCTAATTTAGGTGTTCAGTTCAGCACTTTGTTTATGGATTTGGGCGCAGGAGGAACAATAACATTCACGAATACAAAAAACTCATTAGCCTCGCAGAACGACCGGAATATTCGCGATTACGATGTCAATGCATGGACAACCGTTTATTTGCCGCTTAACTTTACCTTTACAAGCGATATTGCGTATAAAACGGGAAGCGGCTACGCAGCAAATTATGATGCTTCGCAAATTGTATGGAATGCAGGTATTGAAAAAAGTATTATGAACAATAAAGGCACAATAAAATTTTCGATGAACGACATTTTACGCGACAAAAAAAATATAACATATTCTGCGACCGATAACTATATTCAACAGTCTTTAACAAATACGCTGAACTGTTATTTTACATTTTCGTTTACTTACAGATTTAATGTTTTCGGAGGACAGTCGGTAAGCGGCGGCAGTTCGTCAATGGGCGTTCCGGGCAGAATGATAATGAGAGACAGATAATTTAGACATTGTTTACGAGTAAATTTATTATACAGATTATTGTATTCGCTAATTTGTGTCAGAGACAAATGAACAAGTATAAAGTCTAACATGTTTTCATAAATTAACGGCTGCGTCTTTTATTATAAATCACAATCATAGTTGTTCGGACTTAATATGCGTAGCAGCAAGGCATTGCGCCGAACAGGGAATTTATTTGAATGGAACGCGATGTAAAGTAAACAGCAGCAAGAAGCGTAAAATGAATTTTGCGCTTCTGCTTTAAAAGTATATGCAAGCGAAGAAAAAACACGTGTAAATTTGGAAACGGCACGAGTAAATCGATAAAAAGCACGTGTAAATTTAAAAATTTCAACCGTCAATGGTAAAAAAACGTCCAGTCATGGACAGAATATCTGTAAAAATATGCACAAAACCAAAACATAGTATGTATTCGTAAGTTCAATTAGTAAATGCAACTGAAATAAGAAAAAACTCAGTTTAGAGGATTACTCATAACTGAGTTTAAGAAAAATGTCTTATTTTAGTTGTTAGAATGAATAAAAAGAAACATTTAACTCAGGAGCAAAGGTACACAATTGCACGGATGTTGCAAGCAAGATGTACAAGAAAAGAGATTTGTGTGGCCATAGGGAAGGACAAATCGGTCATAAGTAGGGAATTGCGCCGTAACAGCCATAATCGGGGCTATTCTCCCACTTTAGCACAAAAGTATGCCGATGAGCGCAAAGAACGTTTTAAGCGGAAGCGGGCGTTTACCGAATCAATCCAAGGACAGGTCGTCAAGTATCTACAAGAGGAACAATGGTCGCCCGAACAGATTGTCGGTAGAGCTCGCCGGAATGGCCTCCCGATGGTTAGCCATGAGCGGATTTATCAACATATCCGGGCAGACAAAGCGCAGGGCGGCACCCTGTACAGGCAACTGCGGCACCGCCTCAAACATCGTAAGCGACCGGTGGGCGGAAAGAAAGTGGTTATACCCGACAAGGTGTCCATAGACCTGCGGCCGGATATTATCAATAAAAAGCAACGCTTTGGCGACTGGGAAGTCGATACCATAGTCGGCCCCGAGCACAGGGGCGCCATCCTGACAGTCACGGAAAGACAGACGGGCTTCCTGTTGATGAAAAAACTGCCGAAAGGGAAAAATGCGAAAGCGTTAGCGAAAGAGCTTTTCTATCTGCTCTTGCCGTACAAACGATGGGTGCATTCCATTACTTCCGACAATGGCAGCGAGTTCTATGAGCATAAACACATTGCCCGAAGCTTACACACGAGCTTCTTCTTCGCACATCCATATTCCTCGTGGGAAAGAGGCCTGAACGAATATACGAATGGACTGGTGAGGCAATATATTCCTAAGAAACAAAATTTTAATAATATTAATGACGACGAGATCAATTCTTTTCAAATCAAAATTAACAAGCGGCCAAGGAAATTACTTAACTTTGATGCGCCAATAGATAGGTTTTTCAAAATAGTTGCATTGGCTACTTGAATCTGCG
>JAISDB010000164.1 GCA_031265155.1 Prevotellaceae bacterium | reverse complement strand
TACGCTGCGGCTAAGAGCGCTGTGGTCGGCAGGCGGCGCGTCGAGCACCGCCCAGATAATCACTGCGCCATCCACGCCGTAAGGCTTTGCCTTGCTTTTGCTGCCCTGGTCTTGAAAGGAGACTTTCAGCCGGCGGAAATCCACCACTTCAATGGCAAGTTCCGGGCGTGTCTTCGGCACGTCGATGGTTGTCGGCGTGGTGTCGTGCACGTGAAGACCCATGTCGATGCGTTCGGCATCGGTGATGATGGGGTTCTTCAGACGGAATCCTGCCAGTGTGCGAACAAGAGCAACATAATTTTTACGTGCTGCATTCTTCTCCGCTGTAATGACGGTGGTGCTGTCCGGGCTGTCTGCCTTTCTTTGCAGGAGTACAAAAGCGTTGTAGGCAGTCTGCAAATTCGCAACCTCATCGGGTGGAATGCCCCATAGAGATGCGCTTGCAGTTTGTTGACAGGCGTTTTGTTGCTATCGGATGCCGCCATGGTTTATTTTTGCCTTGCGCTTTTTCTGTCCCTGTTTTTCGCAGGGGCTACTTTCCCTGTTTCCACTAATCTGGCGCTCGATTTGGAGGAAAAGTACAAGGGCACGGCCTCGGCCATTCTTGGCGCAAGCACGTTTCTTGTCGGCGGTATCGTAATGCCATTGTCGGGGTTGGGGAATATTTTAAATTCAACGGCTTATACGATGACCGGAAGCGCATTGATTGCCCTTTTCCTGCTTTTTGCGATTAATAAAAAAACTAATCACCAGTATTATAAATAAACATTTTAAAATTTAGAAATCATGAAGCTGTTGCGCTGATTTTTTTATAGTACACTGATAGTTTCGCAGTTGATTTGTTTTTTTGCTTACCTTTGCGACGAAAAATTGGCAAAGCCTGCGAAGCCATCAGAGCAGGAAGAAAAAGTAAATAAATAATATGGACACGTTATTATTATCCGTAATCATTGGAATTGCAGCAAATAATAGACATCACACCAATGATAATACAAAAACTCCCGAAATACTCGACGATTGCTGCTTTTGTATATTTTTTCTTCATTTCAATTATCATCGTGAATATTGATTTACCACATATTCCATGGTGGCTGGAAGGTGGATTAATTTCTTTCGCATTAATGATTCCTGTGTTAATACACGTTGGACATACAGACAAAAAACCGCTACCTGTTATTGCTTCAACACTATTATTATCGGGACTTTAATTGGAATTGCAGGACACTTTTTGAGATAATACACCTTTACTTCCCGCTCGACACAGGCTCTATAATGTGCCGGCTTAAAAACAAAATTTTTCTTTGTCAAACAGCATAAAAGTCTTGCACATTAAAAAATATTCGTACATCCGCACCGTTTTTTATTTAATGAAATAACCAGTTAACAATTTAATAAAAATAACGCAATGAACACAGATGAACATTCCGTAAGTATCCCCGCGAACGTGCTGGTACAGGCACAGTGACAGGGTCATACCTTTCTTTGAACAGCACAACCTACGTCTGCTGTGCGTGCTTACCGACAGGGGTACCGAATATTGCGGTGCAAGGGAACATCACGAATATGAACTCTATCCGGCTGTTGAAGACATAGACCATACGAAAATCAAGGCGAAAAGTCCACAGACGAATGGTATTTACGAACGTTTCAACAGAACCGTGCAGAACGAATTCTACGCTATTGTTTGCCGTAAAAAGATATATCAAACTCTCGAACAGTTACAGAATGACCTTGACTCATGGATAGATAACTGCAACTTCAACAGAACGTACTCAGGTAAATACTGTTTCGGTAAAACGCCAATGACAACATTCATCGATTCCATTAAACCGGCTAAGGAAAAGTATGTCGAACAACTCAATAACACCGGGATAGCCGAACATAACAACTGTACGGAGAACGATATGAATGAGAAAACTGTTTGGAAGAATGGAATGAATGACGTATTTTTACAGCCCGATTCTGACAATTTTTTATACCGCAAAATAACCTGTCTGATTAAATCTTGACTATTACAAATTAGAGAACCGCCGTGTATCAGACGGTACGCACGGTTGTGTGATAGGTCGGGAAACAAAAGCAGGAAGAAAACTACTTCGTTTTCATCCTGCTTAATGTAACTGTACCCGGAGTCGGGATCGAACCGACACAGGGGTGAACCTACTGGTGTTTGAGACCAGCGCGTCTACCAATTCCGCCATCCGGGCAATTTTTCAATTACTGTTAACGTAATTCGGAGCGACAAAAGTATAAAAAAAAATTTATTTACAAGCACAAATAAAAAAAATATAAAAAAAAACTTTTGTTTTATAAAAAAAATTGTAATTTTGCTATTCGAACAAAATATATAAACAATAAAAATTTAAAGAAATGACAGTAAAATACCAAGTTGATGCTATCGACCAGAAAATTCTTTTTTATCTGGTAAAAAATGCAAGAATTCCCTTTTTGGAAATCGCCAGAGAATGTGGCATTTCAGGAGCTGCAATTCACCAACGCGTAAAAAAAATGGAGGAAGCCGGCATTATAGTTGGCTCTCAACTTATTGTTAAGCCTAAATCTCTCGGTTATGATTTATGTGCTTTTGTCGGCATTACATTGGTGCAATTAAGCATGTACAGCTCTGTTGTTGAACAATTAACAAAAATACCGGAAGTTGTAGAATGTCATTTTGTTACCGGTGTATTTGCCATGCTGGTTAAGGTTTATTGCCGCGACAACGCGCATCTTATGGAAGTTCTTGTCAGTACAATCCAGAACATTCCCGGAATATCGAAAACCGAAACATGGGTTTCGCTAAATCAGGCAATAAATCGTCAAATCTATGTAATGGATAAAAAAGTTTCAAAAACAAAAAAAATCCGTAAGGGAATTAACGTTTTGTAACTTTATATAAATTTTTCAGCAAAATCAATATCTGCCGGAAATGTAATTTTTATGTTTTCGCGATGTCCTTCCATACAATTTATGGAATGACCTGACTTTTCAACAACCGAAGCATCATCTGTAAATTCGGGAATATAGGCTTGTTTATATGCATTCATTATAATATCGTACCCGAAAACCTGCGGAGTTTGAACAATGCAAATTCCTTCACGACTGACTGCTTCGTTTGTGTTTTTACATATTCTCCGTATTGATTCGTTTATCTGTATTACGGGAATTGCGCTGCCTTTCTCTGTTGCAAGTTCAAAACATTTTTTAATCATATCAATATTTACTAACGGACGAACACCATCATGGATGGCAATAATTTCATAATCACTGCAAATGCTTTCGAGCGCATTGCGAACCGAATGAAATCGGGTAATTCCGCCAGTTACAACAGTGTGCTTGCGATCGAAATCATATTCAATGCAAAGTCTCTGCCACGTTTGTATCTGATTTTCCGGAAGCGTTAATATTATATCAAGAGTATCGTCAAACCTGATAAATTTTTCGACAGTATGCATTAAGACAGGCTTGTTTTTTATCAATAAGAACTGCTTTGGAATATGAGCTCCCATTCGTAAACCTGTGCCTCCTGCGACAATTATTACTGCATTTTTCATTTTTAATCTATTCTGACTTTTTCCAAATTATTTTTTTACCGAAACCCAATATATTGTTTGTATATTTGACAAAAGTAATTTCAAACATCCACAAGTCCGTTTTGCTTATAATTGCATAAGGGAAGCGGTTCACGTAAATTTTATGACAGCGTTTCTGAGTTTCACCCGATGGCTGTACGGCAATTCCGTTAATTTGCAAGCCCTGTATTTTGCCAACTGTTTTTGTTTCCAAAACTATTGATGCTGCAACGTTTTTATTTATTTTCATATCATTGAAATGTTTTGTTTTATTTTCGGAATAAAAAATAAAAGCATTATTTTCGACATCGTAAGCATAAAACACGTTGGAGCAGTATATGCCGCTGTCATCAGACGTTGCAAGCGCAAGTACGTGATGTTTTTTTATAAACGATATTATTCGTTTGTCAATATCCATTCTGCAAATTTTATTCTGTGAGCAAACAGGCAGTAAAAATCTCATATACTTTATCTGTTCATGTATGATTGTATAAAATAACAAACTCAACGCGCCGATTTTTTGCCCGTTCCGATGCTGTATTGTTGTCGTACACGGGAATTGCAGAACCATGACCTAATGTAAACATGCGCAGTTCGTCAACATCAAATTCATTGAGCAGTTTTTTTGCGTTATCGGCTCGCTTTTGGGATAATTGAATATTTGCTTTTTCGTCGCCCGTATTATCCGTATGACCTGTTATAAGAATTTTTGTGTTTTTATATTTATTAAGCACTTTGGCAAAACGCTTAAAGCATGGATACAACTCTTCTACAATATCACTTTCATTCACTTTGAACAGGATGCCATTTGTGAAAATCACTCTTATACTGTCTTCAACTATTGTAACTTCGGCATCATTAGATATATCGTGTATTAACGATGCATAAACATTTTGCATATATGTTTTTTTTGCTTCTTCGGTCATTAGTTTATTTTGCGAACCGCATCCTGCCGCAAATAGTATAAATGCTAAAAAAGCAATTTTTATTGTTTTTGTTTTCATTGTAACGATATTTTTCGAACTGCAAATTTATAAAAAATAAGTTCAGGATAATTTACAAAGATTAATTTTTCGCAAACTTTATGTGCGAATTGCATGTAGGAAATGAGCAACAACAGGGAAATTTAGACTGTGTGCATATAAAAAGAGAGGCTGCCTTTTCGAGGCAGCCTCTCTTACAATTCATTTATTATAAGCAATAAATAACGATTAATCCATTTGAACTATTGCGGTATATGTGCCGAAATCATATCCATTATATGAACCTGCAATAGGATCATTAATTCTCAAGTTATATACAATTGTTAAAGTCCTTTCACAAGCGTCATAACTTACAGGAATAGGCTTGTTAACGTTACCACCACAAACATGTAACATAACATCAACGCCTAAGCCGACATCTGTTTTCCATATATCTGATGCTAAAAGAGAAATAGTGCCTCTCCCATCACTTCCAATATCAAAAGACAAAGTCATAGGATAACCTGGCTCCCCGGGTGCACAATAAAAGATGCCCAAAAAGTTTAGTGAGGTTGCATCTTTTACGGTTAATTCGACAGGGTATGTTTCTCCCGGATTAGAAAATCCTTCATCAACAAGGCATACTCCTGTTCCAGTAAAATCTTGCATCACCAAAGGACAGAAACCGCGTAATGTAAGTTCATATGTATTTACACCCATTGGATTACTTGTACTGATTGGGGTTTTAACAGCAGGCGCTCCACTTGTACCAACAAGTTCAAGAACAAGGGTGCGCTCATCCTGAGTCCCATCGTCCAATCCATCATAATATCCTGTAACAGTAAACGTTGCAAGGTTTTTTCCTGCAGGAATCTTAACTTCATAAGACATAGAATAATCTGTACCTGAACGAGCATCTGATAAATCACTCAATACATTAACAGTCAAAGTAATATCTTCACTAAGAGGAGCGCCCACCAATTGAACTTCTATATCATAAGTTGAAACTCCATCAGGTATTACTTCAAATACACCGGAATACGAACTAAATTTAACATAGGGCGAACCAAGATATTTTTTTTCATCTTCACAAGACGTGAATAATAAAGTTGTAATAACTATTGCTAAAATATATTTTAAACTTTTCATATTTTTAATCTTTTTTTATTAAATTATTAAACATAAATATTTTAATATCCCGGATTTTGTAGTATAGCTTTATTAATATCTATTTCATGTCGCGGAATAGGATATGCAAAACGGTAGTCGGGATAATTAATGCCATAAATTGAATTTCCCGGATTATTAGAATCATGACCACGAACAATATTCATATTTAAGCGTTTATGGTCTGCAAGCCGATGCCCTTCAAAACAAAGTTCTTTGCGCCGTTCAAGCATTATTTCATCAATTAAATATTGACCGGAAACATCTATGCTTGACAACCCTCTATTTATTCTGATAAGGTTTAGATATTCTTTAGCTTGTGTTTCATTATCATTACCGCCAATCCGTGCGGCAGCCTCTGATGCAACAAGATACATTTCCGACACGCGGAACAGGTTAACATTATTCATAGGTAAACTTATTGCAGGAGGTCCTGAAAATTTACGTAAATAAGTCTTGCCATCTGAATAATCATAAAATATAGAATTCCGTACATCTGCAGACTCTGAATCCATAAAGGCAACTAATTCATTAGATGGAAACAAATCTCCATACCCTTTACCAGGATCCAGATAAATAGAGCCTATTGATGTAGTTCCAAGTGTTTCCGTTGAATTAAAGGGAAATACAAGTATAGATTCGCTTGAATATCCTTCAGAAGATTGCCACATTTGAGAATCATAGCCAGACGATGTTTCTATAAATTTGTATTCTTCTTTTGTTGCAATCCTGTAATTTCCTAACGTTATAACTTTTTCTGCGTATTCTTTTGCTTTAAGAAGATCATCTGTACCCGATTTACATGCTCTGTACAAATAAACACGTGCCAAAAAAGCATTTACTGCCATTTTACCTGCAGAAAAAGGTTTTTCGGGAGCATCTATTTTCATAGATGCAAGCGCTTGTTCGGCATCTGTGATAACAAACCCGAATGATTCTTTTGCCGTAACGCGAGGATGGTCATTTTCTTCTGTTGGTTCAAACATATAAACAACACCCAGATGGGAACCATCCGTCGTATAATTGTAAGCATGAGAATAAAATTTAAGTATTTCAAAATGAATTAATGCTCTAATAAAATAGGCTTCACCAAGTATTTGAGATGCTTTATCTTTCTCATTATCGGAAATAGGTATTTCACCTAATTTTTTAATTAATCTGTTTACTGCATCAATAGTTCTGTATCCGCGTGTATAAATAGTAGTAAAAAAACCTGCTCCCGGAAAAACATTTTGCCAGTTATATTCGGGAACAAATCTTCCTGCATTAGGCTCTTTTAAAACAACATCCGGAGTGCCGGCATCGCCGCAAACAATAGTATTACGTCCATAAAAGTCTGCAGTTCGAGCTAACATATACACGCCATTTAAAGCTGTTTGAGCATCTGCAACTGTTTGTATTGCTAGTTCGTCAGATACACTATCATACGGATTAAGGTTTAACCATTCTTCCGAACAAGAAGTTAAAACAAAACTGATAAGTATTATTGTTAATATTTTTTTCATATATTTTCTGTTTTATAAAATTAATAAATTATAAATTTTCATTAAAATTTAACATCCAAGCCAAGCGTCCATGTTCTGTAAGCAGGATAAGCGAAGAAAGCCTGACCGTCGGATACCTCAGGATCCTGCCCTGGATATTTGGTAATAGTAAGAAGATTTTGTCCTTGTGCAAATATTCTCAATCCTGTTAATCCTATTTTTGTTACCCATTTTTCGGGCAAATCATAAGATAAAGTAATATTCCTTAGCCGTATGTACGAACCATCATACAAATAATATGAATCATTTGGATTTGCTGTATTTGACCGTAATAATTTAGGTACAGAGGTAATATCTCCTGGCTTTTGCCAGCGGTCTAATTGTGTTGCCATTATCCCATATGATAAGTTACCACCTAAATCCATTGTATAACGACCCTCATTTAAGAATATTTTATTTCCATATTGGAAAAAGAAAAATGCGCTGAGAGTAAATCCTTTGTATGAAAATGTATTGGTAATACCGCCTGATCCATCCGGTGACGCAGAACCTAACCCAAAAACACGATTATCATCGGTATAATGGAAAACAAGTTCTCCATCTTTATTATACCACATTCTATTTCCATCTGCAGGGTTAACTCCTGCAGATTTAACCATATAGAACGACCTAACATCCCTTCCTGCTTCAATTCTAATACGACTATTGTAGTAGTAGGGAAGCCCTTCACTTTTTAGATCAAGAACTTTATTTAAATTGCGCGACCAGTTTGCATCTATTATCCATGTAAAGTCTTTGGTTTTCACAGGAACAGCATTAATACTTAGTTCTATTCCTTGGTTACGCATAGAACCTGCATTTTGCAGTAATGTACTTGTACCTAATGTATAAGAAACAGGAACACTAAGTAGCATGTCTGTGGTTTTTTTGTAATAAACTTCAATCGTTCCGCCTACTCTATTGTTCAAAACCCTAAAATCAAGACCTACGTTTGAAGATGCTACCGTTTCCCAAGTAAGACTGGAAAGTCCCCATTGATAAGGATATGAAGCGGGTAAACTATTGTAGGCATCATAAGCATAAAGGTTTTTGCTTCTATAATTGCCAATATCTGAATTACCATTAGTACCGTGACTTGCACGTATAGTCAGTTGATTAAGCCAATCGTATTGTTCAAGGAATTTTTCTCTTTTCATATTCCACGAAAGCCCCAAACTCCAGAATGTAGCATATCTATTATTTATTCCAAATTTTGATGAACCATCACGACGAATAGAAGCCGACAGATAGTATTTGTTATCGTAATCATAATTGAATTGAGCGAATAGAGAGAATAATCTATTCATACCTTTAGTACCTCCCATGTAAAGTGGAGCAGTCCCTATCCCTGGCTCTCTAAGTTTAGTATCTTCAGGAAAATCTCCTGTCCAAAGATGTACATCCCTGTAATCACTTTGCGTAGTTTCCTGCCCTGCCAATAAATTGAAATTATGAACATTTTTCAATGTGAAGTTATACACTAATGTATTTGTCAGGTTTTGAACAAAGTCATTAGTTGCATATCGATATGCTGATTCCTGATATGTATCGTTATAACCGGGTGCATCAGCACCAATCCATTCGTCAAACATGTTATTAGAAAAGTCATAACCATATTGTGTCTTAAATTTCAGATTTTTAACAAAAGTAAGTTCAGCAAATATTGTTCCTATAAAACGATTCGTTCTGGTTTCTGTATAATTATACGTATTTGTAGCAACATAATTAGTGCCTGAATTGCCTATTACAGATGTATTAAATTCTCCTGTTTCAAGATAAACAGGATCAAGGGGATTTGACATCAAGGCACCGAGAACAGGACTTGCGAAAGCGCTACCTGCTACTGGAGGAATATCCCTAAAAGAATAAGAATAAGTTACATTAGCACCAAACTTCAACCATTTTGTTCCTTGATGAGTTAAATTCAGGCGACCGGAATTACGTGTAAAATTACCCCACCTAAGTATAGCATCTTGAGAAAACCTGCCTATAGAGAAAAAGAAAGTAGTTTTTTCGTTACCACCTTGAGCCGAAAAATCTACCTGGTAAGTAAGTGCGTTATCTCTATATGATTCTTTAGTCCAGTCGGTATTATAGTATTTTCCGTCTGGGGTTTTAGGAAATCTTGCCATAAAACCAGTAGTGCCATAAAAATCATCCTCACTCAAACCTGAATTAATATAAGTTTCATGGGCAAGTTCAATCCATTCATCACTGTTTAACATTCTGAACCCTGTATTGGTGCGGCTTGAAACGCCTGCCTGAGATGAAAAATTAAATTTTGTTTTTCCTTGTCGTCCTTGTTTTGTAGTAATAACAATAACTCCATTTGCAGCACGAGCGCCATAGATAGAAGTTGCCGAAGCATCTTTCAATACGTTTACGGATTCAATGTCATTCGGGTTTATATCTGCCATGGCGCTTACAAGAGAGCCATTGAGTTCATCATATGTAGTGCCACCAGCGTCACCAACAACATTGCCTATAGTAACAGGAATACCATCAATAATATAAAGAGGATTTGTTCCTGCCGTAATGGAACTAATACCACGAATAGTCATTTTTGTATCAGCGCCCGGTTGTCCTGTACCTGTCGATGTTTGCAAACCGGGAACCTGTCCTTGCAGGGCCTGATCAACAGAAGGCATAGGTAATTTTTCAATCTTATCACTCTTAACTACAGTGGCAGCTCCTGTAAAACTTGATTTTTTTATTGTCATATAACCTATAGAAACAGATTCTTCCAGTGTGGTAGCATCACTTTCTAGCGTTATATCTATAATAGAACGTGAGCCGATAGCAACTTCCTGCGTTACATAGCCTATATAACTGAACACAAGAGTTAATCCTCCTGACGGTACATTTAATGTATAATTACCGCCAGCATCAGTAAGTGTGCCTGCTGTTGGCACTTCTTTTACGGAAATACTCACGACATCAAGAGGTTTGCCCTCTGCGTCCGCAATTTTTCCTGTAATTCTGGTTTGCGCCTGCGCAAAACCAATGCTCGCAATTACGAGCAGCATTTGTAAAATGATTTTCTTCATGCGAATTTAATTTTAATTGATTTCGTTTTCATTATAATTTCCACATTTTATGTTTTCTTTTTGCAAATATAGTTGGTTTAACATAAGTTTGCAACACTTTACAAAAAAAATATTAAATTATTTTTTTATATATTTAATTATCAAATAATTACAAAGTCACACGATTTGAAATTTTTAATATCGAAGTGTTAAAATTCGGGGTTTTGACCTTTTTTCATAAATACAAATCATTTTACTGAAGAAACAGCATTTTTATTGTGTTTTTTTGTAAGTATAATAATATTTTTGTTTTTGCCGTGAATAAAAACAAATATCTAAATTTTAACGATATAATAAACTAATAAACAATGTATTACATGTATAAAATATTTTATTGTATTATCCATAATATTATCACAAACAAGTATGTTTTTTTGCTTGTAAATCTACATTAAAATCAATATTTTCAAATATTTACTATTAATATTGTTTCAAAAAGTTTTACATAAAATCTTTAAGCAAAAAACGAATATTGCACCTGCCTTACAGATTATAATAAAAAATAATATTATTTGATTTTTAAAAAATATTATATTCATAAATAATTATATAACAATATTTTAAATCTTTATGAGCGACGTATAAATTGTAAGTTAATGTAATTGTAATATGAAAAATGTACTAAATTCAGGCATAATCTATATTTTTGCAAGAAAATACATTAAATGAATCAATCAACAATTTGTGCAATATCAACTGCCGCAGGCACAGGAGGCATTGCTGTAATAAGGGTTTCAGGCGATGACGCAATAATAAATGCAAGTAAAATTTTCGTTGCATCAGACAAAAAAAACCTGTTAGATGTAAAATCAAATACAATTATTTTCGGCAAAATAAAAAACAGTAAAAACGAAATTATCGACGAAACACTTGTGAGTATTTTTCGAACGCCACACTCATATACGGGCGAAGATACCGTCGAAATAAGCTGTCACGGTTCGATTTATATCCAGCAGGAAATACAGAAACTTTTACTGGAAAACGGTTGCCGTTTAGCCCGTCCAGGCGAATTTACCCAACGTGCTTTTCTGAACGGCAAAATGGATTTGTCGCAAGCCGAAGCCGTCGCCGATTTGATAGCCTCTTCCTCAAAAGTCTCGCATCGTGTGGCTATGAATCAAATGCGCGGCAGTTTCAGTAACGAATTGCAGCAACTTCGATCGCAGTTGTTGAATTTTGTCTCTTTGATTGAATTGGAATTGGATTTCGGCGAGGAACAGGTTGAATTTGCCGACCGGACAAAACTTATCCTTCTGGCAAACGATATTAAAACGATAATTGCGAAATTAGTAAACTCGTTCAGTCTGGGCAATGCAATAAAAAACGGGATTCCGGTAGTCATCGTCGGCGAAACGAATGCCGGTAAATCAACATTGCTTAATCATTTATTGAACGAAGAAAAAGCCCTTGTTTCCGAAATTCACGGGACGACACGCGACAGTATTGAAGATGTCATCAACATCAATGGCATCTCTTTCCGCTTTATCGACACGGCGGGCATCCGCGATACCGGCGATGAGATAGAGTCGCTGGGTATCAAGCGGACGTTCCAGAAAATCGACCAGGCTTCAATTGTCATCTGGATGATTGATACTACGCATTTTAACACGGAAATTGAGTACATTGCCGACAAGATTGTGCCGCGCACGAAGGACAAGCAACTGATTATTGTTTTCAATAAGATAGACAAGATAAGTCCGGAGGAACAACTTATTCTGGAAGAGGAATTTCTGCCGCATGTTCCGGCGGAGCGCATTTATTTGTCGGCCAAATACAAACAGAACACCGAAAAATTGGAAAGAGCCTTACTGAAAGCTGCCAACTTGCCGGATATGCAGGCAAATGATGTGGTAATAACGAACTTGCGACATTATGAGGCTTTGTCCAAAGCCCTCGAATCGATAAACCGGGTGGAAGAGGGTTTGAAAGAGGGAATATCCGGTGATTTTGTTGCACAGGATATTCGGGAATGTATGCACTATCTTGGAGAGATAACGGGTGAGATATCGACGGATGAGGTGCTGGGGAATATATTCAAGAATTTTTGCATTGGGAAATAGCCCCTAAAATTAACCATAATTCAAAAATAAATAATTAACTTATATATAGCTATTTACATCTATTTTGTTGATAACTTTTCTATCGTTACCTATTGTTTTTTACAGATATTTTGCGTAATTTTGTACCGCATTTGTACCACAGTGGTACAAATCGGAAAAGTCAATCCTAAGTTGTGCAGTAATTTTACGTCAATTTACACCAACTTACAGTAATTGACAATAAATTCAGTACGAATATATCCAAAGTGTCGACAAAGATGATAAGAAATTTTGAATACAAAAAGGTCTGTAAATGCTGCGGAAAAACATTTACGGCACACACAAGCACTACAAAATATTGCAGTGTCGCTTGTGCTAATCGTGGGCACAAGGCAGAATCACGAGCGAAACAACAGCAAGCCGAAAGCGAAGAAATAAGAGAACAGAGCCGTCAAAAATTGCTTTCGCAGGAATTTTTATCTATTTCGTCAGCCGCCACACTGTTATCTATTTCCCGCCCTACCATTTATAAAATGATTGCCAACGGCGAATTAAAAACAATCCGTATCAGCGAAAGAATTGTTAGAATAAAGCGTAATGATTTGGAACAAATCCAGCCTGCCATTGCCCCAATCAACACCCTCATTGCCGAAATCAGCAAAGCAAAAGAAGAATACATCAGCATTGCCGAAGCCCTGAAGCAATTCAACATTTCGCTCACGTGGTTTTACAGAAAAATTAAAACCGCCGAAATAAAGCCGGCAATCATTGACGGCAAAACCCTCTACCCGCTCCAATCTTTGAAAAAACTTTTTGCCAAAAAGCAATACACTGATATTGCCGAATGGTACACCGTAGCCGAGATTGTAGAAAAGTTCAGCGTTTCAAAGCAGTACATTTACGAATACACAAGCGACCACAAACTACCGAAAAAGCGTGAAGGAAAAGAAGTTTTGATTTCAAAATATCATTGGGACAAATCCAGAGGATTAGACTCCAACGAAAGCGAAAACTACTATACCGTTCCGCAGGTAACAGAAAAATACGATATCGGGCGCAGTCATTTGTACGATGTAATCCGGGTGCATAAAATCCCAAAAATCAAACGAGGGCAAAGTATCTTGATACATCGCCAAGAGATAGATAATTTAATGAGTAACAGAAAGAAATAAGATATGTCAGCAACAAAAGTAACATTACGCAAAAGAGAATTGCCAAGCGGAAAAATCACGCTTTACCT
>JAISDB010000065.1 GCA_031265155.1 Prevotellaceae bacterium | reverse complement strand
TAAAAATGCCATACGGCGAAAAGATATTGTCGACCCTTCGCCGTCAGGGTTTGAAATATGTAAAGTATTGAAAAATGATTTTCCGTATTCCGTCCGCGTTATGCTCAAACCGTGTACGCAACAGGATTCGGTCTCTCAAACTCATAAGGCGGTTTTTCATATTGCTCTTAATGCCGGTTACAAGATGAATGCCGTTATCCAAAAGCATCTCAAAAAGAGAAGAAGAAATATAACCCCTGTCACCGAATATTTTACCGAATAGATTCTTCATCAACACTTTGAAAATATTTTGATTTCTATCGTCAACGTTTCCGGGCGTCAAGCAAAAGCTGAGCAGTTCGCCTCTGTCGTTACAAATCAGATGCAGCTTAAAGCCATAAAACCGGCCCATTGTGCTCTTGCCGATTTTAGCCACATCCTTAAAAACCCTGTTGCGTTTAATACGTTTATTGTTGCAGACGGCGATTTTAGTGCTGTCTACGAAAGTGATACCGGTACATTTGCCCAGACAGGCTATGTTGATAAAAAACATCATAGGGATAAAAACCTTATGCTCAATTTCTACAAAACGATTGTATGAGCGTTGTTTGGGAAATTCTTTCTTCAAATGTTCTCCAATATAAAAGAGATAAAAATGCTTGAAATTATGGAATGTGCCGAAGTGAAAAAGCAGCAGGACAGTGATGATTTCGCTTTCCGACATCGCCAGGGAACGATTCCTGTGCCTTTTGACATCGCCGGATTGGATTTGGAGATTTTTGAATTCTTTGGTAAATTCCTTTCAGAAATCGTCTACAATACAGAAAATTTCGGTAATTTTGTCCGGGGTAAGTATGCTCATGTTATTTTGTTATTTAATTGATATTCACTTTCAAAGATAACAAAAATATTTGATACTTACCCCTTTTTTCCCGCTTCTCTTATCACGAATTCAGGTTAGGAAGTATTTTGTATGCTTGTATAAGAGGAGCAGAAAATAACTCAAATTGTAAAGAATTTAAACAAATGATTAAGGAATGTTAACAGGAACAAGAAAAGTTAAGAATCAAGAAAAAGTAGAATATCAGTACAGAGTGCAATAGCCTCGACAGCATTTTACAGAAGTCGGGTTCTTTGTTTTGCGGTTCTATGTCAGTACGCCGAACAAATGAAGATACTGCCCCGCTTTCGGGGCAGCATCTCTGTTTTGCATTTAATACGACTTATCAGCAATCTTTATTCGACAACGATATTCAAATCTTTTGCATATTGCAGCAACAGCGATTCGGTATTTACCAGACCGCCCTGCGGTGAAATTTTGCCGAATTTAAATCGCGTCTGTAAAAGCGTTGCAGGTTCGTCGTTTACTATACATTCCGGAAAATCTGTTCCGTATTTAGCAGCCCTGTCAATAAAATAAATTCCCAAATCGTAACCGTGAAACGAAAACCGGGACGGATCGCCTTTATAATAATATCTGTATTTACCTATGAAGCTTTTCACTTCATCGCGGTTATAGTCAACAAAAGACGCCTGTATAACCGATAAATTCAAATTGTGGATATGCTCAAAATTCAAACTTTCTTCAAATGATTTCCATTGCGGCAATCCGTAAACGGTCATGTCATATTTCAAGCTTCCCGAAAGCGCATTCAGTTTCGACAAAACATCCATTACAAAAACCTTATTGTTTGATAATACAACAATATTGTTTTTGTCGTTTTTGTCGAGTTCGTTCTGTAAATTTTCGTTACGGCTTCCATGCAGGCGATAATGATATTTTTTCACTGCGTTTCCGTAATCTTCAAGTGTTTTAACGAATTTGTCGAAACTTGCGGTATCGGTTATTTCTTCATAAACAACAACAATATTCTCCCTGACTTCGCATAATATTTTATTCAGTTTTTCGATTTGAAACGACAATGGAGTAATGGTCTGAATAAAATACCGGTTTTTTTCTGTGATACTTTCCGTGTCGTGCGGAAACGATAAAACAACAGGTATTTTGCGTTCGGCAACAGCGCCGGCAAAAGCATCCATCAGATTTTTCGGAACATGACCCATTACCAACTGAGCTTCGCCGAAAGCTGCGGAATTTAACGCCATGCTTAATGTTTGCACATCATATACATCAAAAGTCGTGAGATTTATCGGAATATTCTTGCCGTTCAGCGAATCTATCGCCAAAAGAAAACCTTCGTAAAATTCGACAAAATCATACGCGCCGCGCTGACTGTTCGTCGAATTTGCGTTTATTTCCGTTACTTTCAACGGCAATATCAATATCACATTCAGTACATCGCCAGCGTACAGGTTTTCGGTACACTCAGCATCAACGGCAGTTTCATCGGTTTGCTGTGAGGCAATATCCATGCCAGTTGCGCTTTCGGCAGCATTTTCGGACTGCGGCGATTCGCTATTGCCGGGATAAATGGTAAGATACTGTCCTTTCTTCAGTTTTGAATTTTCATCCAAAACGGGATTATATTTTAAAATATCTTCAACCGTACAGTTATATTTTTGGGCAATTTTCACAAGGGTTTCGCCGCTTTTTATCTTGTGCTTGATTGCCGAAACCGCCTCCGAAGCAACGGTTTTTACATCGTTGTTTATTTCCGGTTTTTTATCTTTATCAACTTCAATTCTTGCCGAATTTGCCGGAGTTTTTGCAACTGCCTGTTCGGATCCGCTCCTGTCGGGAATTTTCAATCTGTCGCCGGCTTTCAAGCCTTGCGCAAGTTGCGGATTTTCTGAAATAAGTTCCTCCTGCGAAACGCTGTAAACTCTGCAAAGCGAATAAACCGTTTCACCTTTGCTCACAAGATGAATATAATAAACTTTGTCGCCAATGCGTATTTTTTCGGTCGATTTTTTTATTTCAATCTGAGAAAAAGCGAAAAAAACACACAGCAATAAAACCGGCGGTAACAAATATTTTAATGTTTTCATTTTTCAATCAATTAATAACTTCTTTAATTACAAATCTTTATACAAATATATTTCAAAAACGTTCATATTAAAAAGAAATATTTATGAAAACCTTATTTAACATGCCGTTTTTATCCATGCTGTGAACTTTTATTTTTAACTTTTCACCTCCCGGCTTGTGAAAGACGTTACAGTGTATACGTTTCACCCAGCCTAAGTGTATATCGTCCTTGTACACAGCAATCGCTTGTTTATCAAATACGTTTTTCTTGTCATATTTCCATAGCAATTCGTCTCCTGTCGCAATGCATTTGCTTGATGGACTTGTGTGTGACAATCCGCAAATTTCACTGACAAAATTTAATCCTTTAACAGGCTGGTAATCTGCTAAAAATTCAAAGTTATCGGTAGCAAGCATTCCTTGAGTATGTGCAAGCAGGTAATACTTATCTTCCTTATATTTAATATCTATATCCCAAAAATCATAATATTTTTGAATATCCAGCCTTTCTATTTTTGTAAGGCGCTGTCCAAAAATATCAATTACATTTTCGTTGTAAATTTTATTAAAATCACGAAAATCGGTATATCCCGTAAAACCGTCTTCATTTGCTTTTTCAACACCTTCTACAATATATTCAAAACAAATACAGTTAACATTACGCTTTATAACGCCAACAATAATGCGGCTATGCCCTTTGCCTTTCCTCCATGCGAGATAAATATCTCCTATTGCATCCATTTTACTGTATTTTTTAATTTTTCTAATCGCAAAAATAGCATTTTTATTATTAATTCTTTACGTTCGTCGGGCAATTTGTGTTGATTTAGTGTTTTCGGCAGATTACTGTCTACTTCTGTTACAATGTTTTTTATAGTTTGTTCATTATACCGCTCAATTATTCTATTTATTTCATGCGTTACGAATATATCATATTCTATTTTTATCTTTTCTATTAATTTAAAATGGTTAAGAGCAACTCCATTCCATCTTATTTCGGCTTTACCTCTATTAATATAGGCATTCAACATATTTGAATCATGCAATATTTTATGCACCTTTTCATTTTCAATTTCACGACCCAGGCAACTGCCATTATCATAAATCGGCGAAAATATTATATTTTGTTTTTCCTGTTGAGATGCGTATTCATCCTGATTTGAGGCAATAAATCCCCAATTTTCCTGATGCCTGTCGCTATTTCCTATCAAACTGTCAAAAATAATAACCCTGATAATATCTTCTATCATATTTCTTATATCATAATATTCCAAAGTTTTTTGAATAAAAGAAAAGGTGTATTCATTGTATCTGCTTTTATCTTCAGGATCATATTGAGGATTATAACCACGTAAATAATTAATCCCCTCATTCAGCTTTTCTTTATTCGTATCAATCATCAACCGCGACAAGCAACCTATTTCAGCTTGTCTGTATGCAATATCATAAACAAGCATGTTAAAGCCCAAAGATTTGCCGACTTCAGATGCTATGATTTCCGACCAAAACTCATATTTATAGTCCATTTTTCCTTTTTTGAGAGATGTTTTAAAAAAATACAACTCCATAGTTTCAGGATGCTCTACGACTTGCTTGTTTCTGGTGCCGCCTGTTTGAAAATATTGCTTTTCTTCCCATTGTGATATGTCAAAAAACTTTGCCATTATCAATCATCATAAAATACAGATACGTTTTGTTTAAAAAACTAATTTAAATAAGCCGTGCAAGCATGTTTTTTATATTTTCCTCTATCCGCACATAAACATTGTCGGAATATTCGGTTTGCCTGAATTTTTCGCCGGTAATTTTTTCGTACAGTTCTATATAACGCCGGCTAATATTTTCAACAATCTCGCCGGTCATTTCGGGAATTTGCTGTCCCTGTTTGCCTTGAAAATTATGTTCCATCAGCCATTCGCGTACAAATTCCTTTGATAACTGACGCTGCGGCAAGCCGTTCGTGAAATTTTCTTCATAACTGTCGGCATAAAAATATCGCGATGAATCGGGCGTGTGAATTTCATCTATAAGATAAATTTCGCCGTTGCGCTTTCCAAATTCGTATTTCGTATCAACAAGTATCAAGCCCTGTTTTTGCGCCATTTCGCTGCCGCGTTCAAACAGAGCCGTTGCTGTTTTTTCGAGTTGCAAGTAATCTTTTTCCGCAATCAGTCCTTTTGAAATAATCTCATCGCGCGAAATGTCTTCATCGTGCATTCCGAGTTCCGCTTTGGTTGTAGGAGTTATTACCGGTTTTTCAAATCGCTGATTTTCGAGCATCCCGTCGGGAATTTTTATTCCGCAAATTTCACGGATTCCCGATTTATATGCTCTCCACGCGCTTCCGGTCAAATATCCACGCACTATCATTTCCACAGGAAACGGCGCGCATTTGTATCCAACGGTTACCATCGGATCGGGAGATGCTATTTTCCAGTTGGGAACAAGGTCGGATGTAGCATCCAGAAATTTTGATGCTATCTGATTTAATACCTGTCCCTTGTAAGGAATTCCCTTGGGAAGGACAACATCAAACGCCGAAATTCTGTCGGTAACAATCATCACAAGAATATCGCCGGCAATGCTGTACACATCGCGCACTTTACCAATGTATTTGCCTGTCTGTTTTGCAAAGTCAAATTCTGTTTTTACAATGGATTTCATTTTTTATCTTGTTTTACTGTTTTTTCTTCATGTTTTTCAAATGCATCAACAATCGTTTTTACCAGAGGATGCCTTATTATATCGCGATTATCAAAATCAACAAATCCTATGTTTTTGACACCGGCAAGTATTTTGCGAATTTTCAGCAGTCCCGAATCGTTTTTAAATGGCAAATCAATTTGTGTAATGTCGCCAGTTACAATAAACTTTGCATTGCATCCCATTCGCGTAAGAAACATTTTTATCTGGTTAAGCGTTGTGTTCTGCGCTTCGTCAAGTATCACAAAAGCGTTATCCAGCGTACGTCCGCGCATGTATGCAAGCGGCGCAATCTGCACTGTTCCATCTTCGATGTATGTTTGCAGCTTTCGCTGCGGTATCATGTCGTTTAAGGCATCGTATAAAGGCTGCAGATAAGGATCGAGTTTTTCCTTCAAATCTCCGGGCAAAAATCCCAGCCTCTCTCCTGCTTCCACTGCCGGTCGCGTAAGAATTATCTTGCGAACTTCCCTTTTGCGAAGCGCGCTCACGGCAAGCGAAATAGCAGTATAAGTCTTTCCCGAACCTGCCGGACCAACGGCAAAAAGCAAATCATTTTCACCGTAAAGCTCTACAAGCTTGCACTGATTTTCGGTGCGTGCGCGTATTATTCTTCCGTTATTGCCGTAAACAATTATATCGCTTGGAAGATTATTGCCGGTTTCAAAATTTTTATCATTAGCAAAAATATCCGACAGCGCCGTTTCGGTCAAATTTTCATGCTGCAATAAATATTCCAGCATGATATTCAGCCTGCTTTCAAAGCGTTCGATTTCCACATCATCGCCAATGACACGAATATCCTTTCCCCGCGAAATAATTTTAAGTTTGGGAAACTGCGAAACAATGAAATTATAGTTTACGTTATTTATTCCGTACAACTTAACAATATCAACGTCTTCGACAACTAATAATTTTTCTGCCATCAGGTTTTTTTATTTACAGCCTGCAAAGATACAAAAAGTTTTTTAATGATACGAAAGAATAAGCGGTTAAATCTTTTTTTGAGGAACTGTGAAAATACAGGTTAAAAAAATTTGCTGTTATTGAAAAAAGACGTAATTTTGCAACATAAATATAAACTGAAATATAATTATTGATATGACATAAGAAAAAATGCGTATAAAATAAAACATATAAGATAGCGTTTTGCTATATTCTTGCCTTGAAACTACCACTTTCAATTGCTACAAGGATAAATGAACGCTCGCACTATGCGGGCTTTCACGTTTGTAGCAAGGTTGTGGTAGACCTCAAGGCAGATTTGAAAGTCCGCTTTTTTATTTGTATAAATTTGAAAAATCTGACGACGGCTCGACCGCCACAGCATATAAAACAGAACTGTAACTGTTACCGAAAAAATGCAGAGTGAAACTGCAAAACACTCAAATCATACGGCAGGAAAGAGCAGAAACTTTCTACAAAACGGGAGGAAAAATTCTCGAAAAGCCTTACGAGTAGAGAAAAAATAAATTTTTAACTGAAACCGACGGGTCGATGGTATATAACCGACACAAATTAAAATGAAAAAAATATTAATTATTTTGATAGCTGTAATTGGCTTTGCATTTAGTGTTCATGCAAGAACGCCTGAAAATGGGAAATATTGTGCTACAGATAATTCCTATGTGATTGTTAAGGGAAATAATATTTATCTTTACATTGATGGTTATTCCGCTGGACAATTCACAATAACACATGGCGAAGATACCGACAACCCTAATTCAATGTGGTTCACATTTACAACCGAAGGAGGAAGAGAGAATAATGGAGAGTACAAGAAAATCAATGGAGAATATATTATTAAACTTGGTAGTCGCACTCTAAAAAAAAGCAATTGTTAAGTAATTAAAAAAATAGAAAGATGAAAAAAATAATTTTAGTTTTAGTAGTTATAATCGGCTTTATTTTCAGTGTTAATGCACAATCTTCTTGTAAAATAGATGGTGCTTATGGAACTGTAACTGCGACAGGAATTGATTTGCAAATAAACTCGACAGGAACTCCTGCAAAAGGAGTTGTTAATTTTACATTTAGCAACAGTTCAGACAAAAAAGTAAATGTAACATATTCATTGTCTATAGCAAGCGTAAGTGTTGTTTCTAATGAAAATGTATTAGTTAGTCCCGATGGAAAAGATATGCAAGTATCATATTCTATTAACAAATACTCCCAGAATTTAAAACGAGAAGATGTGAAAATTGATATTACAGGAGCAGATTGTAAAAAAGAATGAAACGATTTTAATTCACGGTGATAGTAAACCTAACAGGTTTCAAAAACCTGTTAGGTTCACAATGAAGACGCCAGACTCTGACCGATGATGCGTAACATGAGTAAATAATTCACACTATTTATTAAGAAGCGGCTAAATAAACAACAGCGATAAAGTAAATTGCCGCTGTTGTTTATACTCTCTCCGGCATGGCGTTTTGCTACGCCGGGCAAGGGAATGACATGCCTTTGACACAGCCTATTCAAAAACGATGCGCCTCGTTTCCTTAAACGATACGCTCCTTTTCGTCTAACGATACGCATCGTTTGTTCAAACGACACGCCTCGTTTTGAGAAACGGATTATGCCTTTTCGTATTTCGGGTTATTGAGCATTTCCATTTGCCGCGTCCGCATGAAAACGTAGCGGCTTCGGATATGCGCTGTTTTAACATTCCGAAATGCACAACCGCACGCACCGTGCAACAGGCAGGCGCTTTTCTATTCTTTTGCAGGTAAGGTTATTACAATTCTTTTTACAGGAGGCTGCATGTTTTTATTCAATTTAAAAGATTTGGTTTTGCCGTTTCTTTTTACTTTGATTTGACCTATATGAGTGTTTGAAATAGCAAACATCAAACTTGTTATTGAGGGATCTTTCATTTTTTGAAAGTTTACAAAATTAATCAATTGAATAATATCATCTTTCTGTAAGCCGATTTTCTCTGCAAAACTGTTCGGCAAAACTTTTGCTATCGTTTTCGAATATTTGGTATCTACATATATTCCCCAGTCGCAATAGGCAAAATCATATTGCCAGCCGACAAAGGGATAGAAGTTTAGCATTACGGGATAGCAGTTTTGCGCCTCGCTTAATATTACAGGTTTGTTATAGGATATATTTTCATACGAGGCGCTCCATATTACAGGAGGCACATTGCTGTTGCCGTCTTTTGCCTTTTTGGCATCCATAAATATAATGTCAAGCGAGGTCAAATATTCGGTTTTTGTGTAATCGCCTTCGGTAGATGAGGAAATATACTGCCTGCTTTCATACCTTTTTGTAAAAACATTATAATGGGTTCGGTAGCGTGTTTGAATCTGTTCGGTAGGAGGTATATACTGTTCTTTCTTATCCGAAAAGAAATCCAGTAAAACCAGCATGTCGGGATTTTCCCTGTCCCGCGTCAATCCTTTTGATTCCAAAATTTTTTCCACAACTGCCGCCAGATTTTTTTCCTCCAGCGGCTGCTTCTGACTTGTATATTCAAAATCAAAGGTTCTGTAATTGAAAAAGTCTATTTCCCTGTCGCTCAAAGCTTGATATTGGTTATTACTGCCTGAATGTATTATTTTCCAACCGCTTAAATCGTTTGATTTCCAGTTCATGTCGATTATTTTTAGAGCATAATCAAGTTCTGCAGGATAACCTTCATCTAATTTTCTTGTTATCCTGACTTTAACGGGATTTGGATTTCCCATTCGCAGTACGGTAAATTCTGCTTCAGAACCGACTTCGCCTCTGCAGAGATTTGTAAATTTTGCATTGTCTATTTGGTATGTACTTACGCCATCTACATGCGTAATAATATCTCCGATCTTCAGAGAATTGCTTTTTACATGTAAAGGGTCAACATAATAGATAACTTTATAATCTTTTCCCCAATTGCTGTTTCCGTTAACAAAGATAAAACCTGTTTTTCCGTTTTTTTGTGCAAATAGAGAAACCGGCAAAAGAAAGAAAAGCAGCATTAAAACTTTCAGATTTCTCCTGCTCTTATGGTTTTTCAGGATCGCCCGTTTTTCCAATGGTTTCTGCTCCATTGCGCTGTTAAAATCAGCGCCTGCTTCTGTTTTTGTAGTTTTTTGATACATAAAATTTAATTTAGACTGTTATTAAAAATTTATCTGTTTCGTTGTGTGAGTTATACAAATAAAAAAGCGGACTTACATCCGCTTCTGAGGTCTTAGACTACCTATTTAACAAGAAAATAAGCCCGCAAATACACGAGCGTCATTTATACTTATTCTTGTTAAATCTTTTGAAATTGTCTAAGTTTCAGAAGCAAGATTTTAATTTTAACGCTTTATTTATATGTCTTTTTTCTTTTCTATTCTACATATTAATCTTTTCATTTTATACGGCAAATTTACAATTTTTATTTGAAATACATCCAAAAATATTTCACAAATTGATACATTTAACGGAAATATTTTTCATACCGTATAAAAACAGAAACGCAGCGGCAATACACTTACTGCAATTTCATTGACTTTATGAAGCATGAAAATCATTAAACAGGCAGTCATTAAAAATATTTCATTATTTTTGCGTTTTGAATAAAAATACAGGAAAACAGTTATGAAAAATTTATTTCACTGCATATATGTAATGATAATTATGCTGTGTGGAACATTCGGTTTTGCACAGCAAAATCCCGTAAGCTGGAAAACATCGGTAACACAAATCGAAAGTTCCGTTTATCAAATAACTTTTGAAGCCGACATCGAAAATCGCTGGCATTTGTACGATATCGGTCCTTATGAAGATGGTCCAAATGCAACAGCGTTTACATTTGATTTACCCGAAAACGCAAGTCTAATCGGCTCTGTGGAAATGATAGACAAACCCGTCAGGAAATTTGACGATATGTTTGGAATGGAAATCGGGTCGTTTGAGAAAAAAGCGCGATTCGGTCAAAAAGTGAAACTATCCGACGGAGGCGCAAGCCTGAAAGTCAACGTAGAATGGATGGTTTGCGACGACAGGCAATGTCTTCCTCCTACAGATGAAGACTTTACGATAAACATCGGCTCGCAAAACGGTACGGCTGCTTCAAATAGTTCAACAGAAGAACAGAGCCAGATTACCGAAACAAATCAGACCGACAGAGACAGGTCGCTTTGGTCTTATATTATCGATGCAATATTATGGGGACTGGTAGCAATTCTTACTCCATGCGTTTTTCCAATGCTTCCGATGACGGTATCGTTTTTTATGAAAGGCTCGAAAAACAGGGCAAAAGGCAGAGCGGGCGCGTCGATTTACGGATTTTTTATAATTCTGCTCTATACATTGCCGATAGCAGCCATTATTTTGATTATAAGAACAATCGGCGGAGATGATACAACTGCAAGCATTTTTAACTGGCTGTCAACTCACTGGCTGCCGAATACAGTATTTTTCCTTGTGTTTATAATTTTTGCAGCATCGTTTTTCGGAGCGTTCGATATAACATTGCCAAGCCGGATGGTCAACAAAAGCGACAAAAATGCAGACAAAGGCGGCATTATCGGAATATTTTTCATGGCTTTAACGCTGGTTCTTGTTTCGTTTTCGTGTACAGGCCCCATTGTCAGCACAATAATAATAAAAGCATTTGCAGGCGAATTTTGGACTCCGATAGTTGTGATGCTTGTCTTTTCTGCCGTTTTTGCGATGCCGTTTATTCTTGCAGCGCTGTTTCCCGCAGTGTTGAACAAATTGCCGAAAAGCGGCGGCTGGCTCAATTCCGTAAAAGTTATTCTCGGATTTATTGAAGTTGCATTGAGTTTGAAATTTCTTGGAACGGTCGATCAGGCTTATCATTTACACATTCTCGACCGCGAAATATATCTTGCCGTATGGATTGTCGTGTTTTCGCTGATGGGATTTTATCTTTTGGGCAAGATAAAGTTTGCTCACGACAGCGAAGTCGGGCATATCGGCGTTGGGCGTCTTGCGCTGGTGATAATAACGTTCAGTTTTGTCGTTTATTTAATTCCGGGAATGTGGGGCGCTCCGCTTAAGGCTCTTTCGGGTTATCTTACGCCGCTGACAACTCAGGATTTTATTGTTGAATCGCAAAAACCGGCGCTGCAAATAAATGATGAAGGTAAAAATGTAAAATACGGCGAGTTTCTGCATCTTCCCCACGGGCTTAAAGGATTTTTCGATTACAGGGAAGCAGTCGAATATGCCGAAAAAGTCGGCAGGCCTTTATTTATCGACATTACAGGACACGGTTGCGTAAATTGCCGCGAAATGGAAGCTCGTGTCTGGTCTGCTCCGGAAGTTATTGATATACTGAATAATGAATATGTCGTCCTTGCTCTGTATATTGATGACAGAAAAACATTGCCCGAAAGCGAATGGATTACCACAGAAAACGGCAAGTTATTGAAAACGCTCGGAAAAGTAAATTTCAATTTCGTTTTCAATAAATACAATGCAATATCGCAGCCGCATTATGTTTTGGAAGGACGCAACGGCAAAGTTCTCGTGCCACCGCGCAACTATGATTTGGATATAAGCGGTTTTGTGCAGTTTCTGAAAAGCGGAATAGAAGCATATAAAAAGGAAAATTAAATGACAATAAACAAATCAGATATAAATTTATGATATGAAATCTCCATGAGTTTTTAATAAAAGCACATAGAGCGTAATTAGTCGTTCCTTACGAGTAAAATTAATGAGCTAAAAATTTAATAATTATCGTCTTACAGAGACAAAATGTCGGTAAAAAAAGCATTCCTTGTATGTTTCGTGCGAAGCGTTGACGTTGACTTGAAATACATCAGGCAACCCGCGCGACATGTACGTTGTGTCTCTTTCTACTAACATTCTGTCCCCTACGGGACATTGTTTACTTAGTTTCTCCTTAAAAAGGAAACAAATCATTTATTAACTCATATTACGCAAGACAGTTAAAGCTGTTTTGCCTTTCAGGCAGTATGATATTGCAGTTTCCTTGACTTGTAGTCATCGATCGCAGGTTATGAAAATTACGTCCTTTCAGGACTGTATGGCTCTGACCGATTGTGCGTAACATCATTTATTAATGCGAATCAGTAACCTGAGTTTTGGATAAGAAAAGTTCAAAAAAAGTTGCATAATTGAAAAATTATTGTTGTCTTTATTGGTGATAATCAATAAGATAAACTAAAATTGTCCGTGCTTTTGCTAGCACTGTCGAAATAATACTTTATATATACTTAATTAGCAGCGCCCATAATTGTAATATTTTATCGAACTTAATATAATTGGTTTTGCTAATCCAGCGATTGCCCTATGTTTGATGATGCATATATCATTGTTTTGAGTTGAGTAGGATTCAGTTCGGCAAAGAAACAGTTTATAGGATTTATCAGTTTGCCGTTTTGCCAGACTTCGTAATGCAAATGCGGAAAAATCGACAATCCCGAATCGCCCGACAATGCTATCAGCTTGCCGCGCTGTACGCTTGCGCCTTTGCCAACCAGCGATTTGGAAAGATGAGCGTAAACCGTTGTATAGCCATTGCCGTGATTGATATAAATTGCTATTCCTTTTGCCGCATCTTCTACAATGTTTTCGACAATGCCATCGGCTGTTGCAATAACTTTCGTATTTATCGGAACCGTATAATCCAAACCTGTATGCATTTTTGGAATACGATAAAAAGGATGTATTTTCATTCCTACCGATACGCTGTTGTATTTAAGATTTTTATTTTCGACAGGCTGTATTGCGGGAATATTTCTGAATTTTGTTTTATCGCTATTGATTTTTGAGAGCGCCGTTTCCATTTTTGCCCTGTTATTACGAACGCGGTCAACAAGCCGGTTTATAGTAGCAGATGTCATATTTACAATATTGTAATTTTCCATTATGCTTGCCATGCTAAAATTTCGCGTTTCAAATGTTAATCCCGATTCTGTCGGATCGGTTTTGAATACCGAACGGTATATCATCGTATCTTTTTGTTTTAAATGTTCAAGAACAGATTTTGCTTTCACAAAATTCATGCCGAGCGAGTCGTATGCCGATTCAAGATATGCATATTCCTGTTTGAACTGCCTTTCCTGTTTTGTATCTATTGTCAGTGCAAAAATCACATAATAAATTACGGCAAGTACGATTGACGAAACAAAATACACAATGCAATTCCGTAATATCCGTCTTGCCTTTTTAATTTTTTTATATGTCATCGACTGCTCATCGTATTTCCATTCGTTCATTTTTTATCTCTGTTTATAATTTGGTCATAACTGATTTCGGCTGATTCATCAACATAATATTTTTTAGGATACATCGGCTTTCCATAGTATCTTACTTCATAATGCAAATGAGGAGCTGTTGATTTTCCGGTATTTCCGGACAAGCCTATCATATCTCCGCGCTTTACCTGCATTCCTTCTTTAACAAGTATTTTTGAAAGATGCGCATAACGCGTTAAGTAACCAAATCCATGTTCAATATCAATTCTGTTGCCGTAGCTTGTCGGCGAATTTGAATACACTACTGCTGCAATTACGCCATCTCCCGTAGCGTAAATAGGATTACCCGTATCTGTTGCAAAATCCAGTCCGTCGTGATGACGCCAGTCTCCAAAGAACGGGTCGATACGGTATCCGTAATTTCCTATTCTCCGTACTTCTTCCAAATCAATCGGAGGAATAGATGGCATGCATAATGCCATTTTTTCCATATTTGCTGCATATTTTGAAATTATATCAAATGATTTTGACTGTATGTAAATTTTACGGCGAAAATCATCAAGCCCCGTGAAGGTTTTGCTTACATTGTGCAGTAAATCTCCATTTCGTTCACCAGCATTTTTTCTGTTTGAATTATAAAATATTTTGTCCAGTCCAAAAAGCGTTCGATACACGTTTTGATCTCTGTTGTTGATTGCCGTTATTGACTTGTCGGCATTTTCTATATCTTTAAGAAGAAGTTCGTATTTCAACTGTATGTTTACGGTTTCGCTTTTCAGAAGTATGATTTTTGGGCTTTCAAAAAATTGAGAATAGATATAGGCATAAATAAAAAACAGAATTAACGACAGCAAAAACATTACAAAAAAACGTTGTGTTTTGCGCCGCAAAGGAATTTTTATGACTTCAAAATCTAAACTTTCCGTATTTAATTTGTATTTTTGTCGTGACATTTAAAAAAAGAAACAAAAAACTTGGTAAAGTTCGGTAAAAAAAATTAATTTTACAACTATTTTAACAAAATAAAAGAATATATTATCATATAAACAAGTAAATAAGGATTTTTCAATATGAATTCTAAAGAAATCAGACTGAATTTTTTAAACTTTTTCAAGTCAAAACAGCATGTTATTGTTCCATCGGCGCCAATGGTTGTAACAAACGACCCGACATTGATGTTCACTAATGCGGGAATGAATCAGTTCAAAGATATTTTTTTGGGAAATGCTCCTGCAAAAAACAGGCGCGTTGCCGACACTCAAAAATGTTTGCGTGTATCCGGAAAGCATAATGACCTGGAAGAAGTAGGATACGATACCTATCATCATACAATGTTCGAAATGCTCGGAAACTGGAGTTTTGGCGATTATTTCAAGAAAGAAGCTATTGAATGGGCTTGGGAACTGCTGGTTGATGTTTACAAGTTAAATCCCGAACGGCTTTATGCAACCGTTTGCGAAGGCAGCGACGACGACGGTCTTGCCGCTGATACCGAAGCTGCCGGATACTGGAAAAAATTTCTTCCGGAAGACAGAATTTTGCTCGGATGCAAAAAAGACAACTTCTGGGAAATGGGAGATACCGGTCCGTGCGGTCCGTGCAGCGAGATTCATATTGATTTGCGCGATGATGAGGAACGTAAACAAACAGACGGAAAAGACCTGGTGAACAAAGGCAATCCGCTTGTAATAGAAATCTGGAATCTGGTATTTATTCAGTACAACCGTAAAGCCGACGGTTCGCTCGAGCTGCTTCCCGAAAAGCATGTTGATACCGGAATGGGATTCGAGCGTTTATGTATGGCAATTCAAGGGAAAAAGAGTAATTACGATACGGATGTTTTTCAGCCTATAATACAAAAAATTGCAGAAATCTCAAATAAAAAATATGGCGCGTCCGGCAGAACCGATATTGCCATGCGAGTTGTTGCCGACCATTTGCGTGCAATATGCTTTTCGATTGCCGATGGTCAGCTTCCATCAAACAATAAAGCCGGTTATGTAATACGCCGTATATTGCGGCGCGCAGTTCGCTACGGATATACTTTTCTTGATTTCAACGAACCGTTTATCAATAAACTTGTACCTATGCTTGTAAGTTCAATGGGCGATGCTTTTCCCGAAATAAAAGCGCAGCAAACGCTTATCGAAAAAGTTATTACAGAAGAAGAATCTGCATTTTTGCGCACAATAGAACACGGAATGCATCTTTTAGACAATATTATTTCAAAAATAAAGGCGGAAAATAAAACCGTAATAGATGGAAAATCGGCTTTCGCCCTGTACGATACATACGGATTTCCTGTTGATCTTACCGAACTTATTGCACGCGAAAATAATTTTACTGTTGACGAAAAGGAATTCGGCAACGAATTGAACATGCAAAAAAGTCGCAGTCGTAATGCTGCGGCAGTCGAAACCGACGACTGGACGGTTATCAAAGAAATTCAGGAAGAAGAATTTTTAGGTTATGACCAAACGGAACTCGATGTCGAAATTTCACGCTACCGTGTTGTGAAAACAAAATCGGAAACAGCGGTGCATCTTGTTTTCGATAAAACGCCTTTTTACGGAGAATCCGGCGGACAGGTCGGCGACAGCGGAATCATAGAATCGCAAAATGAAACAGTAGAAATTATAAATACCATCAAGGAAAATAATTTAATAATACATATTGCACGGCAGCTTCCGAAAAATCCTGCAGCAAAATTTCGCGCAAGCATAAATGTAAAAAAACGTACGGCAACAGCCAATAATCACACTGCCACGCATCTTTTGCACTATGCACTGCGAAAAATTTTGGGAAAACACGTAGAGCAAAAGGGTTCGCTGGTAAATTCAAATTACTTGCGGTTTGATTTTGCGCATTTTCAAAAGGTAAGCGACGATGAAATTCGACAAATTGAGAAAACGGTAAACGAAAAAATTCGCGAAAACGAACCGCGCAGCGAAAACAGGAGCGTACCGATAAGCGAAGCTCGCAACATGGGAGCAATAGCGCTGTTTGGCGAAAAATATTCGGATGTTGTTCGCGTAATAAAATTCGGCGAATCTGTTGAACTGTGCGGTGGAACACATGCTGCTGCAACAGGTCAAATAGGTTTTTTCAAAATAATTTACGAATCGGCAATTGCGGCAGGCGTACGCCGAATCGAAGCAACAACAGGCGAAAATGCAGAAAATATCGTTTACGAATTTGTCGATTCTCTAAAACAAATTCGACAGTTATTCAACAACAGTCCCGCATTTATTCAGTCAATTAAAAAATCGCTTGACGAAAATGAAAATCTGAAAAAGCAGCTCGACGATTTAATGCAGGAAAAAATCAAATCGCTGAAACACAAAATGCTTGAAAACATTGAAGTTATCAACGGTGTAAATGTTGTGCAAGCGCTTGTTTTGATTTATTCAGAAAAGCTGAAAGGCATAGTTTTTGAAATGCGCAAGGAACTTGAAAAAACTGCAATAGTGGTAGGATGCGGCGATTTGGACAAGCCTGTGCTTATTGTTGCCTTTAGCGATGATCTGGTTGCAGGCGGAAAAGACGCAGGACAAATTGTTCGCGAAGCTGCAAAAGAAATTGAAGGTGGCGGCGGCGGACAGGCTTTTTTTGCAACCGCCGGCGGCAAAAAAGTCGACGGATTAAACGCCGCGATTGCAAAAGCGGTAGATTTGGCAACAAGGTAATATTTAATTTAATGCTTCGGAAGAAATAAAAACATTGGAACGTAACACAAGCAATAAAATAGAGGAATTTCGTGAACGCGCCGTACTTGTTGGCATAATCACCAAAGAACAAAGAGATGCGCAAACAAAAGAATATCTCGACGAACTGAAATTCTTGGCTGAAACGGCAGGCGCCATCGCCGTAAAGTCGTTTACGCAGCGGCTTGAACGCGCAAATTCAAAAACCTTTGCAGGATCAGGAAAAATTGTTGAAATTCTGAATTATATAAAGGAAAACGAAATTGATATTGCAATTTTTGATGATGAACTGACTCCATCTCAGCTGAAAAATATTGAGAAAATATTAGACTGTAAAATTCTTGACCGCACAAGCCTTATTCTTGATATTTTTGCGCGAAGAGCCAAAACCGCTTATGCAAAAACTCAGGTCGAGCTGGCTCAGTATCAATATTTACTGCCTCGCCTTACGCGAATGTGGACGCACTTGGAGCGCCAGCGCGGCGGTGGAATCGGGCGTTACGGACCCGGCGAAACACAGTTGGAAACCGACCGAAGAATTATTCTTGAACGCATAGCAAAGCTTAAAGAACAGCTTAAAAAAATTGACAGGCAAATGATTTCGCAGCGTGGAAATCGCGGCAGTCTGGTCAGGCTTGCGCTGGTCGGATATACCAATGTGGGAAAATCAACGCTCATGACACTGTTGAGTAAGTCGGAAGTTTTTGCAGAGAACAAACTGTTTGCTACGCTCGACACAACCGTACGTAAAGTAGTAATTGAGAATCTTCCGTTTTTGCTTTCCGACACGGTTGGCTTCATTCGCAAATTGCCAACACAATTGATAGAATCGTTCAAGTCAACGCTCGACGAAGTTCGCGAAGCCGATGTATTGGTTCACGTTGTTGATATTTCTCATCCGAATTGCGAAGAACAGATAAATGTCGTAAAGCAAACTCTGGTTGATATGGGGGCGGCAAATAAGCCGGTTTTTCTTGTGTTCAACAAGACAGATGCATACACTTTTGTCGAAAAAACCGCAGATGATTTGACTCCGGTAACAGCAGAAAACTGTTCGCTTGAGCAGTTAATGAAAAGCTGGATTGCAAAGGAAAATACTCCGTGCATTTTTGTCTCTGCAAAAAATAAAATTAATATAGAAAAATTACGCGGCGATATTTACAGGATTGTTGCCGAAATTCATGCGGGTCGCTATCCGTTCAACAATTTCCTGTATTAGCGAAGTGTAAAAAAAAGGAGCTGTCTTTGAAGACAGTTCCTTTATAATACTGAATAATAATGCAAATGTTTAGAAAGTCCAGCCTACGCTAAGCTGAAGTACATTATTTTTCCATCCTTTTGCGCTAGCGCCCGATTCACTTATGCTGAAAGCATTTGTCAAACCAATGTTGTAACGCGCTCCAACTGTCAAGTGCTCAATAAAAGTATATTGCAGAGCTATTACTGCTGCAAAATCTAAACTTTTAAAAGGATTTTTACCAAACTCCTCTTCTAATGACTTATCAAAATCGCTGCCGGAGATGGTTTCACCGTCTGATGTAACCGATTTGTAAATATTAAAGCCGATTTGCGGACCGACTAACACACTGAAATTGGCAAAAGGCTTGATGTCCACCAATATCGGAATATTGATATAATCTAAAGTAAGATCTGAAACAGCAGATACGTCGTAAATCTGCTGGTTAAGTTTTTGCTTACCACCTTGCATAGAAAACAGCAGTTCGGGTTGAAGTCCGATATATTGTCCGAAACTGAAATTAACGAAACCGCCAACATGAAAACCTGCTACCATACCATCACTTTCTAATAATGAAAGACTGGCTCCCGATCCTTCTACTTTTATATCAGAAAGACTTGACAAGTTAAGACCTGCTTTTACTCCAAACTTAATTTGGGCATTTGCTGTTGCTGCACAAAGCATAGCAACCATCATAATTAATAGAATTTTCTTCATAAATCTGTTTTTTTAATAAATTGAATATTTAAATAATTAATTTTTGTCCTATAATTTACATTATATTTTTATTTTAACGTACGAAAGTAATTATATTTTAGAATATTACAAAATTTAATAAAATTTCATAAATTTTTAAAAACTCATTTATATATTTGATTTATTGGTGCTTATATTGTCCTATAATGTAAATTATCGGACAGAGAATTTTAAATAGACAGCAAAATTTTTGCAAAGGACAGTAAAACATTTACTTAGGACAGTAAAACATTTACTTAAGACAGTAAAGCATTTATTTAAGACAGTAAAACATTTACTTAGGACAGTAAAACATTTATTTAGGACAGCGAAGCATTTACTTAGGACGGTAAAACATTTACTTAAGACAGTAAAGCATTTATTTAGGACAGTAAAATATTGACAAACAATATATTAAAATTTTTGAATAATAATTAAAATTTACTATTATGGAAAATACTGATTTTATTCCAACGAAAGATAGCTCATTTGCCGAATGGCTGCAAACGGCAGTCGGCTACCTTGGCACGCATGCAACGGGCTGGCAAATTCCCGCAGGCACAGTTACGGAACTTACTGCACTGCAAAGCGACTTTGCCTCTAAATTCGAAACTGCCGAAAATCCCGCCACGCGC
>JAISDB010000015.1 GCA_031265155.1 Prevotellaceae bacterium | reverse complement strand
ATTCCCGTCGGTCGTAGTTACAATCGGCGAAGAATGTCCCGGATCGGAATAGCTCTCATACACGTCAATCAAATCCAGCGTGGGGTTAAAGCGTCCGGGATGCGGCCATGGACCGGCTGGTTGCGCCGGATTGCCCCAGTTATCCTGATTGCTTCCATAACCGGCGCCGATACGGTCAAAGCCTTTCAGGAAGATGACTTCTTCCAACGCGTTATTGGGATTTTCAAACAGAAGGCGATAATTCTCGGCCGCTTCCTCCGCATTAGCCGGCGACGGTCTATAAAGCGAAAAAGCGTCCGCGTCTATGATTTGTCCGGCAGCCTCAATGCATTGTCCGTAATAATTTAATGCATCTGCCTGCGTCATTCCGCCGACTAATTTTTCATCTACGGCGCGTCCCGACAGAGGCGCTTCGTTCCAATACCTGGCAACCGATGCGGCATGAAGCGCCGCCCTTGATTTCAAAGCCATGGCAGCCCATTTGGTCGCCCGCCGCCCATTTCCGTCGCCCTCGCCCAAATACATGGCCGCAGAATCACAGGCCGCCAAAGCAAAATCCCACGTTTCTTTTTCCGTACTTCTCGGCACATACAAAGCCAGGGTATCGGAAATATCGGCAATCGAAGTGATGATCGGGACGCCCCCGTACCGCTTGGCTAATGCATAATATGCGTATGCCCGCAAAAAATAGGCCTCGCCGTACAATGTTTTCCGGACAGATTCGGTGACGGATGTAACGGCCGGTATGTAACTGAAAAAAAGATTGACATCTTTATTGAAGCGGTAACCGGCGTCCCACCAGTCATACGCTCCACCAAATTCGCTCCAGTCCGAACTGATCCCGTCATCGGTTATGACATATTCATAAAATCCGGCATTATTGGCATTCTCCGACACCAGTTCATACCCTGTCCGGGCACACAGTTAAAATCTTCAATCGGCATGTTACGGTACAGATTTGCCAGAAAGGCTTCAATACCTCCTTCACTGGCAAAAACGCTCTCCGGCGTTACCTTGTCCGTCGGTTTCAATTCCAGATAATCACTGCATCCTGCCGTAAACAGGACGGTTATCATTGCTATTATCAAATTCTTCATATCTCTTCGTATTTTGATTTTGTATATCATGTCATTAAAAATGAATATCCAACCCAATATTAAATGTCCTCATGATTGGGTATGTCCATCCGGTATCATTGCCTCCTCCCCTCTTTTCAGGATCAAACGGCTTGATAAAGCTGTCCGCCCACGTATAAATATTATTGACGTCGACAAACAGTCTCAGGCTATTCAAACCGACTTTTCGCGAATAACGTTGAGGAAATGTATAACCCAACCCGATATTTTTTAACCGGACGTAGGAACAGTCTTTCCGCCAGGCATCGCTGTCTTCATACAATGCTCCCGCCTCATTTACAGGACGCATCGCCGGCCATTTTCCGGGTATCCACGAACTGTTCGGATCATACGGGTCTTCCTTATGCCACCTGTCCATAAAATAAGCAGGCAGGTTCGCCTCCATCCAGAACATCGTACTGTAAGCGCCGGTAAACATGATAGAGAACATTGCCGCGCCCTGGAACATAACGCTGGCGTCGAATCCTTTCCATGAAGCGCCGAGGGTCAATCCGTAATTCATTTTCGGGCTTCCATCGTAATACTGAGGGCGTCTGTCATCCCAGTCATGCAAATTGTTGCCATTGACGTCTTCATAAATAAAATCACCGGGAAGTACGTAACGATTCCCCTGACTTCCATTCTGTATCGGAGCGGCTAAAATTTCTTCTTCCGACCTGTATTGACCGACAACGTGGTAATTCCACACGACTCCCTGATAACGGTCTATTTGATTCCCCGTGTAGATATCCCACGAGTTGGAATAGCCTCCCTGTTCGATATAAACAGTCACAGTCCTGGCATAATTAAAATTACCGGACACCTTGTAGCTTAAATCGCCTATTTTATTTTTATAATCGAACGAAAAATCAAAACCCCTTACCCTGTCCTTATTGAGATTTTCCTGCGGGAAGGTGCCTCCGTAAGTATTGGGAAGCGACACATGCCGATAGGCCAGCAGACCGGAACGGTCTTTCCGGTACCAGTCGAATGTGACCGCCAGCTTGTTATTGAACAAATTCAAGTCAATACCGATATCCGTCAATGTGGAATTTATCCAGCTCAATCTTTCATTTACGATGGCGGGCGTGTTCAGTCCCAGCGTAGTCTTGCCGTCGCTAAATTCCCACCATCCGCCGCCGGTTGTGAATCCCGGTAAATACTGGAACGGGTCGCCCGCGTCTTCGCCGATTTTTCCATACGACGCCCGCAGTTTCAAATTGGACAGCACGGGTTTGAGCGGGTTCATGAATTTTTCGTCCGAAACGCGCCATCCGCCCGACACAAGCGGGAAAAGTCCCCATCGCCGGTCGGGATGATACCGGTAGGAACCGTCGTACCGGCCGGCAAACTCAATCAGATAGCGTCCCTTATAGTCATAATTCGCCCGTCCGATATATGACATGTTCCGCGTATGCCATTCATTCCCGCCGGACTGGGCATTCGTATCACCGGCCTGATCAATCTGGTCATTCGTATAGAAGTCAAAATATTTCAGGATAGAAGCATGACGTTCGGCCGCATCTTTTACTTCGTATACCAGCGTAGCGCTGATATTGTGATCATTATTGAGTACCGTCCTGTAATCTGCCTGGCCCCGTACCGTTGTATAATATACGTTGGAATAGGAATTGCTAACGTTGGCCGGCTCATTGAACTTGGTAGCCTGGTAGGTATCGGTTTCCGCATTATAATCATACATAGCGAAATCTTTGAAAACGCCTTTGCCCATATTGTATGCCTTATCATACGCCGCTATGCCTCTCAATTCAAGGCCCTTAATGAAAGGCACTTCGTAGCTCAATTCCAGAGAAGTAACATAGTCATTGTTGTTTGAACGGTAATATCCCGTCAAATCACTTGACGCCAGAGCTACCGGATTCATGGACTGGCCATCCATTGTACGGTTCAGATACAGCGGATTGTCGTTGACATAAACCTTTTTGATTGGTATACTTGAAACAACGCTTCGCCATATATTAAAAACTTGAAACGCCGGAAATTCCCTTTTATCATTCACAGCGGCTATATTCACGATAGCCCGGAACCGGTCGGTAAGCTGTGCGGATATATTCGAACGGAAACTGAGCCGCTGATAAAACAGGTCATTCGTTTTTAATATGCTGTTGTCAAATGCTCCACCCAAATCAAAATAATAGGAAAGTTTATCCGTCCCCCCTTCGGCCGAAAGGTTATATTCCCGACGCATGGAATAATCATTGAAGGTAGCGCTATACCAGTCCGTACTCTCATAACCCGGACCACCGATTCTCCACTTTTCAAGTTCTTCCTTCGTAACAAACGGTTCCAATCCAATATTGATATTCGCTTCATTCCGCAACGTCAGATATTCGTAGGCGTTACACATCCGCGGAACTTCCGTAGGTGTTGAAAAACCGACCGTTGAACTGAAATTGAAATCGGTTTTTCCCTTTCCGCCACGTTTGGTTGTCACGATCATTACTCCATTGGCGGCATTTATCCCGTAGACAGCCGCCGCTGCATCCTTCAGAACAGAGATGTTCTCAATATCGGCGCCGTTTATCCGCTGGAATACGGAAGCCGGACGCTGAATCCCGTCTATTACATACAAAGGTGAACCGAAACCCCGAATATTGATTGCATTATCATAAGTACCGGGCTCTCCCGTATTCTGACGAATATTCAGACCGGGCATTTTTCCCTGCAGTTTATGAGCTATGGAGGTTGCGGTGGTCGTTTGAATATCCGCTGCCTTGATGGTACTGATCGCCGCTGTCAAATTTCCTTTTTTCTGCGTACCGTATCCGACTACAACCACTTCCTCCAGGGCTTGCGAATCTTCTATCAGCTTGATGATTAGAGGTTTACCCCCCCCCCCCCCACGAGGTCTACACCACTGATTTCCTGCGAGTTATATCCTACGTATGATATAACTAAAGCTCCTCCACGTGAGACATTCAGGCTAAAACTGCCGTCCACATCGGTAACAATTCCATTGGTTGTACCTTTCTCTACCACATTAGCGCCGACAAGAGGCTCGCCGGCAACATCCGTCACAATTCCCTTTACACCCACACTTTGCGCATATAAAAGCTGGGAATACAGGAAAACATTCAATAGCAAAACAGCCCGCTTGAGTTGTTTTGCGCAAATACTTTCTCTTAATGATGTTTTCATAAAAATATATTTATAAATAAATGGATATACTATCACAAACAGCCAAACCGATTAACTGCATATTTGTACAGTTATACATAGAATAAGACCTTTCCAGGTTAATTTTCTCACAACAAATGTAAATCGTAAAATGATAAAGTACTTCTCTTTTTTCTTCCATAGCATTATATATTTAGTTTATAATCATTTCCTGTTATGATATTAGAAATTATAATCTGTCACGCCAAACCGATTGACTTTTTTAAATAAAAAATATTTTGCTTGAATATGACTGCAAACTAACCATTTATTTTCCAACTAAACAATACAAGAAGCAATAATAAATCATAAATAATACTAATTATTGATTTATAAATTCGCGAGCGGTTTAATCTGTAACAAAATGAACGGCATCGTCACTTCCAGATCATGGAAGCGAAAAGAACAATCAAGAGCTTTTATTTTGTCAGGTATTCGATAAAAGAACCGACTGAAGAAGTTATACGGGAAATATACAACACGGTACGGGAGATTGAAAGTACTTTTCGCTACCTGAAAAGAGTAAATTGAGCGGGTATATCGGCATCAACCGCACAACGCTTGCGTATTATCTGCATTATTTGCAGGAAACGCATCTGACAAAACATTTGTACAAAAACAGTACGGGAATGAGCAAACTGCAAAAACCCGACAAGGTTTTTCTCGAAAATACGAATCCGGCTTATGCCCTGGCAACCGGTCGCGCCAATATCGGAAATTTTCGGGAAAGTTTCTTTTTCAATCAACCGGATTACCGGCACAGGGTGGAATATCCCGCAAAGGACGATTTTCCGATTGACGGGAAATATACCTTTGAAACAGGCGGGAAAAGCAAAAACAACCGGCAGATCTATTCGCTTCCGGATGCTTATATCGCCGCCGATGATATTGAATACGGGTTCGACAACAAAATCCCCCTGTGGATGTTCGGATTTTTATACTGAAACCATCCGGCTGAGGAAAGACAGGCAGGCATGTAAATCGGTCACTCAAAGGTTTACACGCTTTTTTTATGCAAAAAAGTAACTGATAAACAAATAAATAATGTAAGAGTATGAAATACAAGGTAATTCAGTGGAAGAATCCGCAAGATTCGAAGGCGGATGGCCTGTTTTACGCCAGCACCGTGAATGAAGGCAAATTTGCGCTCGGCGACTTCGCCACCCTGCGCCTCAACCTGCAAAGCGAAGGCGCACCGACCGCCGAAGAGTTCAACGCCAGCCTGATTAAAGGTGTGAAGGTCGTCTTCACCTCCGGCGTGGAACTGAAAGCGGTATTGAAAAATGTCCGTTTCGACAGAAGTTGAAAATTAATTTCCAGTTCTCAACCTTCAATTTTCAATTGAATAAGCGTTCTTTGACATATTGGTTTACACGATTAAAACAAATATTTGCCCGGTAATCAAAAAGGAATTATCTTTGCGGGCAAATTGAGTACACAACTGCCTAATTTGTCCATATAAGATACTATGTTTATTAACAGGTTTTTGAAAGAGCAAATTTTGGAGGTTTCAATGTTTTACCGCGTTATCACGCTCACGGGACCTCACCAGTCGGAGAAAACCACGCTTGTCCGTAATCTTTTCTCTGACCTGTCATCTGTCAATTTTGAAGATATCCCTCCGCGAATAGAAGCGATGAACGACGTGAAAGCTTTTATCAACCACTTTTCCCGGGGTGCTGTCATTGACGAGGCGCACAATTTCCCCGACATTTTTTCTGCCATACAGATAAGAAGTTGACGAGGATATTTTTCGCGGCAAAAAAGAGCGTCTGTTTATCGTAACCGACAGCAGTAACTTTTCCCCCCTGACGGGATTCATAAATAAGAAATGAATACCCTGCAATAAAACGGGCTTGCCGATCTTCCTGCCCATTGATATAAATGCCCTGACCAATGTACAAAACCAAACCGCACGCAGTATATGTTAATCATTCGGCAATCATTCGTGCGACCCCGACGGTCGTTCCGTATTTTGAGGTGTAATAAATCGCGGTTTTCATTTCCTCCATTTCGGTTCGACCACAACCCGTTCGCCGTCGTCCGTTGTATGTTCTTCCAGCGAATTTTCTTTGGACTGAACACAGATGTAAATCATTTCCGTATCCGATGTATTGCACAATCCTCTTTTGCCCTGAGGCGCAACTCGAATTACGCTTCCTTCGGCGATAGGAAAGCAATCGTCATCTACCTGATAATATCCTGCTCCTTTTAAAATGATGTAAGTTTCCTCGTCCTTGTTATGAAAATGGAAATAAGGTAATTCACTCTTTGGGGGCAATGTTGTAAACGAAATTTCCGTTCCGGTTGCCTTTGTCGCTTCCTTGACAAATACCTTTCCCCGAACTTCCTGATTTGTCTTGGGATGGATAAATGAATATTCCGGTAATTTATCTAAACTGCCTATGCTTACTGCCGTACAGTTCCTGTTTTCTGCAATTTTTTCTATCTGTTTCATATTTAATATCGTTTGCTATTTTGTATTATCATACGCTTCCAAAGCCGGAATCAGACAACTTGCGATTCCATTGATGCCACAGACAGTGGCGGTCATCAAAATGGCATTTAAGACCTCTAAATTACTTAAACTTACATTACCGCGCCGGGTCGGGAAACTTTCCGAAACAGTATCGTATTGTGCTTTCGTCAATTTCATATCAATATTTTTCCTGGAAAGATATAAAATTACGTGTTAACACGACCTAATTCAAATTATGCTTTTCAACCATTTGAAAAGGCTGTAATAAACTTTTTTGCGGACAGATTTTTCTGACAGTATCAAATCGTGTTTCCCATCTTCTATTGATTGAACGACAACGTTTTTGCCGAGTTTTGGAGAATATTTTCTAATATCCTTAACATCCAGAACCATATCGGCGCGGCTAATGTCGTCGGTCCACTTTCCTGCTTTAACAGATTTGCCGGAATGCATTACAAGTACCGGACAGGCAATTTGCAATCCCCTGCGTATTTTGTGCTGCGCGTGGTATATGGCATGTATCCATCCGAAATTCATCCTTGGCGATTTCAGCGATTTCCATTTGAGATTATAATTCCATTCACCGCGATAATCGACATGCAGGCTTTCGCCGTAAAGTCTGGAATTTCCGGTTGCAACCGATATGTTAGGATTTAATCCTCCCAGCGTCGAAACAAAAGGCACTATTATATGTTTAAAAAACAGGTTCATATTCATATCAAAAAACGGACTGTTGAGCCAAAGCGCATTTATTGCACTGTTTTTTTTGCCTTCGTTTGCGTACATGCTTGCCGTAAGTCCTCCGGTAGAATGTCCGCAAAGTATGATTAAACGATTTCTATCCTTCAATATTATTGATATTGCCGTATCGATGTCGGCATAATATTCTGTTATTTTTCGTATGTTGCATTTGTTTTGGTGAGGCAATAGCGAACGTCCGTATTTGCGCAAATCAACAGCGTAGAAGTTGTATCCGTTGCCGACAAACTGCTCTGCCAGCTCGCGCTGAAAAAAATAATCGTTAAATCCGTGAATGTAAAGCGCAGCCTTGTCGGCGGATTCATTTGCCTTTAAGCGGATGATTGTGCAGACGACATTACCTTCGTAGTCGTCGGGCATTACGATTGTTGCCTGCTCAAACCTGCCGCCAAGAATATCAGGCTTGAACGTTTGCGCAAGCGACGACAAATACGCCAAAATGATTGCTGTCGATATTATTATCCGTTTCATACTATAAAAGTAGTGTTTTTTTTATTACAACAAACCAATTAGTATTATTTTTATGTGAAATTTGCTTACATCAAGTCTGATATTGTTAATTAACAGTTTATGCAACTATAAGGAATACCGGATAAGTGATAATCAATCATTTATTTAAATCCGCGTTGACGCATTGCTTCGAATGTGATTATTGCAGTCGACACCGAAACGTTCAGCGAATCAATCACACCGCGCATTGGGATTTTTATTCGTACATCCGCATTATTTATCCAAAAATCGCTTAATCCTCTGGCTTCTGTTCCCATAATTACAGCACAGGCTTGCGACATATCGGTTTGATGGTAAAATTGAGATGCTTTTAATTCGGCTGCATGGATTGCAATTTTTTTTGATTTCAGAAATTCAAAACATTGCCGCGATGTGCACGTCAATACTTGCTGAGTAAATAAGCATCCTATGCTTGAGCGAATAACATTGGGATTGTAAATATCGCAGAGATTATCGCAAACTATGACGGCATCCGCTTTTGCAGCATCGGCAGTACGGATAACAGCACCGAGATTTCCGGGTTTTTCTATCGATTCGAGAACTATTATAAACGGATTTTCGGATAAAATTATGTCCTCAATATGCAAAGATTTTGTATTTGCTATTGCAAAAAAACCATCCGAATTTTCGCGCATTGCAAGTTTTGCAAATACGTCTTTCGACACTTCTATTTGCTGTCCGGCTTCAATAATGTCCATTTTTGCAACATCTTCGCATACAAACAGTGTTTCAACGACATATCCGCTTGCGATGGCAAGGATTATTTCGCGCAGTCCTTCGATTGTAAATCTGTTCTGCATCCGCCTTTCACGCGATTTACCGTGCAGTGCTACTGCATCTTTTATTTGTTGATTTTGAAGAGATGTTATCATTTCCGAGTTCAAAAAACAGGAGAAAACGCTTCGGGAATATATTCTATTTCAGGCGTTTCGCCAGTCAAAACAATGGAAATAACGTCAAAACGTGCATCCATGTTTATATTGTATTTGGAAATATAAGCATCGGCGGCGTCAATAATATTTTTCTGCTTTCGGATAACAACAGCATCTTTGGGATTTTCCCAGAACTGGGATGTTCGCGTTTTTACTTCAATAACATGCAGATACGAATTTCTTGTCGCTACAATATCCAGCTCCTTGTAACCAAATCGCCAGTTCGTATGAAGTATTCTGAATCCGTTTTGCAGCAAATAATTTTGTGCGATTATTTCGCCTTTATTACCTATTTTTTGCGTTACGCCCATTCGCAACAAATTGAAACAAAATATTATAACAATGCTTCTATTTTTGAAACAAGCGTTGATTTCGGAATTGCGCCAACTGTTTTGTCTGCAATTTCGCCGTTTTTAATAAAGATTACAGTCGGGATATTGCGAATACCGTACCTTGCGGATATTGCTTCGTTTGTGTCAACATCAACCTTGCCGATAACAGCCTTGCCTTCGTATTCTTTCGCAAGTTCTTCTATTACAGGCGAAATGGCTCTACACGGTCCGCACCATTCTGCCCAGAAATCAAGAACGACCAATTTGTCGGACTTTGTAACAATTTCATTAAAATTTGATTCGTTTACTGTTAATGCCATATTTTAGTTTTTTATCTGTTAATAAATTTCATTTTGCAAAATTAACATAAAAAAATCGATATTTTCATTAAATATAAAACTTTTGTTTTTGCTGTTTAATTGTATTACTCCTGTGGCTGCGGAGTTGCAGTCTGTTCATCTTGCTGTTGCTGGATTTGCTGCTCGTTCGGCTGAGTTTGCTCTATTCCAAATCCGGGTTGTGCAGCAGGATTTTGCATCAGCATTTCACTGTTTCGCTGAACGGACGATTCGGTTGTTATGCCTGTAGAATTAACAGGAGGTCTGAGAGTTGCAAAAATGCAAAGCAAACCGAGCGTTATCGACAAATACCATGTTGCTTTTTCGACCGTATCGGCAGTTTGACGAACGCCGAAGATTTGATTTCCGGAAGCAAAATTTGCGGCAAGACCACCGCCTTTTGAATTTTGAATCAGCACTATAAATACTAACAAAATGCTGACAATGACTATTAAACCAATAAGTACTGAATACATCGCTTGTTTATTTTTTTAATTTTTAATTTCTTTTTTTCAGATTTTCAATAAGGGTTGCAAAGTAAACACTTTTTTTTGAATTCTGCAAACTTAATTTTTCATAAACCTTAATTGCTCTTGAAATATAACCCTGTCCGGCATATATTTCCGCCAAAGTTTCGGTTACAAAATCATCCCCGATAATTGTTTCCATATCTGCATCTTCGTCAATTTCAACAGTTTCATTTTTATTGTCTTCGGTTTTTACCGATATTTTTTGCGATGATGCTAAAAACATGTCAACCGCATCTTCGGAGTTTGCATTTATGCTTACTGTCTGATTTGCAAAATAATCGGCAACAGGATAATCAAATATTGGCTGCTGTTCCGCTTCTGGTATTTCGCCCGACTGCTGTTCTTCCATATTAAAATTTTGCAGTTCGATATTATTATGATTCTGAGCCGCATCGAATAATCTGTCGTACAGCAATTTACGATTCATGCTGTAGATTGCAGCTTTAGCCGGGTAATTTTCAAAATCATTCTGTTCGAGACGCTGAATTTCTTTTGCCAGCAGTTGATGTCCAATAGCAAACCATGGCTTTTCGGCAAGCATGTTTTGCAGAGCTTTTACACATTCTTCGGACGGTTTGTATTCCATCTTCATTATTGATATAAAAGTTGATGCATTCATAATTTTTACCAGTTTGCAACAGATGCATTAAAAATATCTTCGATAAGCTTTTCGATTATTGTTTTTATCAGATTATCCTGAACGCTGTTCAAGCTTTGCGTACTGTCAAAATCGTCATAAGCCGAAAAATCTCTGTCAAAACTCCATTTTTCATCAAGTTTGTTGGTAAATTTCACATGTATTTTTATTGTCAAGCGGTTTTTCGAGGCGATTTCTTCTGCCGTTACGGCAATCGAATTGACCGAATAGTCGCGAATTTCGCCTTCAAACGAAAGGTCTGCATCTCTTGTAACAAGATTTAGCGGCGTCTGCTTTACAAATTTTTCTCTCAACGCTTCGGTAAATGTATTGCTAAGCGTAGGTATTACTATCGGCGCAATATTCTGAAAATAATCAATGCTTACTGTTTTTGCGGCTCCGTATGATGCTCCCGTAAACGAATAAATTCCGCATGAAGCTGTCATTATACATGCAAAAAAGACAGCTGAAAGGTAATATGCTTTGATATGATTTTTTTTCATTTTGTTATTTTCAAATATTATGTTCTTTGATTTTTCTGTAAAGCGTACGTTCCGATATTCCAAGTTCGCCTGCCGCCAGCTTTCGCCTACCGCTGTGTTTTTCGAGCGCTTTGCGTATGAGTTCTATTTCTTTTTCGATAATGGAAAGCGGCTCGTCGACAATTTCTTCGGTTTCGGTAATATTTTTGTGCTTTGCAGTGATGTTTACAGATGCCGGATTTGCAGATGTTACAATATTTGTTTGAGCAAAATCGCTGCCGGTATCAGCGGGATAATATGTTGTTACGCGCCCAAGACTTAAATCGTGAACAACTTTTTTAAGTTCGTTAATATCCGCTTTCATGTCAAACAGTATTTTATAAAGTATTTCGCGTTCGGTATCAAACGAATTTGTACTGCCGGTTTTTTCAAAAATCATCGGTAGGGTAGCCGACTGGTCGGGCAAATAATGCGACAGCATGTTTTCGTCAATTTCGCGCGCTTCTTCGATTATTGATAACTGCTCTGTAATATTTTTTAACTGCCTTATATTTCCTCTCCATTCATAATTTTCGAGCATAATACGCGCATCATCCGTAAGTGAAACGACAGGCATTTTATATTTTTCGGCAAAATCGCCTGCAAATTTTCTGAATAGCAGATATATATCATCCTTGCGCTCGCGCAGAGGCGGAATATTTATCGGAATTGTATTTAGGCGATAATACAAATCTTCGCGGAAGCGTCCGTTCTGTATTGCATACGACAAATTTACATTTGTTGCGGCAATCACCCTGACATTTGTTTTTTGAACGGCAGATGAACCTACCTTCATAAATTCGCCCGATTCGAGTACTCGCAACAGTCTTACCTGAGTTGACATTGGCAGTTCGGCAACTTCGTCAAGAAAAATTGTTCCCTTATCGGCAACTTCAAAATATCCTTTGCGAGTTTCTTTTGCATCGGTAAACGAGCCTTTTTCGTGTCCAAAAAGCTCGGAATCAATAGTTCCTTCGGGAATTGCGCCGCAGTTTACAGCGATATATTTGCTGTGCTTGCGCAAACTTGCATTATGTATTACCTGAGGAAAAAATTCCTTACCCACTCCGCTTTCGCCGCTAATCAGCACAGACAGGTCTGTTTGCGCAACCTGACAGGCAATATCCAAAGCTCTGTTGAGTTCGGGATTATTGCCGATTATTCCGAAACGCTGTTTTATTTGTTGAATATCTGTTGTCATAATAAGGTTATAATCAAATTAAAATACTGCATAATAATATTTACAACTGACAAAGTTACATGTTTTTTGTAAAATCGGCAAATCGTCATGCTGCCGCATAAAGTTATGCAACTTACTCGCAAAAATAAAATATATTTAAACTGCTATTTTGCCGTCTAAAATATTTCAGACCAGTTGCGTGGTTTCCGTTTTTTCCAGTCGCCTTTTTGATAGGCATAGTTTGCTATCAGAGGAATAACCGCTGTTGCTTCGGCATACACCATTTGCTCGAAAGCAGTATTAACTTTTCCCCATGAAGACGCTTCCTTAAGCGTTGAACTTGAACATGCTCCGTCGCGCACATCTGCCACAGTTATTTGAATGGCATACTGATGCATTGGGACTTCCACGCCCAAACATTCGGCGCATACAACGGTATCCTGCGCAAAGTTTTTGGGAACGCCGCCGCCAATCATAAGCAAACCGCTGGTTTTTGAGCGCATTTTTATTTCCGTTAATTCGCGAAAATCGGCTACCGAGTCAACAGTAACATACGGCTTCTTACTCTTTATGCGCTCAGCCTGATGCATTACCAGCCCAAAGCCTGCGCTGCAATCCGAAAATGCAGGTACAAAAATCGGAACATTATTTTCATAACATGCCTGAATAAGCGAATCCTGCTTTTTTGAATTTTTTACAAGCCATTTGCCCGTTTCGCGTATAAATTCACGAGACGAATACGGACGCGCTTCGAGCTTGTCGGCGATTTTTTTGACTGTTGCATCGCATTTTTGCAATTCCGCTTCATCTATGTATGTATCGTAAATTCTATCAATGTAATTACTGCGCAAAAAATTATCGTCAACAAACGGAGTGCCTTTATAGTGCTTAAATCCGAGAGCTTCAAAAAAGTCCATATCAATAATTGATGCTCCCGTTGAAACGATGCAGTCGATCATATTGTTTTTTACCAAATCAACATAAACCTGCATGCATCCGCCTGCGCTTGTACTGCCTGCTATTGTGAGTATGTTTGTGCAGTCTTTTTCATTTATCATCATTTGAAAGATGTCGGCAGCCTTTGCAGTGTCGCGAGATGTGAACGACATGTCGCGCATTGCATCTACAATTTTTGTCGCATCAAACGATTTTATGTCTATGTGTTTGATGGTTTCTTTTAATAAGTCTTTCCTTTTCATTTTCGATTGTATATTTTCTGCAAAGATATAAAATTTTACCGTATCGTATTTTCGTATGTTGCTTTCGGTTTATTTTTTGCAATAACCGGCTATTGCCTTTGCGAAGCCGTCAAACTTTGAGAGTTTTTCGTTATCGGGTATTCCTTTGACTTCTACGGGTTCGGTGATTTGTTCCCAGCCGATATTTTCTGCAAACTTTTGAAGGCTCCGCAACCCGCCGCCGCTCCAGCTTCCTGTTCCGAACAGGGCAAGGCTGCGGTTTTTCAATCCGTAATGTTCCATTTCGCGACAGAATATTTCCATCATCGGATGCATTTCGCCGTTGTACGAACACGAGCCGAGTATAATTGTTCCGTATTTCCACGCTTCGCTCATAAGATACGAAACGTGAGTTTTTGAAACATCATAAACGCAAACGTTTTTCACATCGTTTTCTACGATTTTACGCGCAATATGGTCGGCAATCTGTTCGGTGTTTCCATACATCGATGCAAACAGTATCAAAGCTCCCGAGTCGCTTTCGTAATTACTCCATTTGCGGTAATGCTCAAGTACTTCGGCGGGATTTTTGCGCCACACGATTCCGTGAATTGGACAAATTATTTTTATTTTAAAATCCTGCAGCTTGGAAAATGCCTTCTGTACCATTACACTGTACTTGCCGACAATATTGGAATAATATCGGCGCATTTCGCTTTCGCAAAAATCGGCTTCATCGTCAAATATTTTACCGTCCAGTGTTCCGAACGAGCCAAATGCATCCTGTGAAAACAGAATATGACTTTCGGTATCGTATGCCATCATCGATTCTGGCCAGTGAACCATTGGCGTTGTAACAAATTTCAAGTTGTGCCTGCCGAGCTTCAATTCATAGCCATCGGTTACTTCTACCAGATTGTCGGCATGATTGAAATACGATTGAATAATCTTAAATGTTTGCCTATTGCCTGCAATTTTAACATCGGGATATTTTGTTATTACGTTTTGTATTTCGCCCGAATGGTCGGGTTCCATGTGATTGATGATGAGATAGTCAAGCTGCCTGCCTTTCAAAACATCGTCTATATATTCCATGAAATTATTTGTACTGCCAAGTTCTACCGTATCAAGCAGTGCGGTTTTTTCGTCATCTATCATATAACAGTTGTAAGCCACGCCACAAGGCAAGGGCCACATGTTTTCAAATAAGTGTTTTCTTCTGTCGTTTACGCTAATCACATAAACATCATTACATATCCGTACGGGTTTCATATCAATAAAAATTAATTACGGCGCAAAGATACAAAAAATGAATTGACTGTTTATAAGCGAACATTATTTCATTTATGTTATAATTACGTTAAAAATCCAGCATAAATCCGATTCCGTATGGCTTTACGTCCGGACCGTAATTGTTTTTGAGTATTGAAACCGGTTGAAAAAATGCCATGAAGCTGAAATTATTGAAACATCAACGCGCGCCAATACCAAAATCAGGTAAAAATCCCATTTCGTCTATCCCTTATCCCGTTTCGTCTATTTTCCAAAATCCGTGTTGCGCATGCTGCTACCTTTGTTCCGAAAATAAATTTTTTATTCAAATGAACGATTACGTATTACGTACAAGGGAAGTCGGCAAAAAGTTTGGCGATTTCCACGCTCTGCAAAATGCGGGCATTGAAATCAAGCGCGGTCAGATATACGGCTTGATTGGAAAGAACGGTGCGGGCAAAACCACGCTGATGAAAATTGTAACGGGACTTATTTCCCGATACGACGGCGAAGTGGAACTGTTCGGCAAAACCGGTGAAAAGAACCTTTCCGCAGAGCGGCGAAAGATTGGACAAATCATTGAAACTCCTGCGATTTATCCCGACATGACGGCGGTGCAGAATTTGGAAATCCAGCGCATCATCAGCGGCAGACCACAGCGGGGCGTGATTAAACGCTGTCTGGAAAAAGTCAACCTCACGGATACGGGGCGGAAAAAGGTAAGTGACTTTTCACTGGGAATGAAACAGCGCCTGAGCCTCGCAATGGCGCTGATTTCCAAACCGGAATTTCTCATTCTGGACGAACCCGTCAACGGTCTCGACCCGAAAGGAATCGTCGAGACGCGCGAGTTCCTGCGTCATCTGGCGCAGGACAGAGACATCACCATCATGCTGTCGAGTCATCTGCTGGACGAACTTTCCCAAATCGCCACGCACTATGGCATCATTCATCAGGG
>JAISDB010000198.1 GCA_031265155.1 Prevotellaceae bacterium | reverse complement strand
CAAAAAAGCAGCCGAAAATCCGACTGCCTTTTTGTTTTGTCCGACTTATTATCGCGAATTACATGGATTTTTATCTATAAAATGAATGTGCGTGTGTTTTTATTCGCTTTTCGTTTTGGTATGAATTTCATACCATTTTAAACTTTTCGTTTTGGCATAACGCGCTTTTCGTTTTGGCAATTATATTATTGTTGAGAACTGTAATATTGGCGATACAGTAACATTGACAGTAAAACAGAGTAAGGGACGAAATATACAGGGAAACAACACTGAATTTGAAGTATCAGGCAGAGTTGAAACGAACGATGGAATTGTTAAAATAAAAGATTTTGTTGTCGAATATACATCTTCGTAAAATAACTTAATATTTGCAATATACGGCTAAGCATTCTTATAATAAACTTATTGCTAATGAGTAATTTGATCAAGAACAACTGATTAAGGAACCGGATCATAACCGCTTCTTCCCCATGGATGACACGATAAAATGCGTTTTGCCGTAAGCCATAATCCTTTTATTAATCCATGCTTTTTTAATGCAATAAGCGCATATTCCGAGCATGTAGGAGTGAATCTGCATGACGGCGGCTTCAGTGGCGACAGGCAAATCTGATAAAACTTAATCAACAGGATGAATGGAAATATTGCTGTCTTTTTCAATATTTTTTGCAAGGTTTTCAAGCGCCCTGATGATTCCTTTTTCGATTTCTCCGTATGACAGTTTTTCTTTTGGCACATATATTATGATTGCATTTATAATCTTTTTCGTTTTGCAGGCAATATCAACCGGACTGTTGTGTTTATGTTTCCTGTATGCTTCGCGGATTCGCCGTTTCAATAAATTTCTGTCAACAGCCCTTTTGAAATTTCGTTTTGCAACAGATATTGCAATTTTTGTAGCTTCACCACTGTCTTGAGCATCTTTAATCACATAATTGACAACAAACGGATATGCTAAAAACTTTTTACCGTTGCACATAATGTTTTCAATATCCCTGCGCAGGCATAGACGTTCGTTTTTCCTGAAAAAATATCTCATCCGTCTGGGTGTTTATTGATTTGCACAATAAACGTCTATTATGTATTATTATTACTTTTGCTGTTTCAAAAATTTTTCGAGCGCTGTTTTTATTGACGGCATTTCAGGCGTCGGCGCTTTAATTGTAACGTTTAATTTTGCATCTTCGGCAGCTTTTGCCGTTGCTGTTCCAAACGTTACGATAATTTTATCATTTTGCTTAAACCGCGGATAATTTTCAACGAATGATTTGACATCTGCCGGACTGTAAAACACAAGTATGTCGTAATCTTTCAACGAAAATTTTTTCATGTCGGCGTTTACTGTTTTGTAAAGTATTGCTTCGGTATAATCAAGTTTTGCCTTTACAAAAGCGTCCGACAAATCGGTTTTATGATTATTGTTAAAAGCAAGCAGAAATTTATTGACCTTGTGTTTTGAGCTTATGAGTTTCATTATGCTTTCGACACTTCCTGTCCCAAAAAATATTTTGCGTTTTCTGTAAACAATATATTTTTGAAGATACAGGGCAATAGCTTCTGTTGCACAGAAATACTTCATCGATTCGGGTATGATTACTCTCAATTCTTCGCAAATGCGAAAAAAATGATCAACCGCAGTACGTGCAGTGAAAACAATTGCCGTATGCGACAATATTTCGACACGCTGATGACGAAATTCTTTTACAGTAACTCCTTCTATCTGTATAAGCGGCTTGAAGGTAACTTCTATATCAAAAGTTTCTTCTAAATCGCTATATGGAGATTTTTCTGTAGGTTCGGCTTGGGATATTAGTATTTTTTGTATTTTCATCTTAATTTTCTCTATAAAAAATCAATAATAAGCCATGCAGGCAATATTTCGATAGCGCAAAGGTACAAAATCAAAAAGAATGGTGAAATTTTTTCAGCAATAAAAATCATTGTAACTTTTGCTATCTTGAATAAATACAGCAATATTATAATCACTGAAATTGTTGTCAACCAAATATTTATACTGTTTGATGGGCTTGAAAAGCACAGAGTCAAAAAAAATCCCGAAAACAATCCGAAAATGCTTAAAATAATTATTTCTACAGCAAATAATTTATTTTTTAATTCGCCGTTTTCGGAAACATATCCGATGATTTTTATAACAGCCAGTTTAAAAAACACATAAAAACATACGGCAACAGCAATAATTGCAAAAAGTTCCGGCGGTATTTTATGCGCTGTGCCAGCATGCAATTCAACTAAATAAAAGAACACAGATACAATAAACATCGAAAAAGCTACAAGCAGATTTGCCGTTTGCGTAAAACCGTACGAAAAGTCACGATAGGTTATATTTTTATTTTTGTTTGCAAACAGTACAATTCCGAATACCGGGATGTATTTTTTCGCCAGTATAAGCGCCACAATATAAATCATCAATAAACCCGAAACTGTCCAGCTTGTGGTTTCTCTGTCGGCAATATATGCATTTAACGGCATTTTTGCGATTGTGCCTGCATGCAGTAAATTCGATTTACTGTTGAATATTTTCATTGATGCTGCTGTCTTTTCCGCACATGCATCAATGCCGGCATTAATACATGTCTGCATATCGCCGCATATACAATCGCTGTTGTATGTCTGTTGTTTTGATATGTAGTCGTAGAATGCCTGCATTTTTTTATGTTTAATAAATTAACCGCCCGAACGTTTCGCCTTATAGCCTGCTTTTGCCAGCAGTTCCAGTATTTTATTGCAGAAATCTCCCTGAATGATTATTTCTCCGTCTTTAATAGAACCGCCCGTGCTGCATTTTGCTTTAAGTTCCCTGCCGAGGTTCTTCAAGTCTTCTGCCGTACCTGTAAAACCTTTAACAAGGGTCACTTTTTTACCTTTACGCTGTTTCCTGTCAAGGCACACAGTAAGGTTTTGCTGGCGAGACGGCAGTGTTTGCTGCTCGTCGCCTGTATTTTTCAATTCGTATTTATAGTCGGTATCTGTTGAATACACAACGTTTAACCGTGCTTTCCAGTCGTTGTTCTTCATGCTGAAATTTGAATTAAAATGTCTAAAAAGTCATTTGGCTTTTTAGACATCTTAAATTAAAAAATAACTATGAAAAAATTTACAAAATAAGCGTATTAATATTCCCAAAAATCGTGTTCGGTATTCATGATTTCTCTTTCCAAACGTTCCGATTCGAGCATTGATTCCAATCCCGAACGGCTATAATCGTCAACATGACGGTTATTCATCGAGAGTCCTTCGGAAATTATGCGCGATGAAAATTTGCGTCTTTGAAATACATCATCGTACGACATTGGCGCAGCTTCGTTTTTTGATGTGTAGCATACTGTTTTTGCCAGATATTTACGCGCATCAGGATAATATATCCAAAACAGCTGTTTTTTTGAATATTCGCTTGTTCTTTCTTCGTCGCCATCGGCAGTTGTAATTGCACGTTGAAATACTCGAACAGGACAAATTCCTACTATGCGTACAAACATTTGAGAATAGCGCTTGTCGAAAAACCATTCTTCTGTTATAAGCAATTCCTTAACATCTCCCCAGTTGAAATTTCCTTTTACAAAAATTGTTGTATCGCCCGAACCATCCAGTTTTTCGTCAACATATTCTCTGTCCTGCGCATCAAACTGTTCGCGAATGTCTTTCATTGTAAGGGTATCTGTATATTCTTCGTTGTAAGCTACTATTTCGCCCTTTTCTATTCCGTCTATCAGAGTTTGTATGAAACTTTTATGAACATTAGTTTCGATTGTCGGAAAGTATAGGGGATGATTTATTTTTTCGCTTAATTCGACTGCGCGCCATATTTTACGCTGCCATACGACATCGGCTTCTTCCGTTTCCGGATATGGAACGACGTTGCGTTCTTTCAGGTTTCTTTTGGGAAGATTTGTTCCTGCAACAAGCATTTTCTTTTCACTTTGCTGCTCGGAATTCTGTGCGGTATTAACATTTTCCTGTGCAAATGCTGCAAGCGAAAAAGCTAATCCTAAAATTATAAGTAAAATATTATTTTTCATAATCTCAAATTTATTTTATTCTTATGTCTAATGTTGCCAAATCAACTGCTCCGCCGGGTCCTGTCGCCTTTATGTCTGAAATAAATACGCGCTGTCCCGTTCTTAAATTATTGAACAGTGTTTTTTGTGCTGCTGAAAAATATGCTCCGCTTGAAGGCTCTTCCTTTTCGTAGCCTCCGCTGCCTGTAACGCTGACTCTGAACGATGTAACAGTATATTTCAAATCAAATTCAAAGTCATCCGGCATTTTTGCCAGCAGTCCCTGCGATGATGCAAGTTCGCTTCGCGTTGCCGATTTTCCAGTGATGCCGCTAACAGCTGCGTTTGGCGTAGGAAGTTTTTTAACGCGAAATACCTGCGTTTTCATTTGCTGGCGAACTCCGTTAACTTCAGCCGATACCGATATTTCACAAGTTCTGCTTCCGGTATTTGGGGTTACAACATAACCTGAGCCTTCTTTACGAAGCTGTCCTCCTGTGCACAGTGCCGAAATTTTTTCCTGCGGTACTCCCGAAACGGAAATCTCAACAGGATTATCCACTCCGAGATAAAACACGTTCATCTTTGTAGGCGATATTACTGCAGCAGCTTCTCCTACCTGATATGGAAAATCAAAAGGCACCTGTTCCATTCCATCCGGTCCCGGGTATTCAACTATTCCCGAAAGATGATGCGTACCTACGGAATTTTGCGTGCTTTTGAACAAAATCTTACCCTGCTCGTCCGAATCAAAATTTGTTCCTCCAATTCGTGCCGTAGGTCTGACGCTTGGATCGTACGCCGCCAGAAATATTTCCGTTTCAAGCGGAGTGCCTTTAATGATATATTTTGAATTTGGAATAACGGCAACCTGGAGATTTGAAAACTTGAATGACGATGCATCTATTTCTCCAAGCAGATAGTTCATCATTTGATCTTCGCAGTTGCGTACGTCTAACGATATTGACGACAATATAGCCAAGTCGGAAATTGCAGGAGCATTGTAAAACGTTGCATATACCCAATCTTTACTGCCATCCAGACCTTCATCAACATCATCGGTTTTGAGCATTCCTGCTATTGTAGAAATCAGTTTTTTACCATTTTCCGTGTCCGACAGTATTTCGGTAAGTTTAATTTTATAAGATTCAATTTTTCTTCTTAAATCATAACCGCAACCTTCCGACTCTTCATTTCCGTATAAAAGTTGAGTTCCCACATCCGTATTTTCTCTGTTGTCAATCTTGTATTTGCTGAAATCGCCGTTATACATGCGGGCTTTTTTGCCATCTGCTGCAAATATAAGTTCCTTTTTCAGGGAATCAATATAAGAAGTTAATTCATGTGTTATTGCTTTTACGTTTTGAGCCTTATCTTTCCACGGTTTAACCTTTTCAACAGACGAATTTTCGGCAGCAATATCAAAACTATTGAATTTACTTTCATTGTTTTGTTTCACAATATCTATTGATTGACCAAACCTGCTTTCTATAGTTTCAAATGCATCAAGTACTTCGTTTGACACATTCAGCGCCAGCATTGCTGTCAGCACCAAATACATCATATTTATCATTCGCTGTCGGGGACTTAAAATTCCTTGTGCCATTTTTTATTTTATCTTAAATTTGTTATTGCCGTTAACATATTCCCGTAAACCGAATTTAATCTTGATACGTTTTCGGTGAGCGATTTCATTTGCAGTGATAATTCCGTTGATGACTGTACGGATTTTTTAACATCCGAAACTAACGATACAACCTCATTGTTGAGCATGCCGTATGTTTGTCGATATTGTTGATTGTCTTTTAATTGCTGTTCAAATGATACGGTTACGTTTCCTATTGTCTTATTAAGGGTATTCAACTGTAATTCAAACGATGAATTTACTGCGCCTATTGTTTTGTTAAGCGAAGCCAATTGCTGTTCAACGGTTGAATTTATTGCTCCTATATTTTTATTAAGTGTATTTATGTGTTCGCCATAAACATTCATTGCCTTTTTGGAATTTTCTATTCCTGTTTGAGTTTCATGTGCGAACGAAGATACGATTTTTGCTGTTGAAGCATACGTTTCGCTTAATGCGTCAGATGTATGCGCTACATTTGCAACAGCCTGATTTGCATTAATCAAAGTAGTAGCCAGTTGTTGTGAACCTTGTGAAACTGCAGTCAGCGATGCCATATTTTTAAGAGAGTCATCAAGTCTGTTAATTCCATTTTTTATACTGTCTATCTGTGCTTTGTCTATATTGAAATTTAAATCCAGCAGAGAGCCTGAGTTAGTTCTTTTATCCGATTTGGCAACATCTTTTGTTGACATTTCCAATTCCGGATACACATTTTCCCAGCTATACTTTTTGGGCATAGTTTCAAGTGCGGATAAAATAAAAATGAAAAATTCGGTCATCATACCGATAGAAAGCATTATTCCTGCTCCTGTCCAGTGTTGAAGTTTAAACAGAGCGCCAATAATAACAAGCGCTGCCCCTAATCCATACGCAACGTGGATTAATTTTTGAAAAGCCGGTTTGTCGAAAAAATTCACCATAGTTTTTTGATATTTTAATAAGTTAATTTTATTTATGCATTCCCATATATGACCTTACGCAACGGAATCCTATATATGAACGTGATTTGTCCTGATATTCGAATGTACGCGAACCGCATTGCAGATAGTAAGCAATATCCTTCCACGAGCCACCGCGTATTACTTTGCGTTTCAATGCAGGCGGATCTGATTTTTTAGCATTGTATGCATAGGTAGGCGACAAGTCGTGATAGAACGAATATGCATTTTCGTCGAATGCGTTGTTTGTCCATTCGGCAACATTGCCGGCCATGTCATAAAGTCCGAAGTCGTTTGGTTCATACGAACCGACAGGTAATGTTCTTACTCCTCCATCGAGGTCGTATTTTCCGCGCTGCGGTTTAAAGTTTGCCAGGAAGCATCCGCTTCTGTTGGTCGTATAAGGTCCACCCCACGGATATGCCTGCATTGGAAGTCCGCCGCGAGCCGCATATTCCCATTCAACTTCGGTTGGAAGGCGGTAATGATGAGGCGATTCGCCTTTACGGTGTATTTCCGTTTCGGTTCTGAAATTACAGTACGCCAGGGCTTGCTGCCACGATATTCCAACAACAGGATAATGATTGTATGCGGGATGCCAAAAATAACGAATCATGAAAGGTTCATTATATGTAAATTTAAAGTCGCGCATCCAGCAAAGCGTATCGGGATAAATGTATGTTGAATTTCTGGTAATGAAGTCGCCGCGATTTTTTATTTCGACTTCTTCTCCTTCGTCATTTATAATAATACCTTCGTATGATTTTGTTTCCGGATTCCAGATGCCTTGTGCAGCCTTGTTAAAATCAATAAATTGCCATTCGTAAATCAATGTCCGTACGTCATATTCCTTTTTTCCCGTCAAAGCTTCTTCACCCGAAAAATTAAATTCGTTTATGATTTCACGTATGCTCTGGTCTTTATAGTTCACTCTTTCTCCCCAGTTTATAAGAGGTTCGTCAAGAGGCGTTCCATCCGCATCTTCAACAACAAGAAATTCTTCAAATTCCTGTCCGAGCCGTTTTCGCAAATTATATTCTTTCACATAACTTACAAAATCACGATATTCGTAATTTGTGATTTCTGTTTGATCCATCCAGAAAGCATCTACAGTTTCGGTACGCGGATCATTGTTGAACGACAGCATTATATCCTCATCGCTTGCCCCCATCACGTAATGTCCTCCCGGAACGAGAACCATGCCTCTTGGCGGAATTTCAGTTCGCTTCATGCCGGACAGACCTTTAACTTTTTGTTTATCATGGGGAATCCATGATCCGCCAAGATTATTGCCGCTTCCTTTTTTGAACAGCGAACATCCTGTCATTAATCCACTCAGTAATACACACATTAAAATGTTTAGTGCTAATAATTTTCTCATATTATTAATTTTATAAATAACGAATACTTTTACGTTGATTATTTCTTTTTCCTGTTGATATTGAGAAGCGGTAACTCACTAAAAACTCGTGAGCGCCGCCGCCGTATTTCTCTATGTCTGTTGTAAAGTAATCATACGAATAGCCTATCTTTAAGTTCTTTATTAATTCCAAGCCCACAGTAATAATTACCGCTTCATCCAATCTGTATGACAGTCCTGCCCAATATTTTTTTTCATAAAATAAATGTGCGTTTGCCGTATATTTTCCAACGCCAAAATCGGTACTCATATAAATTGATGGACGCAATTCGTAATTATCCGTAAATCCGAATATTAAGCGGTATCCTGCCATTGCGTAAAAAGTTCGTCCGAATTTTATTTTTTCGCTTGTTTTTGTTATTGCCGTACGATTTATATGCATACACGACAATCCTGCAAAAAATTTATCGTTTGTATAATATACCCCTAATCCCGCATCAAATGCTGTTGTATTAACATCTCCCGTGGGAAGCGCAACATCGCCTGTCTGTTCATCCGGCAACCGCCAATCGCTTGAGTCGAATTTACTGTTTATCATTCCAAGCGACACGCCTACGCCAAGCTTGCCTTTCGAAAGCTCGAAAATGTACGAATATCCCAGATTAAATCCGGGAGTTTTCAAATAGCCTATTTTATCATTAAAAACCGAAATGCTGATTCCGCTGTTTATAAAGCCGAGTGGTCCGTTAACGTTTAATGTTGTCGTAACAGGCGAACCATCCATGTCCTGCATTTGAATACGATTAACAGCGGTTGCGCAAAACAAGCCATCATCATCAATGCCATAACTTCCGGGATTTATGTATCCCAAATTAAATACGCCTTGACTTAAATAACTGTCCTGTTGCGCCATCGACCTTATTGCACATAGCAACATAGCTATCATTATTAGTTTTTTTACCACTGTATCTACTCAAAAAAATCAACTTTTTATATTAGTTGAACTGCAAAATTATATATTTTTTATTTATCAACAAATATTTATCAATAAATAATTTTCTGTAATTATATTTTTTTCAATTTATTAACAATTCGCTTTTGTTTTTTAACCCAGTTTTTGTATTTCATTTATTCGTTGCAGAAGAATATCCTTGTTGCATATTTGCAGACAATAAACAAACATACAGGCAGCTATTTTTTGCCTGCCTGCAACGATGTTGTTTTTGTATTTTCCCAATCAGAACTTTTATATGACCATATTTTTTCATACACCGTAAACTGTAAAGCGGCTTTCATGCGTTTTTTCAAAAAGAAGAATTATTTTTTTGCTGCCGTCTTTTTTATCTTTGCTTTTGGCTTTGCTGCCTTATCCTTTTGTTCTTCAATTAATGCCAAGCAATCTTTTTCCGTAAGCGCTTTCGGATCCTGTGTTTTGGGTATTTTATAATTTTTGCCGCCGTACGCAATATATGGACCGTAAAATCCGTTAAGCACTTCAATATCTCCGAATTTTGCAATGTTTCGCTCGCTTTCTTGCCTGCGCTTTTCTTCAATCAGTTCTATTGCCCGTTCTATCGTGATTGTGTAAGGATCGTCAACATCTTTTTTCATTGAAATGAATTTCGAATCGTGAAGCACGTATGGACCAAAACGTCCGGCAGATGCAATAACTTCCGTATTTTCGTATGTGCCTACTGTACGCGGAAGTTTAAAAAGTTTCAATGCTTCGTCAAGCGTAAGCGTTTCGATAAGCTGTCCTTTGCTAAGGCTCGAAAATTTTTTATCAGGATCGTCGTTTTCGCCAAGTTGCACTATTGGTCCGAATCGTGCAATGCGTGCCAATACTTTCTTACCGCTTTTGGGATCAACGCCTAAAATGCGTTCGGCATTGGCTGCCTGTGAATTTTCGAGCGAATCGTCAACTTTTTCATGAAACGGCTTATAGAAGTCATTTAGCATCGCAATCCAGTCTAATTTTCCATCGGCAATTTCGTCAAAATATTCTTCGATTTTTGCAGTAAAGCGATAATTAAGAATTGCAGGGAAATTTTCGGTAAGAAAATCATTAACTGCCATTCCGATATCGCTGGGGAAAAATTTTGATTTTTCGACGCCGACAGTTTCCGTCAGTTCTTCCGATTTTATATTGTTTGACTTCAGCGTAAGTTTTGTGTAATTGCGTTCTGTGCCGTGTCTGTCTTCTTTTTCTACGTATCCTCGAGTTATTATTGTTGAGATTGTAGGCGCATAAGTAGATGGGCGACCTATTCCCAGTTCTTCCAGTTTTTTTACCAGGCTTGCTTCTGTATATCGCGGCGGATGTTGCGAAAAGCGCTGTATAGCCGTGATTTCCTTGCGATTTATGATTTGACCTGCAACAAGAACCGGCAACAGTCCTGATGTTTCCGTATTTTCGCTGTCATCATCGGTTGATTCCATATAAACCTTTAAAAATCCATCGAAAGTGATAATTTCACCTGTTGCCTGAAATTTTTCTCTGTTGTTGGATATATTTATGTTTATTATTGTTTTTTCGAGTTCTGCATCTGCCATTTGCGAAGCTATTGTACGCTTCCAAATCAAATCGTACAGCTTTTTTTCCTGTGCGTTTCCTTCGATTTCCACATTTTGCAAATATGTGGGACGAATTGCTTCGTGCGCTTCCTGAGCTGATTTTGCCTTTGTTTTGTATTGACGTGTTTTTATATACTTTGCGCCGAAAAGATTTGTTATGGTTTGTTGTGCCGCGCTCAAAGCCAGAGTTGAAAGATTTGTGGAATCGGTACGCATGTATGTTATAAGCCCGCGTTCGTAAAGGTGTTGCGCGATGTTCATTGTTTGCGCCACCGAAAATCTGAATTTTCTGCTTGCTTCCTGCTGCAGAGTTGATGTTGTAAACGGCGCGGACGGCGATTTTTTCGTCGGCTTTTTATCCGTATTTTCGACGGTAAATATTGCATTTTTGCATTTTTCAAGAAAAACGCTTGCTTCCTTTTCGGTTTTAAAGTCTGACGTGAGCGTTGCTTTCAGTTGAAATTTTTCGTCTTTGTCTGCCGATACGAATATTGCCGAAACTTTATACGTCGATTCGCTTTTGAAATCCATTATTTCACGTTCGCGTTCCACAACAAGACGCACGGCAACCGATTGCACCCGTCCTGCCGACCGTGCCGACTTTACTTTTTTCCATAAAACGGGCGAAAGCTCAAATCCTACCAGCCGATCGAGTATTCGTCGAGCCTGCTGTGCATTCACAAGATTCAAATCAACTGTTCGCGGATTTTTTATTGCGTTTTGAATGGCATTTTTTGTTATTTCGTTGAAAGTAATACGTTTGGTATTTTTATCATCGAGTTTGAGTACATTTTGCAAATGCCATGCTATAGCTTCTCCTTCGCGGTCTTCATCGGACGCAAGCCATACGGTTTTTGCCTGTTTCGACAGTTTTTTCAGCTCATCAACAAGTTTTTTCTTATCGGATGAAACTACATATTCGGGCTTGAAATTATTATTAACATCTACTCCAAGTCCTTTCTTTACCAAGTCGCGAATATGTCCGTAGCTTGATGTTACAAAATAATCTTTACCTAATAATTTTTCTATTGTCTTTGCTTTTGCCGGCGATTCTACTATTACTAAATTTTCTTGCATGAAAAATATTTTTTTTCAGCTCTTTAATTGTTATTTATCATAAAGAAAAAAGAGCTGTTTTGTTTCGTTTTATAAATATTTTAACTCCTATTCATTAAATTTTGGAGTAAAATTTTTCACAAAGTAAAAACAAAAAAAATAATGTTCAAAAATTTTTTTTTGTCCAAAATTAGAAAATAATTATTTGATTAATATTTATATTATTGATAATGAGCATAATGTTTCACTTTTTCCGGTTATGAAAAATCTCGTTTATTATAAAAAATTAATAAAGTCAAAATTTAAAAATTTCTGAATTTTTCACGTATTTGCCGTGAATTACGCCTGAATTGTTTTACTGCATTGATCTCAGCTATTAATGATGATTAGTTTCAATCCGTTTACGAATTGTTTGTTGTTAAAGTGAAAAATACCACTTTATTAAGCAGATATACAATTAAATGTAATTTATTATCTCAATAAAATCAAACTTTCGCACAAATATCGTTTGACACGCTTTTTTTCAATGTTATGTTACATATATTTACACATACATATAATTTTGTGTTGTCTGCTGACAGGGGTAAGCAGAAATATTTACCCTTTATTTGCATCAAAGCAGTAATATTATTTTTGATTATCCTATTGATGTTCCGTTTGTTACTTCGCGGGACGGTCGTATCAAAACCGGTTTTCCATCGGCATCTTCGACCGAAAGTATCATTCCTTCGCTCATTATGCCGAGTATTTTGCGCGGCTCAAAATTTGCAACAAAACAAACCTGCGTGCCAACTAATTCTTCGGGCGAAGGATATGATTGAGCAATTCCCGAAAGTATTGTGCGTTCACCTGTTCCATCGTTTATCCTGAACTGTAAAAGCTTGTCGGATTTCGGAACTTTTTTACAGTATGCAACCGTTCCTGCGCGAATATCGTTTTTCATAAAATCGTCGAAAGCAATATTGGGCTTTATCGCACCGGGTTTATAACTGTTTATTTCGTTTGCTTTTTTCGTATCCAAAAGCTTTTGTATCTGCTTTTCTATTGCATCGTCTTCGATTTTATCGAACAGCAATTCCGCTTTTCCAAGAGTTTCGCCTGCTTTTAATAAATCGGGATTTCCAAAACTGTTCCACTTATATTGACTAATGTTTAGCATTTTCAGCAGTTTGTGCGCTGTAAATGGCATAAACGGTTCTATGGCAATTGTAAGGTTTGCGCATATCTGCAATGATATTGAAAGAATCGTAGATACACGGTTCATATCGGTTTTTGCAAGTTTCCACGGTTCGGTATCGGTCAAGTATTTATTGCCGAGGCGAGCGAGATTCATTGTTTCTTTCAATGCTTCTCTGAAACGGTATGCTTCAATTGATTCTTCAATATTCTGTTTTATTTTGGGTATTTCGGCAAGAGTTTCGCTGTCATAATCGGTTGTTTGGTTTATCGCAGGAACTTTATTGTCGAAATATTTTGCAGTCAAAACAAGAGCGCGGTTCACGAAATTTCCAAGTATTGCTACAAGCTCGCTGTTGTTGCGGGTTTGAAAATCTTTCCACGTAAAGTCATTGTCTTTTGTTTCGGGAGCATTTGCGCACAGCACATATCTTAAAACGTCTTCTTTGCCTTTAAATTCTTCAAGATATTCGTGCAGCCACACAGCCCAGTTACGCGAAGTGGAAAGCTTATCTCCTTCGAGATTTAAAAATTCATTTGCAGGAACATTGTCGGGCAGAATATATTCGCCGTGGGCTTTGAGCATTGCGGGAAAAACTATGCAATGAAAAACAATATTGTCTTTTCCTATGAAATGCACAAGTTTTGTTTCTGCATCCTTCCAGTATTTTTCCCAATTGTCGGGCAGAAGTTCAATAGTGTTCGATATGTATCCTATGGGCGCGTCAAACCATACATACAGCACTTTTCCCTGCGCTCCTTCTACGGGAACGGGAACTCCCCAGTCCAAATCGCGGCTTACGGCGCGTGGCTGCAATCCTAAATCTATCCATGATTTGCATTGACCGTAAACATTGGTTTTCCAGTCTTTGTGATTTTGCAGAATCCATTCTTTAAAAAAATCTTCGTATTCGTTCAATGGCAAATACCAGTGTGATGTTTCGCGTAGCGATGGAGCGCTGCCGCTGATTGTCGAATGAGGATTTTTCAATTCCATCGGACTTAACGCAGAACCGCATTTTTCGCACTGGTCGCCATAGGCATTTTCGTTGCCGCAATGCGGACAAATGCCTGTAATGTAGCGGTCGGCAAGAAACTGATGCGCTTCTTCATCATAATACTGTTCGCTTGTTTTTTCGATAAACTTGCCGTCATCGTATAATTTTTTAAAGAAGTCGGAAGCGGTTTTATGATGAATTTTTGAAGTTGTTCGTGAATAAATATCAAATGAGATTCCAAAATCTTCAAACGATTTTTTTATTACGGCATGATATTTATCAACTATATCCTGCGGCTTAACGCCTTCTTTTCGAGCTTTAATAGTAATCGGAACTCCATGCTCATCGCTTCCTCCGATAAAAACAGCATCTTCGCCTTTAGAGCGCAGATAACGAACATAAATATCGGCAGGAACGTAAACTCCGGCAAGATGTCCTATGTGTATAGGACCGTTTGCATACGGTAATGCCGATGTTATTAAATATCGTTTCGGTTTGTTCATATATAATAAATTTTAGTCCGCAAAGGTAATAAAATAATAATGAATATTGTAGTTTGATAAAAGTTAACCGCCATTGGCAAATTAGCCGTTTCCTGCGCATAAGCAGACATCTTCGGGAAAATAATACTTTATTACAATATGTTGTACAAAGATATAAAAAAAACTAAACTGACTTTCACTTTTGAGGTGAAAATCAGTTTAATATATGTAAAGAAAATATTATTTCAATAATTTTGCGACATTTTTTCGCTGGAAGATTATAATGTAAAGTATTGAAACTGTGATTGCCGAGTCGGCAATATTGAATATCGGTCTGAAAAATATAAATTCCTCGCCTCCCCAAAACGGAAACCATGATGGAAAATGACCTGCAAGTATCGGAAAATAAAGCATGTCAACAACTCTTCCCTGAAGAAGCGGGGCATATCCTCCGCCTTCGGGAAACATTGCCGCAACATGTCCGTATGAATCGCTGAAAATCTGTCCGTAAAAAACGCTGTCGATAATGTTTCCTGCTGCGCCTGCAAGCAGCGCCGCAATACCGATTATGAAAGCGGAAGAATATTTTTGACGAATTATTTTTATCAGTAGCCAGGCTATTATGCAAATTGCAAATATTCTGACAATCGACAGAAAAAGTTTTCCCCATTGCCCGCCGCCGAACTCCATGCCAAAAGCAAATCCCGAATTTTCGGTAAAACATATTTGAAACCAGTTGCCGAATACAAGTATGCTGTCGCCAAGCTGCATGTTTGTTTTTACAAGTATTTTCACAATCTGGTCGATAAGTAAGATTATGATAATAGTGCTTATTGCCAATATTGATTTTTTGTTTGTCAACATAATTTTGTATTAAAAAAAACGACTCGAGTTCAGTTTACTTGCTTCGAGTCGTAAATTGCGTTCATCAGGGATTATCTTTTGTTTTTTGCTTCAATGCTCAATGTTGCATGAGGTACGGCATATAAACGTTCTTTTGAAATTAACTTGCCTGTTTCACGGCATATTCCGTAAGTTTTGTTTTCGATGCGAACCAGCGCTCTTTCCAAGTCTAAAATAAATTTCTTTATTCGCTCAAGCTGCTGTCCCGATTCTTCTTTTGACAGAGTTGCCGCTCCGTCTTCCAGAATTTTGAACGATGGAGAAGTATCTTCGGTATCGTTGCTTCCTCCGTGCGATATTGTCGATTTCAAAAGCTCATAATTGTTTCTTTCCCTTTCGAGCCGATTGAGAATTCGCTGCTTGAAATCTGCAAGTTCCATATCCGAATATCTTATGCGAGGAGGCTGCGGTTCCGCAGTTTTTTTTGCTGTTAGCGTTTTTTGTATTGGCTTTGCTATTTCCTTTGCCGCTATTTTTTTAACAGCAGATTTTTCGTTTATTTGCTCTTCGATTACTTTTTCAACTTGTTTTACTGTTGCATCAGCAGTTTTTTTGACAGCTTTTTTAGCTGCGATTTTAGTCGTTTTTGCCGCTTTTTTCGTTGAAGCTGCTTTGTCTGTACTTTTTTTAGCTGCAACTTTTTTTACTTTGGCATCAGCAGTTTTTTTGACAGCTTTTTTAGCTGCGGTTTTAGCTGTCTTTGCCGCTTTTTTCGTTGAAGCTGCTTTATCTGTATTTTTTTTAGCTGCCGCTTTTACTTTTGCAACAGCTGTTTTTTTAATAACTTTTTTGACAGCTTTTTTAGCTGTCTGTTTTGTTGAAACCGCTTTGTTTACGATTTTTTCTGCAGGCTTGACTGCCTTTGCAGATTTTTTTGCTTTGGTTTCTACTGTTTTTAATAATTTTGCGTCAACAGTATTTTTACCTGCAACCTTTTTCGTTACAGTTTTTTTTACTTCGCTTTTCTTTACTGCTTTTGCTTTTTTCACAGCATCGCTTTTTTTATCTGCTGTTTTTTTAGTTGTTTTAGTATTTTTCACTGCCATAATCTCTTTCATTTAATATTTTGGTACATCCTAAAAATGCGCAAATGTACAAAAAAAAATTAATATCCTATTTATCACAATAATTTCTCAACTTTTGCCTTTACATAAATATCATCCAAGTCCAAAACATTGCCATCTTCAATACGGTCTTCAAAATTGATTTTTGCGGCAAGAGTTTGCGTGGATATGTAATCGTAAAACGAGCTTACCGCCTTCACTATCACGTCGTTTTTTTCGATATGAATGTTGATTTTGTCGGTTACATCAAAGTTGCTGTTTTTGCGTATGTTTTGTATTCTGTTGACAATTTCGCGGGCAATACCTTCATTAAACAGTTCGGGCGTAATTGCCGTATCCACGGCTACTGTAAGTTTTCCTTCGGTTGCAACAAGCATGCCCGGAATATCTTCGAAAGTTATCTCAACATCTTCAAGAGTAATATTTACATCTCCCGAAGGTAAATTTAAAGTCAGTTTCGACTGATTTTCCAAAACGGTAATGTCATGCTGCGAAAATCCCGAAAGCGCAGTCGAAATTTCTTTCATTTGCCTGCCGTAGATTTTTCCCAGTGTTTTGAAATCAGGTTTGATCTTCTTTATGATTATTCCTGTAGCATCGTCCAGAAATTCCAGTTCTTTTATGTTTACTTCATTAAGTATTAACTGCTTAACGGCTTCGAGACTGTTTTTCATATCTTCGTTTGAAACGGGAATCATGATTTTCCGAAGCGGCTGACGCACTTTTTTATTTGCTTTGCGGCGAAGAGCCAGCACCATGGAACACACCTGCTGTGCAAGGTTCATTTTATCTTCAAGACCGGCGTTTATCAGCGTTTCATCGCAAACAGGAAAATCTGCCAAATGCACCGAATTTTCACTGTATCTATGGCTTGTTTCATTCAAATCGCAAAACAGATTATCGCAAAAGAAAGGCGCTATTGGTGCAGCAAGCAGCGCAACCGTTTGCAAACACTGCTGCAGCGTTTGATATGCGGCAAGTTTATCTGCATTCATTTTTCCTCCCCAAAAGCGTTTACGGTTCAGGCGTACATACCAGTTGCTCAGGTTGTCGATAACAAAATCCTGTATTGCCCGTCCTGCGCGTGTGGGTTCATAATTTTCGTAAGCGTTTTCAACTTCCTTAATCAGCGAGTTCAGTAGCGAAATTATCCACACATCAATTTCCGGACGTTCATCAATCGGCGTTTCAGTCTCGTTGCCCCTGTAGCTGTCAACATTTGCATAGAGCGCAAAAAACGAATATGTGTTGTAAAGCGTTCCGAAAAATTTGCGCTTAACTTCATCAACGCCGGCTATGTCAAATTTAAGATTGTCCCACGGCTGCGAATTTGTTATCATATACCAGCGAAGAGTATCGCTTCCATATTCGTTCATTACGGCAAACGGCTCGACGGCATTGCCAAGGCGCTTACTCATTTTATTTCCGTTTTTATCAAGAACAAGACCGTTTGAAATTACATTTTTAAATGAAACGCAGCCTTTTACCATCGTTGCTATTGCATGAAGCGTAAAAAACCAGCCGCGAGTCTGGTCAACGCCTTCGGCAATAAAATCGGCAGGGAAAGCGTCTGATATTTTTCCCATATAATGCTGCTGGGCAAAAGGCATTGCTCCCGAATCAAACCATACGTCAATCAAATCAAGTTCGCGCTTCATAGGTTCGCCCTTTTCCGAAATCAGAACAATATCGTCGATATAGGGACGGTGCAAATCGATTTTCCCGTAATTCTCTTTTGAAAAATCGCCAACCGTAAAGCCTTTTGCCCTGTACGGATTTTCGTTCATTAAGCCTGCCGATACCGATTTTTCTATCTCGCTGTAAAGTTCCTCTATGGAACCTATGCATTTCTGCTCGTTTCCATCGGCTGTACGCCAGACAGGCAGAGGCGTTCCCCAGTATCGAGTTCGTGAAAGGTTCCAGTCCTGAAGATTTTCGAGCCATTTCTCGAAACGCCCCGTTCCAGTGCTTTCGGGTTTCCATTTTATTGTGCGGTTCAACTCGACCATTGCGTCTTTCCGTGCTGTAGTTTTTATGAACCACGAGTCGAGAGGATAGTAAATAACAGGTTTGTCGGTTCGCCAGCAATGCGGATACGTATGAACGTGCTTTTCGATTTTGAACGCTTTATTTTCCTGTTTGAGCATCACGCACAAATCGATATCCAAAGTCGTATCTTTTTCGGTGAGGTTTTTGTCGTAATCGTTTTTAACAAACCTTCCGGCATATTGCCTATAGCTTTCATCAACATATTTTTCAGCAAAGCCGGCATCCAAATCTTCGATATCGAAAAATTTTCCGCTACGATCAACCATAGGCTGCATATTCCCGTTTTTGTCGACTAAATGCAGAGGAGGAATGTTTGCCGTTTTTGCCACGCGGGCATCATCGGCTCCGAAAGTCGGCGCAATATGCACAATTCCCGTGCCATCATCGGTTGTAACATAATCGCCGGCAATTACGCGAAATGCATCGCCGCGAGGATTTATCCATGCAATAAGCTGTTCGTATCGGATGTCAATAAAACTTTTTCCCGAGTATTCCTTTAAGATTTCAAAGTGTATCTTTTCGTTAAAATGTTTTGAAACCAAATCTTTTGCAAGGATAAAAACACATTCTTTTCGGGTGTATGGATTTTCGGACTTTACGGTGCAATATGCAATTTTTTCTCCAACGCAAAGAGCGGTGTTTGATGGCAAAGTCCACGGCGTTGTTGTCCACGCAAGAAAGTATATGTCCGAATTGCCGTTAACATCATTAAAAAGAAACTCCGATTTTTCGTTTCGTATGATTTTAAATTGAGCGGTTACCGTTGTATCCTTTACATCGCGGTAGCAGCCGGGCTGATTGAGTTCGTGCGTGCTGAGCCCTGTTCCTGCCGCAGGCGAATACGGCTGTATGGTGTAGCCTTTATATAGCAGGTTCTTGTTATACAAATCTTTCAGGAGAAACCATAATGTTTCCATGTAATCGCTGTCGTAAGTAACATAAGGGTCGCTCATGTCAATCCAGTAACCCATTTGGCGTGTAAGCTTTTCCCAAAGTTCGGTATATTTCATCACTTCCCTGCGACAGGCGGCATTGTATTCATCAACAGATATCTTTTTACCTATGTCTTCTTTTGTTATTCCAAGCATTTTTTCAACGCCAAGTTCTACGGGCAATCCGTGAGTATCCCAGCCGGCTTTTCGCTTTACCAGAAATCCCTTTTGAGTTTTGTATCTGCAAAAAATATCCTTTATTGCGCGAGCCATAACATGATGTATTCCCGGCATGCCGTTTGCAGACGGAGGTCCTTCGTAAAAAGTAAAAACAGGACATCCCTTGCGTATTTCGATGCTACGGTCGAATGTATTTTCTTCGTCCCATTTTTTCAGGATGTCATTGTTGATTTGCGTTAAATCAAGACTTTTATATTCTTTGAATTTCATAACAGTTAAAGATATTTCAATAAAAATTTAGCCGCAAAGATAGTAAAAACAATTATGATTTCTGGATCAGCCTGAAAATACGGAATGTTGCAGGCGCGAAAAACAGGAAACAGAAATCATTTCACGCAAAATAAAACGGATAAAAACAATATTGCCGAATTTCAGAGAATGGCACAGGTACCGCTTCGATAATTTTTGAAATACATTTACAACCTGCTTTACTGCCCATAAAAACGGTACGCATCTTTTGACAAAACGGTACGCATCTTTTGACAAAACGATACGCATCTTTTGACAAGACGATACGCCTCGTTTTTGTAATTCGTAACTTTAATTCCCTATTATGGGGTTTAAGTGAGCAGGATAACCGCCACTGACAGCCGGTTTTAATCATGTGGAAAAGTGTATTCATGATTTCCCGTAACGAATGTTTTCTCTTTCTTTTTTGCAGCCTGCCGGTTTTTCCATAACCTGCCATCAGGTCAGCCGGACAGTACGCTTTATTCATCTTTTTGTAATTATTTATTTGATAGTCAAATAAGATAATAAATATACTCCAATGAACCAGCCGGAATTAAACATACTGTATTAAGTAATCATAAATTCAAAACAGCTTCTTAATATCAAAATCATTTTTTTTCATTAAAAAATATCACTCCGGTCATAAAATTAGACGCTAAAATTAAAAAAAAACGATTATCATTATCTACAAATTGAAAAAAGTATTAACTTTGCGCCTCAATTGTGAAAAGTTACGTGAAATATTAAATATCAAAAAATATGCAAAGTAAAGGAACTATCAAACTTATAACTGTTCTTTTGATTTTGGCTTGTATGTATCAATTATCGTTTACATTGGTAACAAGCCGCGTTGAAAGCGCTGCAGAAGCATTTGCAACAGTTGTGGATGAAAATGGAATAACAAGAATCGACGAAATCAAGCAAACAGCTTATCTCGATTCAATAGCGGCAGATAACGTATATCCGTTTGGGTTATTCACTTATAAAGAATGTCAGGAAAAAGCGCTGGCTCTCGGTCTTGACCTTAAAGGCGGTATGAATGTCATGCTCGAAGTTTCGGTTGCCGATATGATAAAAGCGCTGGTAAACAATGGCAATGATCCTGATTTTCAGCAGATACTTTCTACAACCATGACAAAATACACCAATAGCGGAAGAGATTTCCTGACGCTGTTTGATGAAACATGGAGAGAAATTGCACCCGGTAAGCCAATGGCGTCTGTTTTCGTTTCATACGATGGAAAAATAAAGGACATAACACATTCCACATCCAACGAAGATGTAATAAAATTCATAGCCGCTCAGGTTGAAAGTACCATAAACAGTTCGTTCAACGTGCTTCGTAACCGTATCGACCGCTTCGGAGTTGTTGCGCCGAATATTCAAAAGGTAGGCAATTCCGGCAGAATTCTGGTTGAATTACCCGGCGTAAAGGAACCCGAACGCGTGCGCAAGCTCCTGCAGGGAACGGCAAGTCTCGAATTTTGGGAAACATTCGACTGTCGAATCGAAGGCATTAGCCAGTATATCGTGGATTCCGACAAAAGAATAAAAGAATTGCAGGATGCCGAAAAAGCATTAAACCGGTCTGCATCTGACGTAACTTCGGCAAGTTCAACAGCCGCAGACACTGTTGCCGAAAACAGCGATTTACTTGCAGCAGCCGACAATCCGTCCGAAACCGATACTCTGCTCAGCAAACTCGGTCAGGACAGCACAGGCATGTCGGAACAGGCACAGCAAAATTTAAGGGAACAGTATCCGCTATTGTCAATATTAAGCCTGAATTACGACGTTGACAGAAACAACGAAAGATATAAAAAAGCCTGCGTAGGTCGCGCACATTATCGCGATACGGCAAAAATAATGGAAATGCTGGCGCTTCCGCAAATAAGCATGATGAAACCCAACAACCTGCGTTTTGTGTGGACAAGCAAGCCGTTCGGAACGGAAGGCGTATATTATGAACTGATAGCTATAAAACTTAATCCACGATACGGCAACGAAGCTCCTCTCGCGGGAGATGCCATAGTTGACGCGCGCAGAGAATTTAATCAGGCAACAGGCTCGTTTCCCTACGTAAGCATGTCGATGAACAATCAAGGCACAAAAACATGGGCGCAACTTACCAAAAACAACATACGTCGCGAGATAGCGGTTGTTCTTGATGGATTTGTTTATTCATATCCCAACGTTAATCAGGAAATCACAGGAGGGTCTTCACAGATTACAGGGCAGTTCACTACTCAGGAAGCCGACGATTTGGTAAACGTTTTGAGTTCGGGTAAAATGCCCGCTCCCGCCCATATAGTTCAGGAAGCTGTCGTAGGACCAACGCTTGGCAAGGAATCAATCGATGCGGGAATGCTGTCGTTTATACTGGCATTTCTGGTAATTCTTATTTATCTGTGGCTTTTCTACAATACGGCAGGCTTGGCGGCAAACATAGCTCTGGTAGTAAACGTATTTCTTATTTTCGGAGTTTTGGCGTCATTCGGAGCAGTACTCACAATGCCCGGTATTGCCGGTATAGTGTTGACGCTTGGCATGGCGATAGATGCAAATATCATTATTTATGAACGCATCAAGGAAGAACATATCGCCGGGAAAGCTTTGCGTCTGGCTATAGCCGATGGATACAAAAATGCATATTCGGCAATTATCGATGGACAGTTGACAACGCTTATAGCAGGTATAGTACTGCTTTCGTATGGAACAGGTCCGGTGAAAGGTTTTGCAACTACGCTTATAATTGGTATTGTAACATCGCTGTTTACATCAATATTTATTTCGCGACTGATTTTTGAATGGCTGCTGAATCGAGGTAAAAACATCAAGTTCGGATTTTCGTGGTCGTTACATTTTTTAAAAAATACAAAATTCAAATTTATAGAAGCGCGTAAAAAGGTATTTACAGTTGTTGCTATTGTATTGCTTGCCGGACTGGCAATAATGTTTACAAAAGGATTCAGCCAGGGAGTTGATTTTACGGGAGGAAGAACCTATGTCGTCAAATTCGACAGGAATGTTACATCAAATGAAGTTCGCGAGGCTTTACTGGGTGAACTTGAAGGAACATCCGAAGTAAAACAGTATGGCAATTCCAACCAAATGAAAATTACAACAAAACACAAATACGGCGATCAGTCGGAAAATGCGGATTCCGAAGTTGAAATAGCATTGTATAATGCTCTGAAAGGCTTATTTGTCGATTCTGATATAACTTTTGATGAATTTGTGTCAACGCAAACCAATCCTAACGGAATCATAAGTTCTGAAAAAATAGGTCCTACAATAGCAAGCGACATTACGCGAAGAGCAATCTGGGCGGTTATTATTTCACTCTTCCTCATATTTGCCTACATTGCAGTTCGCTTTTCGCAATGGCAATGGGGATTTGGCGGCGTTGTGGCGCTTGCCGGAAATGCGCTGTTTACCATGTCGGTATTTTCGTTTGGCGCAGGAATTTTCCCATGGGGTATGGAAATCGACCAAACGTTTATTGCAGCAATGCTGACAATTATCGGATATTCAATCAACGATACGGTGATTATCTTCGACCGTATCAGAGAATATCGCCGGCTGTATCCCAAACATCCGCTGAAAGACAATATCAACGACGCAATAAATGCAACTCTTGCCAGAACTTTGAATACATCCGCCTCAACGGTATTTGTGCTTCTGGTAATATTCTTCTTCGGCGGAGATGTCATACGCGGCTTTGCATTTGCCATGACTGTAGGTATAATATTCGGTACTTTCTCATCAATATTCATTGCTACGCCAGTTGCTTACGACTTGATAAAATACAAGCAGCGCGCAAGGGAAAAAGTCGTGAAGCCCGAATTGCTGAAACGGTAAATATTTGAATTGACCGTATTTAAGAATAAGGAAGTTGTTTTATTAAAGCAACTTCTTTTTTATATCTGCTCTATAAAATTCCGAAAAGATTATGGAAAAGATAATGAAAAATCTGCATATTTGCGAACTTGTAAGGCAAAAGGTGAAAGAACGCGGCATTAAAGTTACCGGCTTTGCTCAACCAAAGAAACAGCAGATATTCTTTATTTAAACGAAATTCGGTGGTGATGTAAAAAGTATGCTGCTGTAAAATTTTGAAAAAAAATCAAAACAGATGCATCAAAATACATTTTATTGCGTTATATGTATGAGAACAGCGAGGAACATGAACAGTTACAAAGAAATATTAACAGGATTGAAGAAAAACGACTATCGTTTGCAAATGCAATTTTACGATATGTTTGCGGAAATAACATATCAGGGCGCTTTTGCAATTCTGGGCAACGGCAGCGAAGCCGAAGAAATAATGCAGGATACAATGCTGAAGGCGCTTACCAGAACATCGCTGATGAACGAAGATGAAACTCAAATGCGAAAAATTCTTCGGCGAATTGCCGTAAATGCGGCAATAGATGTAATGCGAAAACGAAAATCATACTTTGGCTTTGAAGAAATTGAAAATATTACCGATTGTACTGATGAAGAAAGTCTCGACGAAAACATGCCGACAGTCGAAAACATAAGGCAAGCCATTGATTCGCTTGCGTTGGGATACAGAACAATACTGGTTTTACGGCTTTTTGAAAACATGAATTTCGATGAAATATCCGGACAGCTTAAAATATCGCAGGCAACAGCGCGCAGTCAATATTCGCGAGCATTGATGAAATTGCGCAATTACTTGAAAAATAATATAAATAAGGATTAAAATCAAACACAATAAAATGAAAGCTCTTGAGAAAAAAATACAGAAACACATAAACGACATTTATGACTGCAAACCCGAAAACGGACATCGAGAACGCTTTGAGGCAAAACTTTCGGCTAAACGCAAACCGAAATATATGCTGTCGAAGCCGTATTTGAAATATGCGGCGGCAGCGATTGCCGTTATTGCATTTTTTGTCTTCAAACCCGAAAAAACGGATGATTGCAACATTACATCAGCCGACATTAATATTGCCGAAGTGCAACAGTATTATGCAATGCAACTGAATGACAAGGTTGATGCAGTAAAAGATATTTTACAAAACATTGACGAACAGTATCGCAATGAAATATTGGGAGATATTAAATTAATGGAAATCGACGAAAATAAAATTCCAAACATGCTTGACAATGAGCGGAAAACAGCCTTGATAGTTTCGATTTACAAACGAAAAATCGAATCGCTGCAAAACCTGCAAAACAATCTGCTGGCGTGTAATAAATAGAAAGTATTAATCAAATAAAATTATATTAAAATGAAAAAAACACTGTTAACATTAATTTTTGTATTCTTGGCAATAATATTATTTGCAAAAAGGGAAGAATACAGGCGCGAAATAAACAGGGAGTTTAATGTGAGCGCAAATTCACAGCTTTCAATATCAAATATTTATGGCAACGTAAATATTATTGAAGGCAACGAGGGCAAGATTGTTTTCAAAATAGAAATTAAAGGCGAAGGCAAAAATGCCGAAACGGCAAAGGAATATGCCGAAGGCGTAAATGTAGATTTTACATCAAACAGTAATCATGTTTCTGCAAAAACAAGCCTTCCAAAAATCAGCTGTTCAAATTGCGGAATTTCAATAGATTATGTAGTTGTGGTTCCTCGCAGCGCCACTATGGATTTTAATCTTAAATACGGCAACCTTACGCTAAACGATACGCCAAAACCATTGACGATTGCAATTATGTACGGAAATGTAAAGGCAAATATCCTCGAAAATGCAAAGCTTGATGCAAAATACGGAGATGTAAAGTTTGAAAAATGCGATAAGTTAAACCTTGCCATAAAGTATGGCGATTTAAATGCAACGAGCATAAATCAGGCTGATATTGACATCGCCTATGGTAAAATAATATTGGGCAAGTGCAAGGATTTGCTGTTAAAAAGCCGTTATACAAAATTGCAGTTTGAAGAAATCGCTTCAATTAAAGCCGATTCTCAATACGATAAGTTTACAGTAAAAACAGTAAACGAATTTACAATAGCAACAAATTATACCACTATTGCCATCGACAGGCTGAACGGCAGTTTTACAGCAAATCGATTCGGATACGGCAATTTGACAATAACCGATATTGCTAATGATTTTTCAAAAATCACGATAGACAACGGAGCATATTCAAGTATCAGGCTCGGATTAACCGAACAGCATAATGCCAAAGCAAATATTTCTGCAGGCAAGTACGGAAGTATCAGATCGGGAAAAATCAAACTGAACAATGTGGTTTTGTCAGATGCAAAAAATAGCCTTGTCGGCAATATCGGAAAATCCGAAAATCCGAAATCCGAAGTTACAATTTCTGCCAACTACGGGAATATATATTTTCAATGAATTGCCATATAAATTACTTTTATGACTCTTTATAAAACCAATCCTTCGCTCGGCACAGTCTACTGACCGCGCCGAGCGAAAGGTTTTGAAAAGATGTTTAATTTACTGCTGTTTATTTAATTGCCAAATCAATAAATTTTAATATTATCACTTTTTATAAGAATAATGTCCGATAATTTTAAATTTAAACAAACAGTCTTCCATAACCTGCCCTGCTCCAATATTGTGTATTATAAGTTTTCTTTTTTCATCAGCCGACAGTTTATTTGAAACGATTCCAATATGCGCAGTTCCTTTACCCAAATCCCAGCAAACAATATCTCCCGCTTCATAATCGGATGATATTTGCGAATTTTTCTTTATGACGCCATGTCTGGCAAAAAAAGTCATTAAATTTGGAACGCGCCTGTGATCAATGTTTTTATCTGTACGTGATAATCCCCAGTTTTTAGGATATTCATTAAAATTTGCGATCATATCTTCATGAATTTCTTTTTGCAAATCAATTCCGAGTTTTCTGTATGCGCGAACTACAACATCCGTACATACTCCTTTACCGGATGGAATATCGCCATTGGGATATGAAATATTAAAATACGAAGGATCATACAAAACCTGCTGTTTTGTCAAAGTCAAAGCCGAATCCGCCAGTTGAACGTAAAAATCAGCTTGCCCGAAAGCCAATTCGGTTATGAATAACGCAATTATGCTGAAAATTTTCCCTGCTTTAAGTCGATTTACTGTTTAATTTTTATTAATGTTCGTCATGTCGTGTTTTTCATTCTGTCCGGTTACTCAGCATCAATTTTTTCCGAAAAGGATTTTCATCAGTTCCTCGATTTTTGCAACAGAAATTACTTCAATATTTACAGGCGGCTTGTCTTCGAGCTTGCTGTATCTTGAAATGAATATTTTTTTGAAATTCAAACGGGCGGCTTCTCCAATTCGCTGATTGATATGTGAAACAGGACGCAATTCGCCGGTAAGTCCGACTTCGGCGCAAAAGCAGCTGCTTACCGGTATCGGAACATCAAAATTTGACGACAGCACGGAACTTATAATCGCCATATCTGCAGCAGTGTCGGAAATGCGCAAACCTCCTGTGATATTGAAAAAAACATCTTTCATGGCAAGACGAAATCCTGCGCGCTTTTCGAGTACGGCAAGCAGCATGTTTAACCGTCGAACGTCGATTCCTGTTGTTGAGCGCTGCGGAACGCCATAAGCGGCAGTACTTACAAGCGACTGTGTTTCTATAAATAACGGACGGACGCCGTCCATTGTCGCTGCAATGGCTACACCGCTAAATGACAAATCGTTATGCTGCGAGATAAGAATTTCGGAAGGATTTTCAATTTCGCGCAAACCGGTGTTTTGCATTTCAAAAATTCCTATTTCGGCAGTTGAGCCAAACCGGTTTTTTGTTGCACGCAAAATACGGTATGCATGATTGCTGTCGCCTTCAAATTGCAGTACAACATCCACTATGTGTTCCAAAACTTTAGGACCTGCAATGGTTCCGTCTTTGGTAATATGCCCGATAACAAAAACAGGCGTATTGGTTTCCTTTGCAAATTTAAGCAGTTGCATGGCGCAATCGCGAATTTGCGAAATACTTCCTGCCGACGAATCGATGCGTTCGGTATAAAGCGTTTGAATAGAGTCGATTACAAGAATATCAGGCTTCAGCTCTTTGGCTTGCATTATGATTGTTTCGAGTAAGGTTTCGCTTAAAATATAGCATTGAGCATCATTTGAGCCAAGCCTTGCAGCGCGGATTTTTATCTGCTGGGCGCTTTCTTCGCCCGAAACGTAAAGCGTTTTAATATCAGGACATTTCAGCGCTATTTGCAGGCTTAACGTCGATTTTCCTATACCCGGCTCTCCGCCTACAAGAATCATGGAACCGCAAACAAGTCCGCCTCCCAGAATTCTGTTTATTTCCACCGAATTCAGATTAAGGCGCGATTCATGCGAAATATCAATATCGTTAATTAAAAGAGCCTTTGAATTTGAATTGTTTATTCCCAATGCCGATGTGGCCGGTTTTGAAACAATTTCTTCGACAAAAGTATTCCATTCACCGCATGACGGACAGCAGCCCAGCCATTTAGCGGATTCGTGTCCGCAATTTTTACAAAAAAATGCCTTTTTAACTTTTGCCATACTGTCCGGTTGTTTTAACAGTTTTCAGTCTATCAGTTCAACCTTTCCTCCGTTTGCGATTATGGTTTCGTAGCAGGCTGCCTGTTTGGCATCGGCTTTTGAATCGACAAGGACATGCGGCTTAAGAATTTTTATAAACTCAAGCGGCGAAACATCGTCGATAATTTCAACGCGGCTTACAAACCGTAAAGACGCCAAAACTGTAGCCCGCGTATATTCATCATGCGCAAGTTCTATTCCCAATCCTTTTACCGTGTCGTCGGAACGCAAGCCTATTACAAATCTGTTGCCGAAATCTGCAACCTGTGCAAGATATTCAATGCGTTTTCTGTCAAGAATATCATAATTCCCAAAAATAAAGACGATTTTAAGAGATTTAAAGCGCCAGTAAGCCAATTTTTTTTCCAAACTGCCAATATCATTTTTGTGAATACGCGATTGAATACGTTCAAGTTCGTTTTTTATAACTGTCTGTTCTGCCATAATTTACTTATTTTGTTAAACTTTTGTACGTGCCTTTTTTTCTAAATCCAATAAAAGCAACCAACGACACAACCCCAAGCAATATCATAAATATCACCTGCGACTCATGAGCGATTGTCGCAACTATTATTCCATCTTCGTAAGAAACTCCATAAACTCCTAATCCCAAAGCTACCAGAATATGATACGAACCAAACCCGCCCTGTGCGGGAATGACCCATCCGAAAGCTCCAACAACAAATAAAAATAATGCATCCATTGCGTTTAATGATGATGTTGTCGGCGTGGCTTTCAGCACCAGAAAGCCGGTAAACCAGTAGCAAAGATATATTAAAATTGTATATAGAAGAAATTTTTTTCGATTTTTCATTGTTATTCCGGTTTTAAGTCCTGATATTAAGCCGCTTATTATTTTACCTGTGCGCTTACGAATGTAAAATATAAAAAATGCAATTGCGGCAGCAATAACAGTGGCGGTTATAATCAGCAATATCGGCATTGCTGATATTCGTTCGATTAAAGGCTGATATATTTTTTCGGAAATAAACGCTCCAAACACTTTAAATCGTATTACAACGACAAAAACCAGAAAGAAAAGCAAAAAAATCAAATCGTAACAGCGTTCGACTATGACTGTTCCAAGCGTTTTTTCAAAATCTATCCTGTCGGTTTTTTTCAGCACCGAACAGCGTATTATTTCGCCTATGCGAGGTATTGTAAAATTTGCCAGATAACCTATCATGGTTGCATTGTAAACGTTTTTTATCGAAACGCCGTATCCGAGCGAATCAATAAGAATTTTCCATCGCAAAACGCGAAAAACATATCCTGCAATGCCTATAATTACCGATATGGCTACAAGCCCATAATCTACGCTGCGTAATCCGCTGATAAACTTGTCGAAATCAACGGATTTGAAAGCAATATACATCAATGTTATCGCCAAAGCAAGAAAAAACAGATATTTCAATATTTTTACAGTACGCTTGTTCATTCGTTTTGTATGAAAATGCAAAATTAAAAAAAAATATGATTAATGACCGGATGCGATGTCGCGTACAGCTGAGAATAACAGCAAGCGCAGATTTCTGGTAAAAAATAACAGTTATCCTTTTGTCATAAATTCTATTTTCATTTGAGTATCGGTCAGTTTGTATGATAATCGATGAAACGGCGTTACGCCGTATTCCATAATTGCAGCACGATGCCTTTTTACAGGATAGCCTTTATTTTGCTGCCAGTCGTATTGAGGATACTGTTTTGCAATGTTTTCCATAAATTCATCTCTGTGGGTTTTTGCCAAAATCGAAGCTGCCGCTATGCTTTTGTATTTGGCATCTCCTTTTACGACAGTTTTATGAGCTGTATTTTTATAAGGCTTGAAGCGATTTCCGTCAACAATTATAAATTCAGGCTGTACTTTAAGACCCGATAAGGCTTTGTGCATGGCAAGAATAGAAGCGTTAAGAATATTTATTTTGTCAATTTCTTCATTATCAACACTTGCAACAGACCATGCTATTGCTTCGTTTTCGATGATGATGCGAAGCGCCTTTCGCTGTTTTTCGCCAAGCTGCTTGGAGTCGTTAAGCAAGGGATGTTCGAAACTGTCGGGTAAAATTACGGCAGCAGCAAATACGGGACCTGCCAAACAGCCTCGCCCTGCTTCGTCACAGCCTGCTTCGGGCTTTATGTTCCCAAAATGCGATTTTAATTCAATCTTTTTCAAAGCCATTTTTATATATCGGCAAAAGTAATAATTTTCATTATAATTTACAATTCATCTTAGTTGCAACCCAAACATAGGAGTCCGCCTATGTTTGTAACATATTTATTTATCACTGGCTTCGCGCGGCTGCATTTGATACAATTTTGACCGTGCAGCAGTAATGATTTGCTCAAACAGTCAAAGAACCTTTGACAGGGTTATCAAAGATGCTTTGACCGAACAGTCAAAGACCATTTGACCGAGTTGTCAAAGATGCTTTGACCGGACTGTCAAATGCAGTTTCAAGGTTTAATGATTCAAGGATTTTATTAACCGTCAATGGCAGGTAACGGAACTGTCAATCGTAATTAAATTCCTTCGGGACGATAATCTCCATGCGTGTGCCGAGCGAACGGTTATCGCTGTCGTGCAGGTCGATAATGCGCTGTGTGATTTTTTTATCGTTCATCTGATTATACAGCTGTATTTGCTGCGACAGGATGTTCAGTCCCTGCCGGTTGCCTTGTGTTTGCAGGAGTTTTGCATCTTCGCGTCCTATTCCGTTATCTTCTATTATAATAATAATTTCGCCGGTATTGTGCAGCGACAATATCCGTACGTTCAAAAGTCCTTTGTCTTTTTTGGCGCGAAGTCCGTGTTTGATTGCGTTTTCGCAGTGCGTATGCAAAATCATATTAGGCAGCATTATTTTCCTGTCAACATCGTTATCCATCTCTATATTAAACTCAAAATTATCGCCGAAACGCATTTTTTCGAGGTTCAAATACAGTTCAATATATTGTATTTCCTGTTCGAGCGTGCGCGCATGACGGTCAACATCGTTGAGCGTGATACTGGTGAACGATGAATACATTGAAAGATAACGATTGGCTTCTTCTTTCGAAAAGTTCATAATGTAATATTCGATTCCTGCAAGCACATTGGCGTTAAAGTGAGGAATAGAACGTAAACGTATCGACTGTATCTGTAAATTGTTCAGCTGTTTTTGCCGTTCAAGAGCGGCTATTTTTTTCCTGTTCTTTTCATTCATATAACTGTACAAAACAAATCCTGTTATCAAGATAAATAACAAAATGCATAATGTGTAAAACCACAGGGTTTGCCAAAATGCAGGTAAAATGGTAAATGTTTTTGTAATGACAACCGTTTCCAAATCGGAAGAACCTGTATCGGCAACAACTTGAAATTCATAATTACCCGGCGAAAGATTGTTGAACGTAACATCACGTGCGGCGGTTGGCTGCGACCATTCATCCTGAAAGCCTGTAAGGCGGTAGCGATAGCGCACGCTGTGCGGGTCGGAATAGCAAAGCCCTATGTACGAAAAATGAAAGTTACGCTGACTGTGTTTCAACGAAGCGCCATCTTGAAATTCTGTCATATCGACGTTGTTTGCCGAGTATTGTGCCGATGTGATATAAAGCAGGGGCGTATCATTACGCCGCATTAGTTTCGACGGGTTAAACTTTAATACATTAGGGCTTTGCGTTCCCATCCATATATTACCATCGTAATCTTCGCACATGGTATTCCAGCCCGGCTCGCCTGCCGAATATCCATTGCTGTAGTCGAAAGTTAAAATGCGTTTTGTCTTTATATCTATTATGCGTATTCCGGTATTGTCTGATATGACAAGCATACCGTTTTGCGTATAGCGTATATTTCCGATTATTGTATTCGGAAATTCCATAAA
>JAISDB010000146.1 GCA_031265155.1 Prevotellaceae bacterium | reverse complement strand
GGTGGATTGCGAGTGTACATCATCGACTTTTCCGTCAGGAGGACTTTCCTCTTTTGGAAGATTTGCTTTACGAAGCCATTTTCCAGCCCGAAGACTCGGAACCGCTTCCCCGCGACATTATCAAAAAGCCCGAAATAGACAGCGCTATCCGTGATTTCGGGAAAAAACCGGATGACTTTTGTCTGTTCGCCGAATTGAATGGAAAAACAGTCGGCGGCGCGTGGATGCGCATTTCGGACGGCGAGCCTGAAGGTTTCGGTCACATTGATTCCGAAACGCCCGAGTTAGCCATCGCGGTTTTCAAGCCATATCAAAAGCAGGGAATAGGGCGAGAGTTAATGCATCGCCTGATTGATTCGGCGTTTAAAAAATATAAACAAATTTCGCTGAGCGTGGATAAACGGAATTATGCCGTCAAAATGTACAGGGAACTCGGCTTTGAAATCGTGAAAGAAAACGGGCAGGACTACGTCATGGTATTAAAAAGAATCAATTACAGGAAAAACAGCAAATAATGAGAGCAATAAAAATATAAGTAGAAATCAATTTGACTGTTTATAAATTTCTTTTTTTGCCGCTTTCAACGTATTTTTCAGTAAAGATATGCGAGTCATTGGTCCAACGCCACCGGGAACAGGTGTTATATAACTGCATTTGGGAGCAACCTCACTGAAGTTTACATCGCCAACAAGTCGATATTTTCCACTTTCTGTTTTTATGCGAGTAGTACCCACATCAATAACCACAGCGCCATCTTTTACCATATCGGCTTGCAGAAATTCGGCAACGCCGAGTGCGGCAATGATTATATCTGCATTAGCGCATATTTCTTTAATATTTTTTGTGTGACTGTGACAAATCGTTACCGTACAATCGCCCGGCGTTGTGCGCCGGGACAAAAGGTTTGCAACAGGACGCCCTACAATATTACTGCGTCCGATAACTACACAGTTTTTTCCTGATGTTTCGATATCATATCTTGCCAAAAGTTCGGCAATTCCATCGGGAGTAGCCGATACATAAGTCGGCAATCCCAACATTAGTCTGCCTACATTTTGCGGATGAAAACCGTCAACATCTTTCCTGTAATCTATGGCAAGCAAAATATTGTTTTCGGATATGTGGCCGGGCAGCGGAAGCTGTACAATCAACCCGTCGATATTGTCGTTGGCATTTATTTCTTTGATTTTTTCAATAAGCTCGCTTTCTGTAATCTGCTCGCTAAGTCTATATATTTTTGATGTAAATCCTGCTTCGTAACAGTCTTTTTCTTTACTGTTTACATAGGTTTCACTTGCAGGATCGTTGCCCACAAGTATTGCAGCCAGACACGGAGCGCGATGTCCTTTGGCTATAATTTCTTTTACTTCATTTGCAATTTCGAGTTTTATCTCGCTTGCAATTTTTTTACCATCTATAATTTGCATTTACTTTATTTTCCATCAATTTGTAAGTGCAAAGGTAGTATAAAAACCTCAACTTACACCCAAACGGATAAACAAAGAGTTATGCATGTAAAATAAAACAGAAGAAACATACAATATTTGTTTCTTCTGTTCTCTGTCCTTTATTCGACAGAATGTATTTAATACTGATACTTGAAAGGTATATTTTAATATGCAGTATTTTGCGGGTCGAAGTTGCACCAGCCTGTAGTCCAGTTATTGGTCGCCGTTTCCGAAGGTCCGAATGCTCCAATGTAATTAACCTTATCAAATCCAGATGATACTTTGGAGTTTGTCCAGTCGTACCCCGAAGCTAAAGGGCTGTCGGAATTTGGAAAAACAACAGGATTTGCAAGGCTCAGCGGATTTCCTGATAATTTCAGGTCGGAAATTGCAGCAAACGAGCGGTTACCGCCGCCTGTGCGATTAAAATAAGCGTCCGCAAAAGCTCCGGCATCGGAAGCCGGATCGAATTGAGAACCGCCTGCCCAGTATTGCCTGTCCTGAAAATTTTGCACGGAACCTGCAATTATACAGTTGGTAACGTTGAGTTTGCCTTCGGTAGCCCATGTTTGCGTAGCAGATCCTTTGTCGTTTTCGATAATCAAACCTACTGGAAATGCTGCGATAAGCGAATTGAATATGCTTAACTGCGTGTTGCGCCGCAAATGAAGACCTGCCTGAAAACGGGCATCAACAGAACTTCCATCCGTAACCTGACTGTTGCTGTATGCAGATGGATTTTCAACCGGTCCAAACATGCTTACGTTGGCAAATACGGCGCCTGTGTATGGTTCGGCAGTAGAAGCGGTTGCATTGTTGTCGGATTCAAAGCCGTTGGACGCCGACTTGTCTGCTGTCCTGGGATAGCGCACTGCAAGAGCAAACTGTACTTTTCCGCTGAAGCCGTTGTCGGTATCAAAATCATCATCCCAGCCGCGAAATGCCACCAGATATTTAGCATTGACAGTTCCGCCAAACCATTCGAAAGAATCGTCGCCGCTGTAAGAAACCTGAATATGATCCAATTTTGTACCCGAACCTACCGAACCGAAAGTAATACCGTTGATTTCATTATCGGTTGAATATTCTATTCCTGCAAATTCCACGCGTACATAACTCAATACTCCAGAATTATCGCCGGCAGCAGTTCCACCGTGATTTGAGCGTACTCCGCCTTCGATGGTCTGTTCGCTCATATTGTTAGGCGCTTTTCCCAGAATTATAAGACCGCCCCAGTCGCCGGGCTTGCGTGAGCCGGGCATTTGCGCGGATGTGAAAACAATCGGGCGTTCCTTTGTGCCTTGTGCCATTATCTTACCTCCGCGCTCAATAATCAAAGTTCCTTTAGAAGACTTGTCGCCTTTGATGACAACGCCGGGTTCAACAGTTAAAGTTACTCCGTCGATAACGTAAACAAAACCCTTCAAATTGTAAGTGTTTGGATATTTCAGGGTTGTGTTTGTTTTTATTTCAAACGCAAGAGAGCCATCTCCCAGATCAAACGTTTCGCCTGCAGGAGGAGGCACCGGATCATCGTTGCTGCTTCCGCAGCCAGCACTGAACAATGCAGCGCATAATAAAAGCATAATGCTTGTTAATTTCATGTTTTTCATTTTTTTATTTTTTAATCATTAAAATGTTAATTTATTTTCAATAATATACTCAGTGAAACCGACTGTCCCGGACTGTATTGCCGAATTATTTGCTCCCGTTTGTGATACATGCCGTTTTTTTCAAATACGGGAAACTGCTTGAATATTACATCTTCAGAAAGAATATCCCGTACAGCGCAGCGTATTTCAATTTTTTTTCCTATGTTTTTGCTTACTGTAAAGTCAAGAATATTTCGCGGCATTTCGTATGAATTTGGAATTAAGGAATTAACATTATGGTCGGAACTGTTTGATTTTCCCAAACCGATAATTCGTTTTCCTATAAGATTATAGAGCAGCGAAAGATTTATGCCCGACTTCTCGGATTGATAATACAAGCCTGCATTTATCACGTAAGGAGACTGCCCCTGCATTTCGCGGTCGGGTTCGGACACGATTTCGCCCGGCTTGAAATGAACCTTACTTTTTATTAAGGCAATATTCAGAAGCAGTGAAAAATCGGGCAATCGCATAAAATCCAAATTTTTACGTACATCCAGTTCTATGCCCCAGCTTTCGGCTTTATCGGCATTTTCATAATTGTAGCGAAGCGAACCGCCCATATCAATAAAATTCCATTCGATGGGATTCCTGAAATGTTTATAAAATATGCCCAAACTTACAGTTTCTCCGAAGTAAGGATAAAATTCATATCGCAAATCGAAATTATCAATAACAGCTGTTTTCAGATTTTCGTTTCCGCCTATTTCGTTGAACAAGTCGAAATCAAAATAAATAGCAGGTGAAAGCTCGCGCAGTTCGGGACGATTTATCGACCGTCCGTATGCTGCTCTTAGCTGATGCTTTTCTGTGAATTTATATGTCATGTTGACGGATGGAAGTACGTACATGTCTTTAACTGTTTTGTGCATAATCAGTATTATGTCGGCAGCATCCGAACGGTCGCGGGTAAATTCTGCATGACGGCTTTCGAACCTGACGCCCGAATAAATATTAAATTTATTCAGAGGAATTTCCAGAGCAAAATAGGCAGCGCCGAGCCACACATTAGCAGAATAATTGTTTGTTTTTCGCGTAATTTCGTCAATATACACCTTATCCGCTCCCAAATATTCGTCTTTCATCATTTCCTGAAAAGGCAGTTTCAGATATGTTTGTCTTTCTTCGTAACTTAAATTGTCGTAGCGATATATAAATTCACGAGCCGAATAGTTTCGGTTGCTGTATTCGCCGTAAAAACCTGCTTTCAGAGTCGGAGCGAACGATATTTTTTCGAATGTTTTTTTATAGTTTACGGCAGCCGAAACATTATGGTCGTACAAATCCTGAAAATAGCGGCTTATGTTGTCATTTACTGTTGTTACCGAAGGAATATCTTCCATGCTTCCTATTCCCGCCTGATTGCTGACTATACGCCTGTCGGGTTCGCTTCTGTTTGCGTAGGAATATCCGACATCCCATGTCATAGTTTGATTATCAGACAAATTGTGATTTCCCGAAAACTGACCGCTGTACGTCAAGCGCGAAGAATACCGTATTTCTGTCTGCTCGCGATAATACATGCTGCTCATATCCTTAATTCCCGTGCGTTCGGTTAAGCGATTGCTTCCAAGAATGTTTAGCAGATTCTTAAACTCGATGATATTCGACTCATTTACCCTTAACGACCAGTTGTGCATAAGTCCAAGACGCGCATCATTTGAAAACTGATTGCCGATATAATCATCAAGAATAACAGACCTGTCAGCCGCGCCCGAATATATTCCGTATCGAGCGTTTTTCATGTTTTTTGCCGTTTTAAATGTATTGCTGTAAGTGAAAGCGGTAATATTTCCGAGAGTTTGACCGTTTAGTATTTTGATGCGGCGGGCAAATGTCAGCGACAGTCGCTGGTCGGGTAGCGGTTTAATGTTTTTTATGCGCCAGTCGTTGTCGAAGCCTGTTTTTGTCAATTCGGAAATTTGCGAATTATCGACTGTTGCGTCCAAATGTCCGGGAAAGTTTTTTGATAATGCCCGTTTGTTCAGGTCAAAGCCCAGAAAATCGGTGTTGCTTCCCGGATTAGTATAGAAATCATTGAATTGAGCATTAGCATTAAATCCAAAACCATAGCTTATTTCCATAATGTTTTCGGCAGGCGCTCCTCTGGATGTAATTTTCACAAAACCGCCCGAAAAATCACCGGGTATTTCTGGCGATGGCGATTTGTAAACAAGCAAATTATCTATCTGACTGCTTGGAATTAAGTCGAAAGGAAAAGCCCTGCTGTCGGTTTCTGTTCCCGGAACCGACAGCCCGTTCAGCCATACGTTATTGTATCGCTGCGAAAGTCCTCTTACAATTATAAATCTTTCGTCGAGAACAGTTATTCCGGATATTCGACGTACTACTTCGGATGCTGTTTTGTCCGAACTTTTTGATATTTGTGCCGACGATACGCCGCTTGTTACCTGAGAATTGGTTTTTATAGTAGAAATCATGCCGCTTTCGGTGTTGCCGCGCATGCGCCCTTTCACTGTCGATTGACTTATTGACTGTATATCACTTTCCATCAAAACATCAACATTTGCCGTATCGCCTTTCGGTTCATATTCAATTTCAACGGTTTTGTATGACATACAGCTGAATATTAATGTGTATTTTCCGCTTCCCAAATCTTTTATGTTGTAATATCCCAGCGTGTCAGTTATGACGTTTTTGTCTGTTCCCTTAACCGAAACCGTTGCGCCCGAAATTGCTTCCGAAGTGTTGGCATCTCTCACATAACCTGCAATCTTTACGGAAGCACCGTTTGCAAAAAGGAACAGACCGCTTAAACAAAAAGTCGAAAAAAACACTAATAATCTTACCTTAATTCTTTGCATTTTTAATTTTTACTTTATTGCACAAAAGTATAGCCGTCCTGTTACATGAAGATTACAGTTTGTTTACAATAATTTTAATGTTGTATTACATTCGGTTTACATTAATATCTAACAGCCTTAAAATTAATGTAATAATTTAACCATTTAAGAATTTCAAAATTCAAAGATTTCATAAATCGACAATGGTAAGTATGAAAATGGTAAATTAGAAATGTCATCATCTTAGATTTGCACTTTATAAGGAAAATAAGAATGAGAGTAAAAAAGTTTATATGGTTAGTTTCGGACATCGTCCGCTTTTTAAGAAGCGACTAAATAATGATTAACTGTCTATAAAAACAGGAAGTTCGCAAATTCATGCCTGCGAACTTCCTGTTTCGTTTTTATGTTCAACCGTATTTATTCTGCTTATCCCAAATAAGGCTTCAGTAATTTGCTGCGTGAACTTTGACGCAGGCGTCTGATTGCCTTTTCTTTGATTTGCCGTACACGTTCGCGCGTGAGGTCAAATTTATCGCCAATTTCTTCGAGTGTCAGTTCGGGAGTTCCTATTCCAAAGAAATATTTTATAATATCGCGTTCACGTTCGGTCAGAGTCGAAAGCGCACGGTCAATTTCGTTTGTAAGCGATTCTTTTATCAGCCCGATATCCGCATTCGGAGAATCGTTGTTCACAAGCACATCCAAAAGACTGTTGTCTTCGCCGTCAACAAAAGGAGCATCAACAGATACATGGCGTCCCGACACCCGCATTGTATCCGAAACCTTATCCGTAGGTATGTCAAGAAGTTCTGCCAATTCTTCTGTTGATGGATTTCGTTCGTTTTCCTGTTCAAATTTTGCAAGCGCCTTATTTATTTTATTCAGCGAACCTACCTGATTTAACGGCAAGCGCACAATACGCGACTGTTCCGCCAGAGCTTGCAATATTGATTGCCGTATCCACCAAACGGCGTATGAAATGAACTTGAAACCGCGTGTTTCATCAAATTTTTCGGCTGCCTTTATTAATCCCAAATTACCTTCGTTAATGAGGTCGGGAAGGCTTAATCCCTGATTTTGATATTGTTTTGCAACCGAAACGACAAAGCGTAAATTTGCTTTTGTAAGTTGCTCCAGTGCATCCTGATCTCCTTTACGAATTCGCTGGGCAAGCTCAACTTCCTGTTCAACTGTGATAAGGTCTTCGCGTCCTATTTCCTGCAGATATTTATCAAGAGATGCACTTTCGCGATTTGTGATTGATTTTGTGATTTTTAACTGTCTCATTTATAATTTTTTATTTTCTTCTTTGTTATATTAATTTGATATTTTGATATTAAACTTTATTTTAAGCAATTTGAGGGCAAGATGCGAAACTTACCCTCAAAAACATTGTATCGTATTATGTGTAATATGTTTAATCCATTCCTATTGCATAATAAACACGTGTTCCATTTGGATAAATTCCTTCAATCAAAACTCCGCCCGATGCATTGCTGAGTACTTCTTTCAAGTCGTCAATAGAACTTACCCGCACGCTGTTTACTTTTTCAATAATAAATCCTTCGCGTATTCCAGCATATTTAAATTTGCCATCCCTTGTCAATGACTTTACCCGTATTCCGTTTCGCAGCATTAATTTTCTTAAATCCGTAACGTTCAATTCTTCCAAAGTTGCTCCCAGCGAACCAAAAAGCTCATCGTTTGACTTTACAAAACTTACCGAACCGTTCTTATTACGTAAAGTAACATCAAAATGTTTCACTTTTCCATCACGAATTACTGTTACTTTTATTTTATCGTTTGGCTTATAGCGTGCTATATGTTCCTGTACGTCATTTCCGCTGTTGATTTCTACATCATTGATATGAGTAATAATATCGTTTTTCCGGAGACCGGCAATTTCGGCGGCGCTTTCGTTCATAACTTTATCTATGATTACTCCTTTAAATTCATTTGTCGGAATATCATACTGCTTTGCCGATTCGGAAGTCAAGTCAATCATTTGTATTCCAAGCATTGCGCGTTGAACTACTCCGTATTCTTTTAAGTCGTCAACAACTTTTTTCGCTATTTGCGAAGGTACGGCAAAGGAATACCCTGCAAACATTCCTGTTGTTGATGCTATTGCCGAATTTATTCCTATCAGTTCGCCACGAGTATTTACCAGCGCTCCACCGCTGTTTCCCACGTTTACTGCCGCATCGGTCTGTATGAACGATTGAATGTTCATTGTATTAGAATTGGAAATAGAACCTAAATTACGCGCTTTTGCGCTTACTATCCCGGCAGTTACCGTTGATGTTAAATTGAAAGGATTGCCCACAGCCAAAACCCATTCGCCGATTTTTACATCATCCGAATTGCCGAAAGGAAGGTATGGCAAGTCGGTTGCATCTACTTTAAGCAAGGCAACATCGGTTGACGGATCGGTACCGACCACCTTTGCCGTGTAAGTTTTTTTATCATTCATGGTAATTTCCACTTCATTGGCTCTTTCGATTACATGATTATTTGTAACGATATATCCATCAGGAGAAATAATTACGCCTGAACCCGACCCGCGACTTTCGCGCGGCTGTTGCGGCTGGTTGTAATTGTAATCATCTCTTTCAAACGGGTCGCCAAAAAAGAAGAAATCCAGCAGAGATCCGCTTCGCTGCTGGCGATTTTCTAAAGTTTTATAAACAGTTTTTACATGAACTACCGCATGTATCGTTTGTTCTGCGGCATACGTAAAATCAACAGGCTGACCTGTTTCGCTCAAATTTGCCCATTGCACTTTCGGCGCCTGAGCATTTACATATTTAATACTTTCTGTTTTGTTGTTTACCAGTGTTGAAGTAATCACCGATGCAGAAACTCCAACCAAAGCAGCAACCAATGCTGCTATAAATACGATTTTTTTCATACTTAATTATAGTTTTTATATTACCTGACTTTGTTTTTGCAAATTTCGTAACAATATTGATATTATCGCCACAAAAAATGTGAAATAATTATAAAGATAACTGTTTTATATTTTAAAAATAGTTAATTTTGCGTCTTTATTTATATATAAAATTAAAAGTATGAAATTTTGCAAATATCAGGCGCTGGGAAACGATTTTATTTTAATAGATAATCGACAAAAAATGTTCGATTTAAAATCCGAATATATTTCATTTTTGTGTAATCGTCATTTTGGCATTGGTGCCGACGGATTGATGCTTGTCGAAAATTGCGATGATGCGGACTTTAAAATGCAGTTTTTCAATTCGGACGGAAGCGCCGCAACGATGTGTGGAAACGGTTCGAGATGCATTGTTGCCTTTGCTCACAAACTCGGTATCTTCAAAAACGAAACGGTTTTTGCAAGCGGAGCAGGCAAGCATTCGGGCGTGGTTTTATCCGAAAACGAAAATATTCTTGACATAAAAGTCAAAATAACAGATGTCAATCATCACGTACGAGGCGATGGATATTATTTTATCAATACGGGAGTTCCTCATTGCGTGATTTTTACAGATAATATTAATAATGTGGATGTAATTGCGGAAGGTAAAAAATGGAGACACAGTCCGCTTTTTCCCGAAGGCGCAAACGTAAATTTTGTTGAAATATGCGGCAGCAACAAATTAAAGCTTGCAACATTCGAGCGCGGAGTCGAAGATGAAACGCTTGCCTGCGGCACAGGAGCAACGGCATCGGCAATAGCGGCTTTTGATAAACTGCAAAGCAACATTACAAGTTATGACATTCAAACCAAAGGCGGTGAACTGAAAATATCATTCGATACGGATAAGGCGCAAAAGGATTCGTTTGTTAACATCTGGTTGCAGGGCGCAACGACGCTGGTATTTGAAGGGATTATATAAATATTGACATTCCGATAGTTATTTCTTCGCTCTCGGATGATGCATAAGAATTGCATTTCTTATAAAGGTACGGTCGAGGTGAGTATATATTTCGGTTGTCAGTATTGATTCATGTCCAAGCATTTGCTGTACCGCTCTGAGGTCGGCGCCGTTTTCAATGAGATGAGTTGCAAACGAATGTCTAATGGTGTGCGGACTTATGCTTTTCTCAATTCCTGCTTTTTTTACATACTTTTTTACAAGATTGAAAATTGCAACGCGAGTCAATTTATTTCCGCTACGATTGAGAAAAACAATATCTTCGGCTTTTCTGTTTACAAACATCAGTTTTCGCATATTAAGATATAACTTCAGCGATTTAATTGCTTTTCCGCCTATCGGCACAAGCCTTTCCTTGTTGCCTTTGCCTATAATACGTATAAATTCATCGACAAAATACAGGCTTGACATCCTCAAGTTGACAGCTTCGGAAACACGCAAGCCGCAACTGTAAAGAATTTCAACAATTGCAGCGTTTCTGTGTCCAAGCGGTTCGCTTAAATCTATGCTCGAAATTATTCTGTCAATCTCATCAACAGTCAAAAAATCAGGTAATTTTCGTTCTGTTTTTGGAGTTTCTATAAGTTCGGCAGGATTGCTTTGCAGCTCGTTTTCCAGTTCAAGAAATGAAAAAAAACTTTTTATGCCGCTCAAAATCCGCTGTTGCGTTCTGCGGTCTAAATTATTATCATATAAACCGGCAAGAAATTCCTGAATGTGATATTCTTCAATATCGCTGATATTCAAGTTTTTTTCATGAGCAAAAACTCTGATTTTTTCGACATCGCGCATATAAGCGTCTATGGTATTTACCGAAAGCGATAATTCAAGCCGCAAATATTTTTTAAAATCTTTTATTGCAACATCCCATTTCATAACGATTTAAACTTAAAGTTACAAACGTATTCACTGTTTTATTTTGCAAATCTAAACATAATATTCAATTTTTTTAATAAGCGTGTAAATTTATTTTAAAATTTTATTACCTTTGCTTCCTCATAACGGTAAATAAATTTATGGAAGATAAGATTATCATAAACTTTGACAGTGTGGATATATCTCACGATGGCAATCCTGTTTTGGACGGTGTGAATTTGAAAATTAATTCGGGCGATTTTGTTTATATCATTGGACGGGTAGGAAGCGGAAAAACGAGTTTGATACGCGCAATAAACGGCGAGATTTCGGTGACCAAAGCTGCTGCAGCACAGGTTGCAGGATTTGACTTGAAAACCATGAAGTCAAAGTCTGTTCATTTGTTAAGACGTAAACTCGGAGTTGTTTTTCAAGACTTTAAATTACTGACAGATAGAAATGTTTTTGAAAATCTTGCTTTTGTATTGCGTGCAACCGACTGGAAAGACAGGAAAAAAATTAAGGAACGCATCAATGAAGTTCTTGACAGCGTTGAATTAAAAGATAAAATACTGAAAATGCCGCATCAGCTTTCCGGAGGCGAACAGCAGCGTATAGCCATAGCTCGCGCACTGCTTAATAATCCTGCGCTTTTGCTTGCCGACGAACCAACAGGAAATCTTGATCCGGAAACGTCGGACAAAATAATGGAAATCCTTTTCGACTTAAACAGCAAACTTGGAATTACAATAATAATGGCAACTCATAATCATCCATTGCTGAAAAAATATCCTGCTCAGGTATATAAATGCGACAAAGGAAAGATTACGGAGTTTGATGATGCAAAAGAAATTGACTTTGAATATTTCGGATAATAAAAACAGATTTATATAAAACCTCAAAAAACAGATATGATAGACTTTACAAATACACAAATTGCTTTTGAAGCAAAAACCGGTGCGGATTTACGCCGCGCAAAATTTCTTTTTAACGCAATAAAATATCCTCCGGTTGTTAAACTTGGCAAAATTTTTGTTTACATTACAGGCAAACTCAAACTTCCTGTTGGCTGGCTGCTGAAGCCGACAATTTACAAGCAGTTCGTAGGAGGCGAAACGCTGAAAAAATGTACGCCTCTGGCACAGCAGCTCATGAAATATAACATACTTTCAATATTCGATTATTCGGCGGAAAGCGGTGAAAGCGCCGAAGATATTCAACAGACTTTTGACGAATTTATATGTTCGATAGAATATGCAAAAGATAACGATAATGTTGCATATACCGTTTTCAAGCCTACTGCGCTTACTGTTGATAAGGTTTTGGAAAAAGCATCGGCAAAAACAGAACTTAACGGCGAAGAGCAAAAGCAGTATGACGATTACAGGCAAAGATTTGAAAAATTATGTCAACGCGCCTTTGACAGCAATGTGCGCATTCTGGTTGATGCCGAAGACTACTGTTTTCAGGATTCAATAGATGAACTGACCGAAGAAATGATGCGTAAATTTAATAAAAAGCGTGCAATAGTTTTCACAACGCTTCAAATGTATCGGCACGACCGGTTGCCTTATCTCGAAAGACTTTACGACGATGCCGTCAAAAATAATTATATCGTAGGAATGAAGTTTGTTCGCGGAGCATACATGGAAAAAGAACGCGAGCGCGCAAAACATCTTGGTTATCCCGATCCTATTTGTGCAACAAAGCAGGCAACCGACGAAAATTACAATAACGGATTGCGCTACGTTATCGAACATATCGACAGGTTTGAATTGTTTTCGGGAACTCACAACGAGGAAAGCAACACAGTGCTGGCAAATCTTATTGACGAATACAGCCTTGCCCGCAATGACAGTCGAATATTTTTTGCACAGTTATACGGAATGAGCGATAACCTTTCGTATAATATGCTCACGAAGGCTACAATGTAACAAAATATATTCCTTATGCTCCGGTAAAAAAAGTTTTGCCCTATCTCATTCGTCGCGCCGAAGAAAACACGGCAATAGCAGGACAGACAACACGCGAACTGTCATTAATCAAAACAGAAATAAAACGCAG
>JAISDB010000089.1 GCA_031265155.1 Prevotellaceae bacterium | reverse complement strand
AAATAGGGCAAAACCTAACAGGTTTTTAAAACCTGTTAGGTTTAAAAAAAGTACCCGTCATTCCAGCGAAAATCGGAATCCCATGAATGATGAGATTGCGGGTAAAGTCCGCAATGACGGACAAGGCAGTAAAATTGACAATTAACAATTAATAATGTAGGGGCGAAACGTTTTCGCCCGATAAAATGAAAAGAAGACAAAACATATTAAGCAAGACAAATAATTGTCAATTGAAATGTCCTGTACTGGATAAAACGCTGGTAGAAAGAGAGGCAAAACCTGACAGGTATCAAAAATCTATTAGGTTTACAAACGAAAAAAGAAACGTCATTGCGAGGCGGAACGCCGAAGCAATCCGGAAAAATACAGATAAAACTCTTTATGGATTGCTTCGCTTCGCTCGCAATGACGAAAAAAAAATTAATATAAAAATTTTTAACTAAAAAATAAGAAAGATGACAACAAAAATTAAATTCATGGCAAACATGCTGCTTGTGGCAGCATTTGCCGCAATGGTCTGCACCTCGTGCAGCAAAGACAACGACCCCGCGCCTGTAGAGGTTCCGGTAGATGTATATGTGGCGGGAAGCGAGACGAACGCAAGCGGTAACGCAGTAGCCACGCTATGGAAAAACGGCACGGCGCAATCGCTTTCCGATGGCACAAACAGGGCTTATGCACAGTCCGTTTACGTAGCAGGCAGCGATGTGTATGTGGCGGGATTCGAGTCTAACGCAGGCGGTTACGATGTAGCCACGCTATGGAAAAACGGCACAGTGCAAAGACTTACCGATGGAACAAACTATGCTCAGGCAAATTCCGTTTACGTAGCGGGAAGCGATGTATATGTGGCGGGATTCGAGTATAACGCCGGCGGTAAACCGGTAGCCACGCTATGGAAAAACGGCGCGGCGCAAAGACTTACCGATGGAACAAACTATGCTCATGCAAATTCTGTTTACGTAGCGGGAAGCGATGTGTATGTGGCGGGAAGCGAGACGAACGCAAGCGGTAACTGGTTAGCCACACTGTGGAAAAACGGCACAGTGCAAAGCCTTTCCGATGGAACAAACTATGCTTATGCCTATTCCGTTTACGTAGCGGGCAGCGATGTATATGCGGCGGGATACGAGTCTAACGCCGGCGATATACCGGTAGTCACGCTATGGAAAAACGGCACGGCGCAAAGACTTACCGATGGTACAAACTATGCTGAAGCAGCTTCCGTTTACGTAGCGGGCAACGATGTATATGTGGCGGGAAGCGAGCATAACGCCGGCGGTAAATGGGTAGCCATGCTATGGAAAAATGGCGCGGCGCAAAGACTTACTGATGGAACAAACGATGCTAATGCACCTTCCGTTTATGTATCGGGCGGCAATGTATATGTGGCGGGACGTGAGTCTAACGCAAGCGGTAAAGCAATAGCCACGCTATGGAAAAACGGCACAGTGCAAAGCCTTACCGATGGGACAAACTATGCCCAGGCACTTTCCGTATTTGTGAAAGAATGAAGTTAGAAAGTTTGTAAAGATAACCTGTCGGGTTTACAAACGAATTAAGAGTGCGGCTGTCCTGTTTCAAAAGCGGGACAGCCTTTTTATTACTTAATTTCAATAACAAAACAACCGCAATAGCCTTGGGCAATGATTGTTCCGAAAGGACAAATTGTTGGTAGAAGAAACAGACAGCCGTCATTCCGGCGAAAGCCGGAATCCTCCGAATGATGGGATTGCAGGGCAAGTCTGCAATGACGGAAAAAACATCTTTTTTATCTGAAAAATATACTTATTAAGGAACGACTATATAAAAAATGTCTAATACTTTATATCGGAACAACATACTGTTTGAGTTCGGGATTTTGCATCGATTCAGGAACCGAATTGCGAATAACATCCAGAATAATTTTAAGCATGGTTTTTCGTACGTATTCCTTACTGACTACCATGCACACTTCGCGAACAGCCGTGAGGTTGTCAAACTCGCGCAAATTGTCCTGCCGGTCTTCGCTTAACGCCATTGCATGCATTTCGGGAATAATCGTCATGCCCGGATTACAATCAACAACATTTATAAGGGTTTCTATACTTCCCGATTCGTATCGTATTGGCGTTTTTTTCGATGCCGATTTGTGCTTGCGCGTGCACAAATGTTCTATCTGTCCGCGTAAACAATGCTCATTTTCGAGCAGCCATACGTTATTTATATCAATTTTGTTCAAATCAATTTTTCGTTTTTTGTAAGCCGCATCGAGAGGCGATACATAAGCGTAAAATTTTTCGTAATATACCGGATATTCTACAAGTTCGGGATGATTAAGCGGTCCGGCAAGCGTTCCGCCGTCCAGAGTTCCGTTCAGTATTTCCTTTATAATATTTTCGGTGGTACATTCTTTTAATACAAGTTCGATATCGCTGTTTGCCGCAAGATGCTGATGAAGAAGTTCGGGTATCAGGTAAGTTGCAACAGTAGGAATTATACCAAGTTTAAATTTACCTTTTACAATGTTCTGTTCGTTTTCGACAATTTCCTTTATCTGCTGCAGGTGTTTAAGCGAAATGCGAGCCTGTGCAATCACCTGCTCGCCTGTGAATGTCGGTTCTACGGGATGCTTTGTCCTGTCGAAAAGTTTTACATTCAACTCTTTTTCCAGTTTCTGAATCATCATGCTCAATGTAGGCTGAGTAACGCAACAACCTTCTGCAGCCTTTGCAAAATGCCTGAAATTATCGACTGCCACAATGTATTCTAATTGCTGTATTGTCATATTTATAGATTTTATTTATGCAAAGATAAAAAATATCAGTTTGATTTATATCAAAAAACAAAATAATTTTGCAAAAAATTTCAGAAACAAAATTATAAAGTAAAATTATGGAAAATATTATTAACTCACAGTTGCCTGAATTTAAATTGCAGGCATATCAAAACGGAAATTTCAAAACCGTAACAAATAAGGATGTATTGGGAAAATGGTCGATTTTCTTTTTCTATCCGGCAGATTTCACTTTTGTATGTCCGACCGAACTTGAAGATTTGGCAGATTTGTATCCCGAATTTCAAAAATTGAATGTTGAAATTTATTCGGTAAGCACCGATTCTCATTTTGTTCACAAGGCATGGCACGATGCTTCGGCAACAATACGCAAAATCAAATATCCGATGCTTGCCGACCATACGGGCGCATTAAGTCGCGCTTTGGGAATTCTTATCGAAGAAGAGGGACTGGCGTATCGCGGTACGTTTTTAGTTAATCCGCAGGGAAAAATTAAAATTGCAGAGATACACGACAACAGCATAGGTCGCAATGCGGCAGAGCTGTTGAGAAAAACGGAAGCCGCAAAATTTGTAGATGAGCATCCCGACGAAGTTTGCCCTGCAAAATGGAAAAAAGGCGATGCTACGCTTAAACCAAGTATCGACCTTGTAGGAAAAATATAAAATTATTCGTGAGAACGCAGATAACACAGACTTATCACCTATTCAACATGTTAAAAAAACAAAGCAATTCTTTTCGCACCATCTGCGTTCTCTTTTATTTTTATTACAATTATGTTAGACAATGAAATAAAACAACAGCTGCAAAGCATTTTCTCCAAACTGCAGGCGAAATATTCGCTGGATGCAACAGTACCCGAATCGCACGAATATAAGAATGAATTTGTAGATTTTCTGAACGATGTATCAGCAAGTTCCGGGAATATTACATGCAGGGTAAGCGAAGGAACACAGCTGGCGTTCTCGCTGCTGAAGAATGATAAGAATACAGGAATCAAATTTCGCGGAATCCCGAATGGGCACGAATTTTCTTCGCTGATTCTGGCAATACTTAACAGCGACGGACAGGGAAAAAACATCCCCGACGAGGTTTTGGTAAACCGCGTAAAAGCCCTGAAAGGCAGGATTAATCTCAGGACTTATGTCTCGCTTAGCTGCACAAACTGTCCCGACGTTGTTCAGTCGCTGAATCTGATGGCTTTGTTAAACGACAATATTACGCACGAGATGGTTGACGGGGCATTATATCAGGAAGAGGCTGACGCCTTGAATATTCAAGCCGTACCGTCTGTTTTTGCCGATGAACAATTGCTGCATGTCGGCAAATCAAGTTTCGGCGAACTGCTCGAAAAACTGAATGCTCAGTATGGCTCCGAAATTCAGGCAAGTACGGCTGAAATAAAGGCATACGATGTGCTTGTTATCGGCGGCGGACCTGCCGGAACTTCTTCTGCAATTTATTCGGCGCGTAAAGGTCTGAAAGTTGCCGTGATAGCCGAAAGGACAGGCGGGCAGGTGAATGATACTGTCGGCATCGAAAACCTGATTTCGGTTCCGTATATCACAGGAACACAACTCGCGGAACAGCTGAAAGCTCATGCCCGGCAATATTCAATTGATTTGCTGGAACACCGTCGTGTAGATAAAATTACCGACGAAGATAACAAAAAGGTGATATGGACTTCGACCGGCGAGAGATATACGGCTCCGTCGATTATTATCGCTACAGGAGCTAACTGGCGAAAACTCAATGTTCC
>JAISDB010000041.1 GCA_031265155.1 Prevotellaceae bacterium | reverse complement strand
CCATGTGTCTATTTGATTGGTATAAGCAGCATTACGGTTTTTCTCTTTGAATTTTTCACGAGCGACTTTCAATGCTTGTTGGTCTAAATCGGCAATACTTGCTTTGTCAACAATTTTGGCACTCCAATCTTCCTGAGAATTGTAGATAATACGCATCCAATCGGAGTATTTGCGCAATTCGGTTTTATGGCTGCCTACACGAACAAATGATTTTCGTTGAAAATTAGTCGGTTCGCTCTTTGCAGGAGGAATCCGTAAAAAGGTAATATGTTTTCCTTCATAATCAAACTCAAAAATCTCGAAATTGATTTTAGGTTCAAGGTAAGTCCTCAACCACAATTCCAAATCCTGATTGCCATGTTTGGCATTAACGAATGTAAAAGTTGTCCCTTTTACTGTATGCGTACCGTTTTCCACTCCCCAAACTAAATACCCGAAAGGTTTGTTTGCCAATGTAGCGCCATTACTCATGGCGCTGATATATTCGCCTATTTGTTCATGGTCAGTGCCATTTGATTTGAACTCCAACCATTGCTGCTCGTGGGGTTGAGAGCAAAGGTCGTGTAATAAGTCTATTAAATCTATATTGGTCATATATTGTCTTGTTTTATCTCAAATTTACAAACTAATTCATTCATTATTATCCGATAACCATTCAAAAGGTATCAATTTCGTTCCATTTCTCCACACTTCCCGAACACATTGTTTGAATTTTTCTGTTCTTAAATAAGCATGATCTGTGATTATGACCTGAAATTTAAAATCTAACTTTTTAGTTGTATCAATAATAAAATCAAATATCTTCTTTACTGCAATTTCGTCAGAACTTTCTAAAATGATTCCATCGTTATTTGTGTCTTTTTCCGGGGGGAAATATACTTGTGTTGGTTGGTCTATCATCAAAAAATGCGGAATGGGACGATTTGCTTGGATAAAATATTGATGTAAAGCAAAATGTATTAATAAATGATAACTAACCCAATTCGCACCACTTCCCATTTGATATAACGGAATTGATTTTTCCGAAGACATTGAATCTGCAATCAATGTAAGTTTTGAAATATCAAACCGGATTAAAGCGTCTTCATGCTCAACATCAAGGCTTTTTACCCAACTACTCATCTGCAAGTTGATTTTGTTAATGATTGCAGCCATTTTATCCTCTTTGGATTCTTTATCAACCTGTTTCAATAAATCATCAATTTCAGAACGCAATCTATCTATTTTCTTATCTAATGTCTTGTCTTCGGATAAATCCAAGCTCTCTAAAAATAAACTTATTCTGCCAATTACTTTACCTCTCCTCAAATTTAAATCCCTTAATCTTCGCGCCTTTTCTTGTTCTTCGTATAGTGCTGATATTCCATTCTCAGCTTTTATAATTTCCTCTTTCAATTTTTCTTTATTGCCTTTTAAACCTTGTAAATACTCATTTAGACGAGGTTTTTCTCTTAAAGTTTCTTCGAGATTTTGATTTAGTTTCCGCAATGATTCATTGATTGCAGAAATAGCAGGTATTTCGGATTCTAATACATTATCACATAGTGGACATTTATTATTAGGCGTATTGTTTTCTTGGAACAAGTTAATCGTTTCAAGCCGTATCTTTTGCTGTTCTATTTCTTCGGAATAGGAAAAATTACTTTTGATAAAATCTTCCGTTGCAGAAATTATATCTTCTAATTTCCCTAATTCTACTTTAAAATCATTGCGTTTATTCAGGAGTTCCTTTAATACCGAATTTTCGCCTCTTACTTCATTGATTGAATCTCTGTATTCCCAATCTTTAATACTGTCAAGTGTTTTAATTGCATCGCTAACAGTTTCAACCACAATCTGTTTATTTAGAATTCCGATTTGTTTCGCTTCTTCTATTAATGCAAATGCTTTGCTTATGCCATCTGATTTTATTTTTTCGGATTCATTCTTTTCCCGCACAAGCCTATATAAATCTCGTTTCTTTCTGGTTATTTCCTGCTCTATTTGTAGTCCATCTTCCTTTATTGCCCCTAAAAAATATGGAAGACTGTCTTTTATAGCTTGTGGAACAAATGGTTCTGTCTGATTATAAAATAAATAATCGCGTTGAGCAATTAATGTTTGAGGTTGAAAATTATACAATCGAGCATGTTTGAAATTTACTTCTAATGAATCACGAGTGTTTCCCTCTGCAATTTGTAAATTTTCTGATATTCCTAATTTAATTGAAAGGAACTTTTTTAAGCCTTCTATATTGCTGTTATTCTGAATAGATTCAAACTTTGGATATGCTTCCTGTCCGGCTTTTTCAATATAAATCTCTGTAACGCTACTTACATTCTTTACATTTGGGTTTAGACGTGCGATAACATATTCTTCGTTATCATTAAATACTACTGTTACGGCAAACCAATGAACTGTATCTCTGATGACCCCGTCAGCAATTTTGCAGTGTGTACTTCCTAAACAGTAATCAACAATGTCAATCAATGCCGTCTTTCCTGATTTTGATTCGCCGGTAATAATGTTTACTTTCCCTAATTCAAAAGAAAGAACTCTTACCTGTTCAGGATTTTTGTATAAAATGATATTTTTTATTTGCATATCTTTACGGTCTAATTTTTAGAAACATATATATTGTTTG
>JAISDB010000096.1 GCA_031265155.1 Prevotellaceae bacterium | reverse complement strand
TTGGAAACCAGTCGTAAAGATACGAATTTTCAAGGTCATTTCCAAATAAAAACAAAGCATATTTTGTTGATATTCAAATAATTCTAAGTATACATCAAATTTTTGTCATGTACTAAGGTTGCATTTATAACTTGAAGCTGCGAACAGCTCATTTTAAAATTAATAAAACGCTGATACATTAGTTGTTAATGAAACTGGTTTTGAATAACTACCGATTCTATTTTCGACAGTTTTTCGAGTATCGGTGTAATTTTGTTTTTGTCGATTTTCACTTTCATGCAGCAGTCAAGTTCCGCAAGCTGCTCTATTATTTCGATTTTCTCGTCTTTCACAAGTTTCATTATGTCATTCATCGCGCTGTAGCAAAAACGAAATTCAATAACCTGCTGTTCGGTTTTTTCTATTATTATCGAATTTTTGATGGCATCGGCAGCTGCCGTTTTATAAGCGTTTATAAGTCCCGAAGTTCCGAGTTTTATTCCGCCGAAATATCTCACCACAACAATGAGAACGTTGGTTATATCAAATGAAAGTATTTGTCCGTAAACAGGACGTCCAGCCGTTCCCGAAGGCTCGCCGCCGTCGTTTGCGCGAAAAATTTCGCCTGCAGCTCCCAAACGGTAAGCATAACAGTGATGACGCGCATCGAAATATTCTTTTTTTATCTGCGCAATAATAGATTTTATTTCGGCTTCGTCGGAAACATGGCAGGCAAACGCCATGAATTTGCTGCCTTTTTCCCTGTAAATTCCTTTTGAAGAATCACGTATTGTTTTATATTTGCAGCTGCTGTTCATTTATTTGAAAATGACAAGATTAATATCGTCTGAACTTATTTTGATTCCGATTTGCAAGCTTTTTGACTTTTGCATTAAATTCATCTTCGTTCAATAATTTTTCGATAGAGATGTGCATCCTGTATTGCCAGCAATCGCTGCGATTTGCAGGAATGTTAATGCGTTCTTCATCTTCGTTTTTTCTGCGAATATTTTCATCAATAGCCAGCCAGTCCTGAAGCGGAAAAACAGCAAGCAAAGATGGCGATTCGAGATGTTTCGTCAAAATATTTTCTGCAATAATTCCTGTGCAGGTTGTGGGAACATCATGCAAGTGCAATACTTGACTGCAGTACTGCTGCGTTTTTCTGCGATTTTCTTTCCACCAGCCGCGCAAGGCAGATGTGTCGTGTGTTGACGTTGTGCATACCGAATGATAAGGATATGCCGCAGTGTTTTCAAAATCAATATTTTTGCCTTTCGGCATTCGCTGAATTTCGAGGCTGATAATTTGCAAATCATTTATAACTTCAGGAACGCAGTCGGGTATCATCCCAAGATCTTCGCAGCATGCAAGCATGTTTGTAGCTTGAATCAGCGCAGGAAGTTTTTTCATTGCTCCCGATTTCCATAATTCATTATTGCGGCGATAATAAAACTCATCGTAAATGCTGTTGAATATTTGCTTTTGATTGCCGTCAAGTTCTTTGTATGCTTCCGATAGCTGTGCCGCGATTCGCGGATGGAAATGATTTTTTTTATATTCATCTTCAACAAAAAGCACATCGTTTATTAACGAAAAGAGCGCTGATTTCAGGCTTTCCGACTGTTCATCGCATTTGAGCTTAAAAAAATCGCTAATCTTACGTTGCGTGTCAAAACCGGATTTGAAATAAAGAATATTGCCATCTGTTTTGTCGAAAAATGTTTGAATTACATAATTTGCCTGCTTGCCGAAAGTTTTGTTAATGAATCCGTAACGAAAACGCGGTTTTAAGTAATTCGGACTTATCGGCAATTTGTTCTGTTCAAGTTCTTGAATCGAATATGGAAGCGCAGGACTGAAGCGCCCCAAAAATCCCTGCAGCGAGTGAAGCGGAATTTCCCAGATTCTGAAAAAACCAAGCACATGATCAATTCTGTACGCATCAAAATATTCAGCCATTTTTTTCAATCGCAGTTTCCACCACTGATAATTGTCATCGTGAATTTTATTCCAGTTATATGTCGGAAATTCCCAATTCTGTCCCTTTGTCGAAAATGCATCGGGCGGCGCTCCCGCCTGACTTTCGAGATTGAAATATTCCGGATTTTTCCATGTTTCAACGCTGTTGCGCGCAATTCCGATAGGAATATCGCCTTTTAAGATGATTCCGTTTTTTCGCGCATGTTTGCTTGCCGATTTCATTTGCCTATGTGCATGATACTGCAAAAAATAATAGAATAGAACAGATTTTTGATGTTCTTTTTCAAATTTGCCTGCATCTGTTTTTTTGAAATTCTCAAAATCTTTCCATGAATCAAAATACGGAGTTTTAAACCTGTCGCGCAAAGTACAGAAAATTGCGTAAGGACGCAGCCAAAAACTGTTGTCAGCAAAAAACACCTTATATGAAGCAGACTGCAGGCAACTGTTTCCATCCCTATTGAAAATTTCCTTAAAAAATCGCCATTTTGCTTTTATCACTTTTGTGTATTCAACAGTTTTCGACCTGTTAAGCCGAATTTTAATTTTTTCGTATTTTGACTGTTTTTCAGCCGGTAATTTCCCCATTTCCTGCAAATTAATATAAACAGGATGCAAGGCATACATCGAAATCGAACTGTACGGAGAACTGTCGCGACAGTCAAAAAATGCGCAACAGTCGTTTACAGGCAATATCTGCAATAAAACCTGACCGGTTTTTTTCAGCCAGTCAACAAACATTTTTAAATCGCAAAAATCGCCGATGCCGAAACTGTTTTCCGTGCGCAGCGAAAAAACAGGAATTGCCGTACCCGAACCGCGCCAGTTATTACGACTGCCCAGCGAAGTTTCGAATGTGTAAATTTTATGCTCGCCGTTCAAAAAGCCGTTTGTAAAAAAATACCGATTCCGATCTTCTTCCCATTCAATAATTCTACCGGTTTTACTGTCGATAATTACGAATTTAAATTCAAACGGAAGCTGTATTTTTTCCGCATTTAATTTGATTTTCCAAAGCGGAAATTCGTCGTCCTGCATTTTTACCGGCTTTGTCCAGTTGCCTAAAATATCGTTGCTTCCGACAACTGCCAATGAATTTTCTTTTGAAATCTGCGGAACATTGACCTTAAACTCCAAAGTTTTTTCATAGATATTCAAATCGCGCCTTTTGCTGTTTCGCCTGTTTATTATATCTGTAAATGCTGTCGAATAAAACGGTTGACTGCTGTTTATTCCATACCAGACATCATATATATCGTAAGCTTCGGCTGTGGTATTTAATTTTACCGTATGATTTTTTCTCCATTCGGAGATGATTTCGTTTCCTTCGCTGTCTTTTATCAGATAAAAATATTTCAATATTGATTTTCGAGTTTCGGATATTTCGACATTCCACCGGTCAGAATCTTCGTAACGCATTGCAAATTCCTGATTATTGATTTTTATAAACAGGTTTTCGCCGAATTTCGTAATATAATGCATGTGGAATTTAATAAGCATAATCAGTTTTTTAATTTTCTTACAATCATCATTCCATCGCGCACGTTAAATAAAACGTTTTCGACTCGCATATCATTCTGTACCAAATCATTAAATTCAATAATGCCGATGGTTTGCCTGTCGTTTGGCTTTACCTGTTCAACAACTTTTCCATCCCACAAAACATTGTCTGCAAAAATAAATCCGCCGATATTTACCATGTCAAATACAGCCTTGTAGTTATCGGCATAATTACGCTTGTCGCCATCGATGAAAACAATATCAAATTTTTTATTTAATTCGGGAATAACATTTTGCGCATCTCCGACGTGAAGGTGAATTCTGTCGGCGTACTGCGATTTTGCAATCATAAGCCTTGCCGTTTCCAAAATTTCATCGTTTATGTCGATACTGTGTAATTCGCCGTCTGCCTGCAAGCCTTTTGCCAGACAAATTGCCGAATATCCGGTGAAGGTTCCTATCTCAAGAATGTATTTCGGCTTAATCATTTTACTTAAAAATTCAAGAATTTTTCCCTGAACGTGTCCGGAAATCATTCGCGCCTGTATCACGCTGAGATTGGTTTTGCGATAAATTTCGCGTAGCAGTCCGTCTTCGGCTGAAGTATGCCCGGCAATATATTTTTCTATTTCTCTGTCTTTTACAAGCATTTTAATTTCAAGATTTGTTTTATAAAAATTTATTTATTAATACGACAAAATTAGAAATTAATTAACAATTAACAATGAATAATTAATAATGTAGGGGCAAAACATGTTTTGCCCGATAGAATGAAAAAAAGATAGCTTAGTAATTCAATGGTAAATATGAAAATAGTAAATAAATCTTTGTCCGTCATTGCGGACATGATCCACAATCTCATCATTCGGGGGATTCCGACTTTCGCCGGAATGACGGTGCAAATTAGGAAATAATATTAATATGGAATAACTGTTGAATTTACTGATTGAACTTACCGTTAACTTTTTTTCAAAAAAATTTGCTTGATACAAAAATTATTTTATACCTTTGTAACACTGTTTACAAAAAAGAGGTTAAATAAAACATGGCTAAAACGTATGTAAATACTTGCGAAACTGTTGATAAAAAAGCTGCCGGATATTTGGCGGTTTCTGATATTTTGTTAACACACAGTTGCCAGACCTATACCTTTAAAAAAATAACGCGCGCGCGTTATAAAAATTTTTTTTCAAATAACATACATATTTCAAACTCAAACAGCGGAAATTCTGCAAAATTTTTTATTGCCGATATTCCAAAATCCTGCATTTATCAATTCAAATTATTGAAACATGCGAAGTTGTCAATTTCAGGCAACTTGTAACTTTTATATCTGTCTTATATCATTTTTAACATTAAAACATAAAAAATTATGGCAAAATCAAAAAACAATGTAATAACCTACGGGTTAAGCGGAAAAATCGGCGATTTGTTAGTATTTCGTCAAGTGGATGGTAAAACCATAGTATCAAAAATCCCCGAACAACCTAAAACAGTGTCGGAAAAACAGAAAGCAAACAGGGGACGTTTTCAGCAGGCTGTCATTTATGCAAAAATTGCGATTGAAGCGGCAGAAACAAAAGACCTTTATGCCGAACAGGCGAAAAAGAAAAAGGGAATAACAGCCTATAACATAGCGGTAGCCGACTTTTTCAATGCTCCCGACATTGATACGGTCGATTTGTCGGCATACGCGGGCGCAGCCGGCGACGTGATACGCATTATTGTATCCGATGACTTTGCAGTGAAATCGGTACATGTAAAAATCAGCAATGCCGACGGTTCGCTTGTAGAAGAAGGCTATGCGGTGCGCGGCGCAGGCAACCTTTGGATATATACCGCCGTGCAAAACAACGACAGTCTTGACGGCGACAGAATACTAATCACAGCTTCCGACCTGCCCGGAAATACTGTTTCCGAAGAAAGGAGCTTATAGAAAAAAAGCATATAGCGAGCTTAAAGGAAGCTTAAAGGAAGGAACAAGGATAAGTGAAGAACGAAAAGTTATAAAGTTTATAAAGTAAATCGTAAATAGAAAAATGGTAAATGAAACAACAAACAGCCGTCATTCCGGCGAAAGCCGGAATCCCCTGAATGATGAGTAGCCGTAACGCTAAAAAATAGAACAAAAACGCTGGCAATATTATCAATAATAATGTCGGCAATATTGCTTTTTTGCAGCATTGGGCTATTTTTGGGTTTCAGTGATGAGTATTATTATGAACGAAACAGATATTATGAAGAACAACAGGCACCGCAATAATTTCAAAATCAAAAATAAATATATAACAAATTAAATTTCAATCAGATGAGTAAAGTCATTTTCATTCCGGCGGGCAAATTTGCCGATGACGAAGCGTTGAAACGAAAACGCGAAGAGTTAAAAAAGAAACTGTTGGAAGGTAAGAAAATTCCTATCAGTCCCGAAGGCAGTGTAACCAAAGGAACCGACAAGGGTGGCGGCATTGCCATTCCTGCCGGTAAACTGGCGGTAAATCAGTGGTACGAAAAAGACCCTGCTTTATTGCAAGCCGAAAAAGCGGCAATGGCGCACGCTTTTCCCTATTTCACGCTCGACAAGTTAGACGACGGGCGTTTGGCGTGGATTGGCGAGTTGCATATCGGCGTAATGGGCGATACGGTGTGGAATATTATGGCGGTTTATAACAACAACCACCCACAGCAAGTAATGGGCAGTTCGGTAAGAATCTACCTCGTTGATCCTGATATTCAGGAAGTAATCAATGGTTTGGGCTGGACTCCTACCCATTTGTTGCGCGACAGCAACAGCCAGCTTTACCTCTGCACTGCCGAAGCAGGCAATATAAAAACGGGGAAAGAAGTAACTTCTGCGGCTTCCGTGATTGCGTGGGCAGTAAAATGGTTGATGGCTTTTGAACTGGTTTGGACAGGCGATCTGCCAAAAGAGAAATTCAATGAACATGGAGGTATTTAATCAACTAAAAATAAGAAAATTATGAATCCAGATTGTCAATGTATCATATTTTCGGACGAAGCGTATAACGCCATAATGACCGAAACTTTTAAGAAAGACCCGCTCGAAACAGGCGGTATCTTGCTGGGGCACATACTTGATAATGGTATATGGATTGTAATGGAAGTGCTGCCTCCGGGCTGGCGTTCCACATTCCAATACGCCTATTTTGAATATGACGAGCAGTTTGTGAATTACGTGGCTCAAAACGAGTCGAAAAAGTATGAACAGGAATTAAGTTTGCTCGGATTGTGGCATCGCCATCCCGGCAGTATGGACACTTTTTCGGGTACCGACGATGGCACAAACCGCACTTTTGCAAGGTTGCACCCCAAAGGTGCAATTTCGGGCTTGGTAAATATTGACCCGCGTTTTCGCCTCACAATGTATCACTGCTCCAATCCTCTGCGTTACACAAAAGTAGATGTGGAAGTGGGCGATGATTTGATACCCGAAGAATATTTCAACCTTAAATATTACGACGAGGAAAAAGGACAGAATCCCTACCCGCCTGAAAAAAAAAACTTTTCGACGAATACAGAAAAGCGGTACGGAATCGGGTCAGAGAACAAGAATATTACACCGGAAAATAGCAACGTAATGGGCAAAATACTAAATTTTTTAGACAAAAAACAGGTCTTTTCCCTGCTATTTCTTGTGGGGCTTGTGATTTCGTTGTGTTTTTCATATTCCTACCATAAAGTAAAGAATACGGAAGATGTAAAAGCGTTGCATAAGATTGTTTTTTCTTGCGTATCGCCCAATGATTCGATTGCAAAAGCAAGGAAACAAGCCGCAGCAAGTGAGTTTGACACAGAGGCAAACAATCTACGCAACAAACTGAAAACTGACAGTGTTCTAATCAACGACACTGTCAATCGCAACAAGTTTGTTGAGGATTATTGTAAAAAACATTCTATCGCTGCCGACAGCAGTATTTATACAAATGTTGCTGATTCTCTGAAAATGGTTTATAATTCCGTTTGGATTGAAAATCAAATTAATACAAAGAAACAAGAGCAAATTGACACTGCAAGTTCTAATTATTACACTCGGTTTAAAGAGGATTATTACAAAAATCTTGACCTCAAAAAAGCCAACTTTCAAGTAAAAATTATCGTCATTCTGCTATGGATTGTTACGGCATTGCTGTTGCTGATTGCCTTTGCTGTGCGGCAAAGGAATTTTCTTTGTGCTTTGTTCAAAAAAGATACGCGGTTTTGGTTTCAAAAGTTCCCGAAACTCTATGTTGATGAAGAAAAGCAAATAAAACCGCAATTCCCCAACACAAAAAAAAATGTAGAGAACGGCGTGCTTTCGTTTTTTGTCGAAACCGACAAAAAGATTGATAGCGAGCCGGTGGCGTTTCAGTTGGTTTATTCCGACAATTACCCAACCGACAAAGAAATTCGCGTCTATCTGGTTAATCCCGATTTGGAAGATTTGGGTGACATAAACGATGCCGTTGTGGAAACCAAAATTGATAAATCTGGCGAAAAATACCTGAAATTCAAAAACGAAACGGGCGGCGTTGGCGTAATCAAAAAGATGTATCAACTCATTGCACTTAAATCCGTAAAATGATATGATACCCTTTCTTCTCATGCTTTCGGTTTTGCCTTCGGCGCTAATTCTGCTCTATATCTACAAGCGAGATAAATACGAGCAGGAGCCGTTGCCGTTGTTACTCAAAGCATTTGGTTTGGGCACCTTATCAGTGCTGTGCATTGTTGTGGCAATCACATTGCTCAATCTAATTATGAATACGGAACCGAATACAGGCAATCATTTTCTCGATTCTTTTGTAACGGCGTTTTTCAGTGCGGCAATTCCCGAAGAATGTTTCAAATTTCTGTTTCTGTATCTGCTGATATGGAAAAACCGGAATTTCAGAGAGCGGTTTGACGGGATTATTTATGCAGTGTTTGTTTCTCTGGGTTTTGCCACATTGGAAAATATAATGTATGTGATGCAATATGGCGCGGGCGTGGCGCTTGTGCGGGCATTGACCGCCGTTCCCGCTCACGCATTGTTTGGCGTGGCAATGGGTTACTATTTTTCGTATGCAAAATTTTTGCCCGAATATCAGACAAAATACCTGACACGCAGCATTTGCGTTCCGATTGTGTTGCACGGCGTTTATGATTTTCTCTGCTTTGCAGAAGAAAAGTTTTGGGAGTCGCACCCCGGTCTGTCTGTTTTGTTGCTGCTTATGTTCATTGGCTTTGTTGTTTTCCTGTGGATACAGGGATTCAGGAAAATCAGAAAAATGTCGGCGGACTTCTATTTTACGGGAATACCGGCAAACGAAGTACAGGAATACATTAACACAAACGGTCGTACAGAAACGGAAGCGACAGACACAGGCACTACCGCGCCTGTATTTCCATACCTGCGCAACTGGTACGAAATTACGCCCGCATTGCTTGAACGCGAACAGGACGAAATCTACGCAAAATACCCCAGCGCCGATATCGATGTGGAAGACAGTATCATAAAAGTAGAGTTAAGCGTAACCGCCAACTATTCGTGGCAAATCTGTCTGACTTACGCCCGCAACTACCGAAAACAGAAAGAGGCATTGCGGACATACATTTTGCAACCCGATTTAAACGAATTGGTCGGCATTGCCGCCGAAATTCCTTATATCAAAGCCGATTTGCAGGGCAATTATTATTTGGATGTAGTTGCCGACAATAAGGTTTCGGGCGTTAATGCTCTTGATAATGCTTTGCAGTGGATTTCGCTGTTTGAAAAATGGGTAAATGAAGAAATAGAATTAAATCAATTTGTAATAAATTAAATCACAATTATATGACAACATTATTAAAGAAAAAAAGACAACCTGTGGTTTGCTTTCCTGCGGAAATGGAGAAAGAAAAGCAAACGGGCAAGTTGTACGGGTATTTCGTGGAAAATACGAATTACTTTAACGTGACAGCATTCGGAGAGAATGCTGTAAATTGTCTTCAGGCGGAAATTGGCGAAACCTTTCTTGAAAAATCCGCAAATCTGTCGTTTGGCAAACTGACGGGCTACTACGAAAGCAATACTTTGCAATTCATTGATTCCGAAGGCGTAATTTGCAAAAAAGAACCCTATTCGCTGAAAATGGATATTTTTTCGCGCAATACGGGTATTCTCGAATCCGACATTATGCTCAAAACCGGCGCAATGCTGATTGGCTGCGGCTCGGTGGGCAGTTTGGTCGCGTTGGAATTAGCAAAAGCAGGCGTCGGTCGCTTTCTACTGATTGACAGTGATATTATCGGCTATCACAATATTTGTCGCCACCAGTGCGGCATTTACGATGTCGGCAAATACAAAACCGAAGCCGTAAAGGAACGCATTTTGCAAATCAACCCTTCTGCAAAAGTTGTTACCCAAAATATGATGGTACAGGAAGTGCCATTGTCCGTATTCGACGAGTTTTGCGACAAGGATACCATTGTCGTTGGCGGCGCAGACAATCGCGAAGGCGATTTATATGCCAATCAGATTGCAAAAGAGGTTGGTATGCCGCTGATGTCAATCGGTTGCTGGGAACGCGCTTTTGCAGGTGAAATTTTCTACTGCCTGCCCGACGGTATGCCCGACTATTCCGATTTTATGTGGGCTATCGGTGACACATCCGGTCGCGCCACGCAAAACCGAAAGTTCTACACCAACGAAGAAGATTTGGCACGGGCTACTTTTGAACCGGGAATTTCGGTTGATATTGACTTTGTAACTGTCATTGCAGTCAAACTCGCTTTGGATATTCTCAATCGCAACAATCCGAACTTCACACCGAGGCTGTTAGGACATTTGTCGCAATACACGCTCGTTTGCAACACTAACAACCCCAAAATCGGCGGATACAATGCAGAGATATTTTCCTATCCCTTGCAGATAACAACAAGTATTGAAGTGCCTTACGCACCAAAAGAAAATAATAATTAAATAGAACAAATATGACACATATTAATGAATTTGGAGAAATAATCAGAGATAAAGACCCAAATGACAGGTCACAAGAATCAATATCATTTTTTGAAGGCGTTTTTGTATTTTTCTACAACTATTTGTTTTTTATTCCGGGACTTATTTTGTGCAGTCAGCATAAGAAGAAAGGGTACACGAAAAAAGCGAGACAGGTAGGAACTATTACTGGTATTGAGTTTGGGCTATTAGTATTGATTATCATTATAGCTGTAGCAGCAAGTTAATGAAACAACAGTATAAAATAGAGTTTGTTACCTGCCATCGCATACCGGAACGTTCCTTTTTCTACAAAGGAAAACAGTTTCCCGTATGCGCCCGCTGTACAGGAATTTATATCGGGTATATTGCAATATTTATTTTTGCAATAACTTTAACTTATATCCCGCTTTTGTGGTCTTTTGCATTATTGCTTCCGGCTCTAATTGATGGGCTTACACAAGCATATTGTCACCGCGAAAGCAACAATATTTTACGTCTGATCACAGGAATTATGCTTGGCATAGGAATATCCTCGTTGGGTGCAATTTTTGCAGAAATTATAAGTAATCTAATTATTCATTTTTTAAAAAATTAAGTATTATGGGTTCAGAAAAACCAATTGTAGATGATTTTAACAATCAGGAAGAAGACAAGTTAGGAACAGGATTGTCAATCTTGTCGTTTTGCATTCCGCTTGCGGGTGCAATTATTTATTTTTCAAACAAATCCGAAAAACACGGAAAGGCAGAAAAAGCATGTCATTTGGCATTATGGGGTATGTTGGTAGGATTTATTTTGAATATTATTGGCTACCTTATAGAGGCAGCAGGTTAATTGATTGTTGAAATGAAACTGATAGCGACACTATTCTTTTTCCGATTCTGTCGCTACCTTTTTAGAGCATTGTAGATAATGGGATGGTTCAAAAAATTCTTTTGTGGGGAAAAGAACGAAACAGTTTCAAATACAGTATTGTATTGCTATTCCGCAAGAAAATTTCAGAACCAATGAATTTGGTGAAATAGTAACCTGAGTTTTGGATAAGCATAATTTTAAAACACTGTTATTCGGTAATTTTGCCCGAAAGGGCATAAATATCAATAGAAAAATATAGCAAATCACAACGAAAACCTCGACGAGGTTTCATCAATGAATGTCCTGACGGACATTTTGGAAATTTTTTAAAAACATTTTCTATTGATATACAAGTCCTAACGGACTATTCTTATCCAAAACTCAGGTTAGTAAGAGAGATTAATAATGAAGTGTACGGGACTTTTACTTTGTCGGATATCAAAAACGACTATCCGATAATGGAAGACACGCTAATTACCACCGACACCCTCGACGGCGAATGGTACGAAGCACAATGCTTTGAGTGTTTCGACGATTTGTTTAACGCACGGCAAGGTTTCAGAATAAACGAGTTTGGATAAATTGTAAGAACAAAGAAAAAGTGAAGTAATACAGAAAATTATGGGAGTCTTAATCTTATTATTAGTGATAGTGGCGGGCTATTGTGTTTATTTAACAGTCAGAATAGGGCAATTACAAAAAGATATCATTGATTTATACAAAAGGATAAATGGACTTGCGACAAGAGTAGAAGAACTTGAAACAGGTATTGCCAATTTATCTGTAAAAGACAATTTTTCTATTAAAGAAGACGGCACAATAACTCGGGGAAAACAATAATGGACAATTTTCAAATTGGCGGCGACGGCACTATCAATAGTCTGGAGAAAATTGACCGAAACGGAGATATAGAAGGTAAAAACTTAAAAACAGTTGCAAAAATTGTTGACAATGTAATAAACGACTACGGCGAACGCGAAGTAAAAAAATACGATTTATTGCATGAAGATGGCAAAATTGCGCCATAAGATAATCTTCGGAAGACTTTATCAATCCGCGTCTTACCATACATAAAGATTTGAGGAAATAACAGGAGAACGTTTTTATTCTATTGGCAATAAATGGTAAAATTTAAATACTTGAAACTGTAATTGGTAAAACAAGTTAGAAATGAAAGGTAATAAGTGATTTCAAAGGTATTATAAAAAAGGCAGATAAAATGTTTTTTAGGGCTATTCAAATTTTATTTGAATTTTATGAATAACTTATAAACGATAAATTGTTTTCGATAAAAATATCGTTGGCAATTCGATACAGGTCGTCGGACGTCTGCGCATTGATTTTTGACTTCTGCATGTCAACCGTTTCTATTGTATCGAACAGTAAAAGCATTTTTGCATTATCTATCATTCGCTGTTCATAATTTTCGTTTTGTATGATTAATTGTCCTATAAACCTGTGTTTTGCATAATCCAAATCCGATTTTCTGATTTTTTTTGAGCGTAAGTTTTCAAGTTCATCAAGGGCAAGTTTTGTGCTTTTTTTAAGATTTTTTCTTGCCGTTTCAAAATAAATTTGAAATACGCCCGAATTTATAAATGCTTCGTAACTTGCAGAAATATCATATACCAATCCGTTTTGCTCGCGCAGGCTAATGTTCAGCAGCGACGAAAAAATAGGTCCGCCAAGCATATTTGCAAGCAGGCTCAATCCGGTGCTGCGACTGTCGTTTATGTCATATGCCCTGTTACCTATTATGCAAAACGCCTGCGCCGAATCCGACGAAAATTCTTTTTTGAAAGGTTTGTATTCGCTTATTTCTTCGCACTGTTCAGCAGCCGAATCGTTATTATATTTCATTAGATACCTGTTTGCCAGCAAATTCAACCTGTCGATATTAATATTGCCAACAACCGAAAGAACTGTTTTTTTGTTTGTATAATTACGTTTTATAAAAGCGCGCACATCGGCTGAAGTAAACGATTTTACCGATTTTTTTGTTCCAAGTATAGGCTTTCCGATAGCGCTTCCCCTGAAAAAAAACTGCATTGATTTGTCGTAAATAACTTCCGAAAGATTACAGTCGGACGAATTTATTTCGCTTATTATTACGCCTTTTTCCTTATCAAGTTCGGCTTCCGGAAATGTGGAATTAAAAACCAGATCGCAAATAAGTTCCAATGCTTTTTCGAACTGGGAATTTTGTACAACAGAATATACAATAGTACTTTCGCGACTTGTAAAAGCGTTAAGCTCGCCGCCGTCGTGTTCAAGTCCATAGCAAATATCCCGCGCCGAGCGTTTTTTTGTTCCCTTGAACAGCACATGCTCGATAAAATGCGCTATTCCATGTTCGTGAGCAAGTTCGTGAGCGGTTCCCGTTCCTATCATTAGTCCACAGTAAACGACACTGCTTTGCGTTTGTTGCAAAACAACGCGAATACCATTATCGAGAGTTATTACTTCGTGTTCGTTTTTCATGGCAGCAAAGGTAGAAAAATAAATTCAGTCGATATTTTAAGAAGCTGTTTTGAATTTAAGATCATTTAATATAATATATTGAATTTCAGTTGGTTAATTGGAGCATGTTTATTGTATTGTGATTATAAATCAGATAATTACAAGAAGATGAATAAAACGTACTGTCCAACTGATTTGGCTGAAAAACAGTGGCAAGTTATAGAAAAAATCGTAAATAGCAAAAAAAGAAAGAGAAAACAGCATGTCGCAGATTCAAGTAGCCAATGCAACTGTTTTGTAAAACCTATCTATTGGTGCGTCAAAGTTAAGTAATTTCCTTGGTCGCTTGTTAATTTTGATTTGGAAAGATTTGATATCGTC
>JAISDB010000005.1 GCA_031265155.1 Prevotellaceae bacterium | reverse complement strand
GATATGGAAATGCGGCAACTGCGGCCATATCATCATCGGCAAGAAAGCGCCGGAAATCTGCCCGGTTTGTTCGCATCCGAAAGCTTATTTCGAAATAAGAGCGGAAAACTATTAGGCGTTAGTTTGATAATTGGGGGGGGCTACGGCCCTCCAATTCAAATCTATCAGAGAGTTATATGCAAATTATTTGAATCTTGCATATAACTCTCTTTTGTTGTGTATATAATAGCACAAAATGTCTCTTTTTAAAAAAAAGCAGTATTCCTGATTTTTTTTTTGTATTTTTTGTGCTGCTTGTAAAAAAATATAATATATCTGCAACGCGTATTTATAATTAGCACGTATATATAATTTTTTTACATGATTACTGTTACAAGAAAATATTCGTCCTATGTTGAATTAATTAACATCTTTGTGTTGGTTAGCTCCGGTTATTTGTGAGACATACAAGCCTACATACATCAATAGATCGCGGGCGTAACGCGCGCATACGCGTAATCAAGCATTTATTTTTAAACAAAAAAGAAAAATTGTCTTATTTGTTTACCCCAACTTGTCCTGCACTTGCATGTAAACTTTAATAATCAACATTATGCGTCTGAAACTACTTATCTATGGGGGACTACGTATTTTTTTCTCATTCCATGCTTCGACTGTTTGAAATTTAATGCAGTGTATATCTGTGCAGTATGTTGATTTGCACGCGAAGGCTGCCGGATTATCAAAGAATCCCTGTTTTCGAGTTTCATGCGGGTAGTGATGAGCGTTTGTGCCGACATGATATTGCGTATATGCCTCCAATCGTAGCGTATCCCTTTTTTTTCAACTCTTTCCTAATGCCGTGTGCCAGCAGGTAAGCCACAATGCCGATAAACAGATGCGCTTCGGAGTTTTCATCTTTTTGATGATAGATCGGGCGAACATCCAAATCGGTTTTCAGGCAGCGAAAAGTGCTTTCAATTTCACGTATAGTGTTGTAAATCTACCACATAGCCATTTCCGTCAATTCTCTCGCCGAGCATCTTACGAAGTAAACGCCTGTCTGCTTCTTTTTTTCGTTCCGTTGCCATGACATGGCTGTAACTGTCTTATTTTCCAATACTTTCAGCGATATATCGTATAATTGACTTATCGAAGGATATTTTTCTGTTGCCCGTCCTATTCTGCGGTTGACCTTTTCTTCCGTCTTCACTCCATGTTTCTTTGATAATGAGGATCTTATCGTTTCAAGATACTGCTCGTACCTCGCTGATAGTTTTTTATATATTGATTCCTCTTTTATCTGTTTCTGTTCACTTTTTACACATAAAAATATATCCGCCTGTTCAGGATCTGAGCTCTTAATCAGTTGTATTTCAATCGGATGATTACGATTATCCGTAATCTTTATAGGAGAAGAATTTTCTACCGGTACATATTCTTTCAGTGCAGACCTTGATATGCAAATGTAATCATATCCTTTTTCTTTGATTATCATTAAGTTAGACTCTGTTGCGATACCAGCATCAATAACGGCTACAGGTTTGGTATCGAAGAGCAATTTTTCATTGGCGCTTGCCGATTCAAATTCCGTAAGTACCTCATTCATTGTGCTCTCTTCGCTTATGTTGCCCGCATAAAATTTACTGCGACAACAAAATCCCTGTTCATCAGTCAACATCGCTAGCGACACCAATTTTGCCTCGCTGCGCTTTTCCTTGCTGCGACCAAACTGGGCTTTTTCGCTGCCCGATTTGTTGCCTTCAAAATAAAAATTTGTCAGGTCAAGCAGCCTGATTTTACGTCTGTTAGGATATTTACGATGAAAATAATCAAATAAAAACGACTCAATTTTCGATTTGTTTGCGTACAATAAACGTGCCGCCGCGTACAGTTCTTTGTGATTGGGATTTTTGTGCAAGTCAAGCAGTTCGCACATTGAACTTTCGGACGACAGCCATCTGGCCGCTTCATATTCAGATGAAGGATGTGCCATGCGGCAAATAATTTCTGTCAGCATTGATTGCGCTAATCGCTGATTATCTGTCAGTTTTGACAGATAATCCGTCAATCCGCAAGCATCCGCCGCCTGTTTGCACAGCCATTCGCAACCGAAACTGCGACTGTCTTCATTTTCTATCGAATTTACATCAACGTTCTGAATATCCGGAATATGCTCGCTTTCAAAAACTTCATCCAATGCAACGGGATGATCCAGTAGATTTTCCCGAAGAATACGCCGATAAAAATATTCGGCATTTTTTTCTACATTTTCGGGTATGCCGGCAAACAAAAGGTTTATTCCTTTTATTTTCTGTTCTATCCTGTCGCACAGTAATTTATGCAATTCGCGCGAGACATCTTCCAGCTTTCCCAAATTCAAAATATTGCGATGACGCACCTTATTATCAATACGATACGATTCGCACAGGCGATAAGTGAAATATACCTTACCTTTTTTGTGATTGCTTTTATCTATTTTCTTGATAAACATAACATTATATTAGTAATTAACTTTATTTTATTATAAGCCGCAAAGATAATACTTTTTTATCCATCAATCAAATTCTAACATAATATTCTGGGACTACAAATGACTTTTCACAAACCCTTATTTTATAATCTACTGATTATCAAATACATAAACAACAGACCCTACATGAGATTCCACGCATTTCACGCCATTCAGGTAGTAATTTTGGCCAAGTTGGGGTAACTGTAATAAGGGGAATGGAATGTATTTTGCCTGATTTTCTATATTATTTTCTGCAATATTTATGGGTAACAGGTGCATTTAACAATAGCTCCACTCAAACAACTAACATTGCTAATATTAACAATACAATTTTATCAAGTTTCCTTATTCCGCTTCCATCACTCTTTGAGCAAAAAGAAATTGTAACACACATAGAAGAGTTTGAATTATTGGTTAGTCAGTATAAGTTGTTGGAACAGCAAGCAAAACAATTAGATACAGAATTCCCCGATAAACTAAAAAAATAGATATTGTTAATTTTATAAAGTAAATTCGTTATTAAGTTTCAGCATAAGCAAATTTAATGATGTTACAATCATATATTCTGCTTTACTGTAACATTTTGTTTTTCTCTTGAATCTCGCCAA
>JAISDB010000134.1 GCA_031265155.1 Prevotellaceae bacterium | reverse complement strand
AATGTTTCTTTTTATTCATTGTAACAACTAAAATAAGACATTTTTCTTAAACTCAGTTATGAGTAATCCTCTAACTGAGTTTTTTCTTATTTCAGTTGCATTTACTAATTGAACTTACGGGAAAGCTACACAAGTTTGTCTGAGACCTTGGCGAAGCTTTCATCCATTGCTGCAAGTCTGCCAAATACCGTATTACCTTTCAGGCAGCATGATATTGCAGTTTCCTTGCCGATGGTCATCGACCATCGGTTATGAAAATTACGTCCTTTCAGGGCTGTGTGATTCTGACCGATTGTGCGTAACATTTGTACAGGCATGCATAATTCAACTGCAATAGTTAAGTGTTTCCAAAAAGTTATTAAGGCTTGAATATGCAGTTTTTTATAAAATATACTGGGTGCTATTCGCTGATTTTGAAAATTAGCATTGAAGCTGGAATACAGCGAAAATTACTGACATTAATTTATTTTTTCATAAGCAATCTCTATCATATTTAAACAATTTACGACAATATAACCATGAAAAATATTTAAATTAATTCTTTGCGTGCATTAAATTTATTAATTTTGCGGAATAAGATTAAATTTGATTTTATGTATTCGTTCGATTCAAAATTGCGTGTAAGATATTATGAAACAGATAAAATGGGCATTGTACATCATTCAAACTATGTACGCTACTACGAATATGCGCGTACGGAAATGATGATGCATTTGGGCTTTTCGTATGGAACAATGGAAAAAGAAGGCGTGATGATGCCTGTTGTTTCGGTATCAAGCAAATATATCAAGCCTGCTTACTATGAGGATGAACTTGTAATACGCGTTAAATTGCAAGATTTGCCGACTGCAAAAATGCATTTCCTTTACGAAATATTCAACCTTCACGGCGAATTAATAAATACCGGAGAAACAGTTTTATCGTTTACAAATATGGCAACAAACCGCCCCTGTCGTCCACCGCAACGTTTGACGGACATACTTAAAGAAATAATATAATGTTAACGAAAGCATGTTATTGACATCAAATATAAAACCAAAATGATTATACCTGCATTCGACAATATAATTTCTGTTTTGCTGGTAATATATTCATTAATTGCATTTTGTGTCGCCATATATATTATCTACAAGCACAAGGATTCGGTGAAAACGGTATCGTGGCTGATTGTACTGTTCATGTTGCCTCTTGCCGGTCTTATACTTTATTTTTTCTTCGGGCAAAATTATCGCAAAAAAAAACTGTTCGGTCGCAAAGCCATGCACGACGTCAAATTTATTGACAATATCAGTTCGCGTCAGGCGGGACTGTTGAAACGGAACAAGCTTTTTGACTCCAAATCGGAATTGAACAACTACAAAAATACTATAACCTTGCTGCTTAACAACAGCAAGTCAATACTTACCGAATACAACAGCGTAATGCTGTATTACGATGGAGCAGGCATGATATCGGCTTTGAAGCAGGCGCTGCTTGATGCAAAAGATTCGATACATTTTCAGTTTTACATTATCGAACGCGGAAAGGTTTATAACGAAATACGTGACATATTGATCCGAAAGGCAAAAGAAGGCGTTGCCGTCCGCATAATATACGATGATTTCGGAAGCTGGGCATTGAAAAAGAAAGATGTAAAAACGTTTACTAAGCACGGCATAGAAATGTTTGCATTCGGCAAAGTCCGGTTTCACAAACTTACAAACAAAAGCAATTTCCGTAATCATCGCAAGATTGTCGTTATTGATGGAAAAACAGGCTTTGTGGGAGGAATGAATATTGCCGACCGCTATGTTTTCGGAAACGAATATTTTCAATGGTGGCGAGATACCCACATGCGCATAAGGGGTGAAGTTGTGAACGTGCTTCAGCTGATTTTTCTTGTCGACTGGTTTTTTGTCAGCAAGCAGCAGGTTTTTGTCGATCACGAGCGTTATTTTCCGAAATCGGTAATTGATGAAAAATGCAATATCCAGATAGCTGCATCAGGTCCCGACAGCGATTGGGCAAGCATTATGCAAACATACTTTTATGCAATATCGTCGGCAAAAAAGCATATTTATATCACATCGCCATATTTCATGCCAAACGAAAGCGTACTGACAGCCATAAAAGTTGCTGCACTCAGCGGCGTGGACGTTCGGATTATTCTGCCCGGAAAATCGGATTCAAAAATCGTGTACTGGGCAACGCTTGCATACGTTCAGGATTTGCTTGAAGCCGGCGTGAAGGTTTATCTTTACAGCAAACGGGCGTTTAATCATGCTAAAACAATTACCATCGATGGCGAATTTTCTTCGATAGGTTCGGTAAATATGGATAATCGCAGTTTCGAATACAATTTTGAAATAACAGCCATAGTATATGACAGGGCAATAGCATCAAGCCTCGAAAATCAATTCAGGTACGATTGCAGCAAAAGCTCGCAGGTAACGCTAAAGATGTGGAATCGCCGTTCGTTCCGAAAAAATCTTTCGTGCAGTATCGCTCGATTATTTTCGCCGCTCTTATAAGCAGCAATGCAGGCATCAGGCTTTTAACGGTTATACAGTTATAATCTCTTTTCATTTTTTATCGCATTAAAACAGCCCGAGCTGCTTGATGCAAATCTCCAGATATTTCCAAGTCCGACGGCGCTGCCGACAGAAGCCATAAGTCAAGAGCAGCCGACGCTATACTCCAACTCCGATTTACGACTGTGACCTGTAGGAACGCCGCCTGCTCAACGTGCTATTAATTTTTCTGCATGTTGATCAGTTGAAAAATTTACCTGTATGCAAGAACAAAAGTTGATTAGCAGATAAAACCGGCATAGACTTCGCAGGCGGGGAACCGAACCCGCTCGGCGAAGACGGCGTTAAAACGGAATTCCGTCAAGCGTAGCGAGACATTAATTCCGTTAGCCGTCGAGACGTTAGCGGGTCGCCGAGAAGGCTCGCCTTGATTTTTTGCTTCTTTTGTATCAAGACAAA
>JAISDB010000105.1 GCA_031265155.1 Prevotellaceae bacterium | reverse complement strand
AAAACATCAGAAATACGTGTATTGCTGTACAGCCACAGTACCACACAGCTGGTTTACAACAAAACGTATTCTTCGGCAGAGAAACAGATAAAAATAGATACTTCAAAACTTCCGAACGGTATTTATCATTTGAACATAATTGAAAACGGAGAAAAAATAAAGGAACAGACAATTATTATTAATCATTAATACAACTATTAAAATTTATCAACAAATTATAGAAATACAAACACACATATTATTAATATTATAAAAAAAATACAACAATGAAAAAAATATTTTATTTTACAATGATTTGTCTTTTTGCTGCAACTGCTGTAAGTTGCCTGAAAGACCAGCCGCCTGTGTTGCCAGAAACAGGCGACTCGCCGATAAAAATAAACGAAGCTTATTCAAGAGGCGAGCCAGGAACCGTTTATGAATTTGACTGGGTAGAATTATATAACAATTCAGACGAAGCTGTAGATGTCAGTGGGTATGTATTATACGACAAAATCGACAAAACAGATAAAGTTGTTATTCCAACTTCAACAATTATTGCAGCAAGAGCTTTCCTTTTTGTTGAAGTAGTAGATGCCGACGGTAACGGTTTCGGTCTCAGCAGCGGCGGCGATATGGTTTTTTTGGATGATGCTGCAGGACTTTTAATCGATCAGATAGAATTTGGAGCGTTGACACCAGACCAGTCTTATGCACGCAATCCGGATGGCTCCGATATTTTCAAAATTCAGACGCCAACGCCCAATGCTTCAAACAGCGGAATGGTCGCTCAGCCGTTAATAACCAATGTTTCACATGCTCCCGCATCGCCTACCAACGACGAAGATGTTACGGTATCGGCAACGGTTACGGCAGGAGAAGGCACGCTGGCATCTGTAAAAGTACAGTGGACGCTTGATGATGTTGCACAACCGGATATTGCAATGACAAATACGGGAGGAGATGACTATTCGGCTGAAATAGCCAGGCAGGCGGCAGGCTCGGAAGTAGCGTACTCGGTTGTGGCAGTAAACAGCGCAGGCGGCTCTGCCGGTGTTTCGGGAAGTTACACTGTGCGCGATGCTGCTGTTATTGATTATACAGGCTTGGTAATAAACGAAATTGACGGCAACGGCAAGTTTATTGAACTTTACAACAATAGCGCTACCGAAATTTCTCTGGCAGGCGTTACTTTGGTAAAAAATGAAGGCGCCACGTGGTGGACAGGCGGCGCAGTAAGTATTGCAGCAGGAGGATATTATGTAATTTCAAACGGCGTTCAGGCTGGTATTACTGCCGACGAAACCACAGGCGCAAGTGGAATTTCGCCAAAGCAAAATCTGAAATTTGAACTCAAAGATCCTGATGCCAACGAATTGGATGCATTTATAAGAACCAATGGCACAGCGTGGGGCGATGGCGTTAATCCCGACTACGGCAGCGGAACAAAATACTCATTCTCGCGCTGTCCTGATGGAAGCGGCGCATTTGGCTTGGCAATACCTTCGTGCGGAGTGGCAAATCCGTTTATGCCTGAAGGCGCTATTGCAACAAACGGTTCAGCGGTGAACTATGCCGATTTGGTTATAAATGAAATTGACGGCAACGGCAAATTTGTTGAAATATATAATAACGGCACAGGTTCGATTTCTCTTGAAGGAGTTATTTTAAGAAAAAACGAAAGTCAAACATGGTGGACAGGCGGCACGGTAAGTATTGCAGCAGGAGGATATTACACAATATCGCAAAACGGACAAAATCCGGGAGGACAGGATGAAGCGACAGGCGCAAGCGGAATTTCACCAAAACAAAATCTGAAATTTGAATTGATTGCTCCTTTTAATATGTTTATTGATGCTTTTGTGCGCACCAATGGCGGCGATTGGGGTGTCACTGTTACGCCCGACTACGGCAGCGGAACACAATACTCGTTCTCGCGCTGTCCGGATGGAAGCGGCGCATTTGGCTTGGCAATTCCATCGTGCAACAGTGCAAATCCGGCAACATCGGCAGGAGACATTGAAACAAATTAAAAGTTTAGAAAGTTTGTAAAGTTAAAAGCTTAGAAAGTCGTAAAGGGTATTATCAAATTGAATACAATCAGGTGGATATGAGTTTAAAATCAATTTATACATCTTTTTCTGAAAAAATTAATGATATTATTATTAAATCCAAAAACTTTATAAACTTTATAACTCAATTAAAATAATGAAAATAGACAGATTTGAGGATATTATTGCATGGCAAAAAGCGAAAGAACTGGCAATAACTATTTATAACATTTTTTCCGATTCCAGGGACTTTGGATTTAAAGACCAAATACAGCGATCGGCAATATCTGTTATGAACAATATTGCAGAAAGATTTGAACGTCGAACCAATAATGAATTTATGCATTTTTTGTACATTGCAAAAGGTTCTTGTGGCGAATTACGCTCGATGATTATCATTGCAAACGAATTGAATAAAATATCAAAAGAAGATTTTAGAGCAATTTATACGCTTTCCGAAGAAATTTCGATGATGCTGTCAGGACTTATAAAAACATTATATCCAAAAAAAACTTTATAAACTTTATAACTTTACAAACTTTATAACTTTACAAACTTTATAACTTTACAAACTTTATAACTTTACAAACTTTATAACTTTACAAACTTTATAACTCAATTAAAATTATGGCAAAAGAAGAATTAAAAATAGGTGAAATTTCAAAGCCGCGTTTTGAATATCGCACGTTCGGACGCTGTTTTAAGAAGCAGGCAGAACGCATGGCGCGTCTGTCTGTGCCGGTACCCGAAAAGGTATGGGAGCGCAAATCGGTGGAAACATACATTGTAAGCCGTACCAACGATATAAACAATACTAAAATCCGCGATGGCAAAATGGACATTAAAACATTCATTCAAAACGTAGATGGCTTTGAACAGTGGAATCCGCTGATGAAGGGGGAATTTCCAATAAGCGCCGAAGTGTTGAAAAGGGAAGTATTTCCCGCATTCAAAGTAGATAACATGCCTGAACTGGAAAGGGAAACTTATACAATAGACGAGTTTTTGGCGATAGTGAAAAATCATCCCGATTTGCAGGCGGTTACAGTCGAAAAGGTGCGTTATGGATACATGGTTAATGATACAATCTGCGAAACCGGCGATGTGTATATAAACGGAGCAAAGGTCGTAACGATAAATTCGGAATCGACCGAAATCGAAGACCTGAAGAAAACCATACGCGATGTCGGACTGGAAGGTATTGAAAACATAAACTATCTTCAGGCGATAAAGCGTGTAACAGGAATGATTGACAGGCCGATTTAATGATTAAGAATGTATAGGAAAAACCTGTCAGGTTTACAAACAAGATACCTGTAAGTATCCGATGTGGATACAAGTAAGTATCCGATGCAGATATAGTGAAGAGAGATTAGTTATAATAATAAAAACCTGACAGGTTTTCAAAACCTGTCAGGTTTACACACGACAAAATCAATAAACAGGTAAGGGCGAAAATTTTTCGCCACAAACAAATAAACAAAAAAATAAGATTATGGGACAGGAAATAGAAAAAAAATTTTTGGTTAAAGGCGATTTTAGTTCCTTTATATTCAAATCAACACGCATTGTACAGGGCTATTTATCATCTGTACCCGAGCGCACGGTACGCGTGAGAATCAAAGGCGACAAAGGATTTTTGACAGTCAAGGGAATCGGCAACGAGACAGGCGCTTCACGGTTTGAATTTGAAAAAGAACTTACCGTTGATGAAGCCGCCGAACTGCTTAAGATTTGCGAACCCGGCGTTATCGACAAGGTACGCCATTTGGTCAAAGCCGAACCATATACTTACGAAGTAGATGAGTTTCACGGAGAGAACGAAGGCTTAACGGTTGCGGAAATCGAACTGCCCGACGAAAATGCTACATTCGACAAACCCGAATGGCTCGGCGAAGAAGTAACAGGCGACAAACGTTATTACAATTCGATGCTAATGAAAAATCCGTTTACCAAATGGTAACACGCGATCCGCTCGATATGAATAATTATCGTATCGAGCAATTGCCAAGCCGTCCCAAAAGCCGTTTTGAAAAATGGATGACATACGTGGGCGCGCCGCTGTCAATCGCTGTATTTGTGCTTTTATACAAATGCATTGATATTCCGTTTCTGAACGGCATAAACAGTGAAAACCTTACTGGCGATGCGCTTAAACGGTTTAATGATGTTGGAATTGAAGAGTTTTGCCGTATCAATTACGCCATGCTTGCAATATTTGCGGCATCGGTAATATTATGGATTACGGAAGCCGTGCCGAACTATCTTACATCTTTGCTTGTTATCATAGGTATTGTACTTACGGGCGTAACAACCGAAAAAACAGCGTATGCGCAACTGGGACATCCTGTAATGTGGCTGAATATTTTGTCGTTTGTGCTGGCAAGCATGCTTGTTAAAACGCAGGTTGCAAAGCGATTCGCACTGTGGTTTGTTGTTCATTTCGGGAAAAATGCCACACGGATATTCATTAGTTTTATCGTAATAAACATAGTACTGTCTGCATTTATTTCGGCTACAACAGCCAAAGCCGCAATTTTACTTCCTGTTTTTATGGTAATAGCGGCAATATACGGAGCCACAGGCGGCAATAACAGAAATAACTTCGGACGTAATATCGTATTGCAAAACCTTTTCCAAATCAACATAGGCGCAAGCGGTTTTATGACGGGTTCGGGCGCAAATCTGCTTGCTGTATCGATTATTGTCGGAGCAGGCGCCACATTGGGCTATCAGGAATGGTTTGCAGCGGCTTTTCCTTTATGCCTGCTGATAATTATTATCGGCTGGATAGTAGGCACAAAAATCATGTTCCCGTTGAAAAAAGAAGAAAGAAAGCCTCAAATATCGGGCGGAATGCAGCGACTGAAGGAAGAACTGCAAAAAATGGGACGCATGAAACAGGATGAATACAAATCAATCGCTATTTTTATCGGCGTACTGTTTATGTGGGCTACCAAGGGATATGTACACAATGTAAGCGAAACCGCCGTTGCTTTTGCCGGCGCTGTCATTGCGCTTGTTCCTTTCAGGATAGGTATTGTAAAATGGAATGATATTGATATTCCGTGGCATCTGATGATTTTTTCGGCAGGCGCCTATACGCTCGGAGCAGGACTGGATGCCACCAATCTTGCAGGAACAATGGTAGATTCGGCATTCGGTTCGTTAGGCATTTCAAATGATACGCCGTTTTGGGTATTATATCTTATGCTTACGGGAGCAATGCTTTTCAGCGCAATACTGTTCCAGTCAAAAACGATGAGAGCGCTTATTTTTATACCCATATCAATCGGAGTAGCGCAAAAATTCGGCTATCCCGTAATGAGTCTGGCATTTCCTGTTGCGCTGCTTATTGAACATGTATATGTATTGCCGTTCAACAGCAAACCTGCCGCATTGCTTTACACAACCGACCAGTACAGCTGGGCGGATACTTTTAAATTCGGAATTACAATGATGATTATTTCATGGATTATGATATTTATCTGGGGCGAAACCGTACTGCACTGGCTTAACTATATTCCCGACGGATTGTTTTAACATTAACTGATTTTATAATGGAACACTTTTTACACATTCCCGACAATTATATCCAGCTCTTTTTAGTTGTAACATTTTCATTGATAATAGGATTATCTCAGCGCAAGCTTCAATTGAAAAGCGATGAAAACGAACCTTTTTTCGGTTCCGACCGTACATTTACACTTATCGGAATACTGGGTTACATACTTTATATCATCAACCCTGAAACAAAAATCTTTTGGGGCTGCGGCGGCGCAGGATTGTTGATATTGCTGGGATTTAACTATTATTATAAACTGTATCACCTGCGCAGATACGGACTTACCACTATTGTTATTGCCTGCATTACTTACTGTATTCCTGCGCTGATAATGACACAGCCCGTAGAATTCAGCTTGCTGGTGCTGGTAGTGGTGTTACTGCTCACTGAAATGAAAGAAACCTTTATTTCCGTAGCAGGCCGTATGAATAACGACGAATTTTTGACTCTTGCAAAATTTATAATCATTGCAGGTATTATACTGCCTGTACTTCCAGACGAACAGATATACGAAGGAATAAATCTTACTCCCCGCAACGCATGGCTTGCTACCGTCATTATTTCGGGAATGTCTTACGCAAGTTACCTGTTGCAGAAATTTGTATTTCGCAATTCCGGATTACTGGTTTCGGGCATCCTCGGAGGGCTTTACAGCAGCACAGCAACTACAGTAGTACTGTCGCGCAAAAGCAAAAAATCTCCCGATCACTTCTGCAATCACTATAGCGGAGCTATTTTCGTATCCATAGGAATGATGTTTATCAGACTGGCAATATTACTGCTTATTTTCAACATGTCGCTGTTTAGCCTTTCATGGTATTTTTTTCTGATAATGACAGTAGTTTCAACAACTGTCGGGCTGTTGATATATTACCGCAACCCGCCTGCAGCCGAACAGTTGAAACAGCCGGAAAATGTAAAAGACGACAGAAACCCGCTGGAGTTCAAAGTTGCATTGATTTTTGCCGCATTATTCGTACTGTTTACGTTGATAATTCATTATACTTTTAAGGAATTTGGCGATCAGGGACTGAAAACATTATCGTTTGCTGTGGGAATCACCGATATTACTCCATTTATTATCAACTTGTTTCAGGGAGATTATATAACATCAAGAACGCTGATAATTTCCGCTACATTCATAGCAACATTAAGCAATATTATCATGCAGTTCGTATATTCTTTGGCTTTAGGAACGAAAGCCATTCGCAAACCACTGCTAACAGGATTTGCCGCTATAGGCGTTATTAATATTTTATTATTATTGATTTTTTTATAAAACCGTAAATTTCATATTACGCAAATATTGATTGTCTGCCTGTCTGGTGCAACTTCGCCGCGAGCAGAACATAGCTTCTGCAATGAACAGTTTAATCATTTAATCAATCGTCAGATAAACAGTCAATTTATTTTTAATTTCGTAACAGCGGTATCAGTTCTTCAAGGGATGTTTCTCCGTTTTTTATCATTTCCAGTCCTGCATCTTTAAGCGAAATAATACCGCGACTTTTTAATAGCGGTTCTATATCCGACTCCGTATTTCGAATAGCAACAGACAGTTCATCATCAATCGGAATTACTTCGTATATTGCCCGCCGTCCGCTGTATCCCGTATAGAAGCATTTGTCGCAGCCCTGCGCTTCATAATGGTAAAGTATATCATTGCCGGACAATAATTCCTTTATATCCCTGTTCGATATTTCCTTTTTTTGCTTGCAATGCGGACACAGTAGTCTTATCAGTCGTTGAGAAACACACATTATCAGTGTATTTGCTATAAGATAAGGATGTATTCCCATGTCTATCAGTCGTGTAACGCTTCCCCATGCGTTGTTTGTATGAATTGTAGAAAATATAAGATGCCCCGTAAGAGAACTGCGAATGGCAATTTGCGCTGTTTCCGTATCGCGAATTTCTCCAAGCATGATAATATCGGGATCTTGACGAAGAAATGTCCTCAAGGCGCTTGCAAAAGTAAGACCTATCTCATCCTTAAGCTGCACCTGATTTACTCCGGCAAGCGTGTATTCTACAGGATCTTCTATGGTAAGAATGTTATCCGATTCTTTATTCAGTCTCCTTAGCGTCGCGTATAGCGTAGTACTTTTCCCGGAGCCTGTTGGTCCACATATCAATACTATTCCGTGAGGCTTTTCTATTACCTTATAATAATCGCCGAGTTGCCGTTCGCTAAATCCAAGGTTTGCAAGTTCAAGTAATTCAATATGCCGGGTCAACAGCCTCATTACTATCTTTTCGCCGTATATTGTCGGTAACGAAGATACGCGTACATCAAACTTTTTCCCGTTACGATTGTACAGAATACGACCATCCTGAGGAAGCCTGCGCTCGGAAATATCAAGACTGGAAAGAATCTTTATCTGATTTACAAGCGATGCGTAATTGGTTTTCTCAATAACGTACCTTTCCAGTAATTTACCATCGATACGCAGCCTTATACGGCATCTTTCTTCGTAACATTCTATGTGAATATCGCTTGCATAGTTGTCAAACGCTTCCTCAATCAATCCCATTAAAAAGCCCTGCCCGCTGCCGATTTCCGTAATGGAACGGGAAACATTGCCTTTTTCACGAGAGTCCGTACGGTAATACTGCCTCAACAGTTTTTGTATCTGTTCATCCGAAATAAGAGTAACAGCCGCTTTAATATTATACAGCACATCAATTTCCTGACAAATGTAATCGTATTGCCTGCCCTCCTGCCCGTAGCACAGTAAAGTATCGTTTTCCGTATCATAGGGAACCAGCAAATATTCCCACGCCTGCGCGGATGTAAACATTTGTATGAGTTCAATGGCTATATGCTGTTTTATATCAGTCATATCAAAGTTTTAGTTATTACATATACAGACAGTAAACAGCCGGATATTCCGACCAGCGGGACAGTTCGCTTTTTACGTGTTATAACATAAATTGCAGACCACCATGCCAGCGCTGCAAGGCACGAAGCGATTAAAAAATATATAAAATTAGCTGATTCGAATACGGGTGTCAATGCAATGAAAAACAGCGCATCGCCCATGCCTGTGTAATGCCTTACCGAAGAAATTTTCCTGCTTTTTATGTAAACGTACAATAATACGCCTAAAAACATATATATCAGTATTGCAATGTTAAAAACAAGATTTATGATAAAAATATTTAATCCGAACAAAATAATTGCAGCCGGTACGGCGCAGGCAGCCAATATTACCAACCATGCCAGTGCTACCCTTCTGCGGTAAAAGTCGCTTATGATCATCGGAAGTACTGGAATGAGAAGCAATAATAATATATATCTTGATACATTCATAAACAGATTAATCTTTCACTTTTTCCAAAAGTTTCTTATCATGATCGATTTCCCAGACATTAAAAATTCCATCGCCATCAAAATCAACAACAGCTGTTGCCGTTGCCTTAAATCCATGTTCCGATGCTTCTGTTATTTCAATAAGATAATTAGCATTACCTCCATCGGCTACCAGTGGCTGCTGCTCAAATCCTATTTCCTCCAGCGATAAAGAATAGCGGGAATAAGTATAAAAATAATTTTTCTCCAGTGTGTGCAAAAAAGCCAGCTGCTGCTGCGCTTCCGTGCTTTTAGCCCGCGAAATAAGCGGCATCAGGTTTGGCAATGCAACCAGTATTAAAATACCTATAATTACCAAAACTATCAATAACTCAGCAAGTGAGTATGCTTTAAATTTATTTTTCATAATATTTTCATTAAATATGGACACAAAAAGTTTTGATTTTACAAATAACATAAATTATTTACATTGTTTGAAAATAAACGCAAGTTTATACAAAAAAAAGGATATTTAGAAACATTTTTTGTGTTTTTTTTATTTTTATATTATAATTGCCTGTATATTAATACAATTTGTATTTTAAACAATATGGTAATATTCCCGTAAAAATCGGGTTACTGTGCAAAATAATGTTGTGCTGAATTCAAAAAATATTACTGTTAAGAAATATTTTACCGCCGGAACGATTATTTAGTCGTCACTTAAAATGGGTACAAATCATTTATTAATAAATATTTATAAACAAAAATCAGATAAAAAAATTGCAGGGTTTTAATCAATACTGACATAAAACTTTGCAAATATTAAAAAATCTTATTTTCTCTTCTTTTGTCTTGATACAAAAGAAGCAAAAAATCAAGGCGAGCGTTGCCTTCGGCGAACTCGTAAACTCGGTTCTCGGCGACCCGCTAACGGCTCGACGGCTAACGGAATTAATGTCTCGCTGCGCTTGACGGAATTCCGTTTTAACGCCCTCTGCGCCGAGCGGGTTCACCGCTTGCGAAGTCTATGCCACTTTTATTTTCTAATCAACTTTTGTGCTTGCATGTCAGTAAATTTTTCAAATAGTCAACATGCAGAAAAATTAATAGAACGTTGAGCAGGCGGCGTTCCCACA
>JAISDB010000076.1 GCA_031265155.1 Prevotellaceae bacterium | reverse complement strand
AATCATCGATACGTTCATCTCTATAAAAATATTCTAATTCCCATGTTCCTACAATGGCTTTTGGATTTGTATTTACATCGTCTTTACCGCAAGCAACAACGAGCAGTGCAAAAGATATTGAGTAAATCAGTTTTTTCATAATTTGTATTTTTTACTGTTAATATTTTTTGCAAAGGTAGAGAAATAAATTAACAACAAACAAAAAGGCTGTCAAAAACAGTCCTTTTTATTATTTATACAACTTATTCGGTAGCCGCTTATGTAGTATTTCCTCAATATTATCAGGGGTATCAGGATGGGCAATACAAGTTACCGTTTGCTTGCTGTCTTCCAAACTTCCCTGAATGTCTATCGGGAAACCTTTTAACTCCAAATTATTATATCTGAAAGTAAAATAACCGCTCGGACTGTCGCCCAATATTTGCGGCAAACTTTTTCTTACAATGCAATCAAACTTGAATAAAACAGGCTTAAAAAACGGTTCTGCATTGGCAACCGACAAATCGGCTTTTTCCACAACGTGTCCAAGTTCCGTATCGGTATATTCAAGTGCGCTCATGGTTTCGGTACTCGAAGTATATCGCAATATCTTTGCGTGCTTATCCAAAAGCGAAGCGAAAAACCTTGCATGGTTCATTAACATTGCCTTTGGCGATAAAAGCATATTGAAGTACCCGCCACCTTCCAATCCCTGAATATTGGTTACTCGGTCGCCTTTTGTTGCCTGCCATTGCGTAATTGTTGCATTTATTGTACCGAGTAATGTGCCTTTGGGAACTATTTGATTAAGAGTAACATTAATAGTTGTAATCTGTCCTTTGTATTTACTGTACACGTAATAATCAAATATTAATCCGGAGTCTCCCCACGATACTTTAAACAAGGTTTGTCCAACTTCTACCTGTTGTCCTGTATTTACATAAATGCCTGTAACTCTTGCCGGCAATTGCGTAACATCTTGAATTATGTCCCTTGTACCTGTAAAGGTTTTTCTAAATGCAAGTATCCAGAATACATCGTTATCACTTTTGCTGTCCTTTTTATCGTCGTTTACATAATCAAAGTATAACAAATGCACGCCCGTATAATCGGCTCGGTATTTGCTTATTAGTTCCAGCGTTTGAGCGGGAATATCAATATCGTTGTTAAACTCCAAAGTATTCGCAAATTCCTGACGTCCGAGCGGATAATCATATTCCTGCTTTTCATAACCAACTTGAACATTGTTTTTGAACCAGTCAAGTTCGGGCATTATTGCCTGTAAATTCTTAACTTTTCCCAAATTCAAGATTTCATTGTTTCTGTCAAAAATATCGGGTTTACGGACAATGTCATACTTACTTTCGGTATTATTTACCTTTTGCCCCGTACTGTAAATATAATTCAGGTTTTTAAGAAATTCAAAGAAATTTGTTTTAATCAGTGCTCCCTGCGGCTGTTCGTCAGTAGGTTTAATTCCACGTATGGCATCGGCGGAAGTAATAAATAACTGCATGTTTTTATTTTGTTCCATTTCCTGTAAAAATGGAACTTCAAAGGTTGCTCCCGAATGTATTTTGTCTAAAAGTTTTTGCCCGAATGTTTCGGATTTGTAGGCTTTGAAGTTGAATGTCGATAATCGGTCGCCGTCAAAATCAAAGGTTAAATCGCCTCTTATTGAGGATGTCCTTTTGTTTACAATAACGCCTTGAGCCAAAAAATCTGCAATAAAACAATAATTATTTATTTTATTCTCAATTTGTATATCTATCTCACCATCAAAACCTACATTAAATTCATAAATTTCATCACTTATGTCTAATCCATCAACAAAATAAAATTCCTTTACAATTTGCGGATTTGCGTAATTTTTATCATATTTTATTAATCTAAAACTGACTTGGTTTAAATGTTGAAATGGTCCCGCAAATACAGTTACATTTAATTTCATTTTAAGCGTAAAGGTAAGTGGTTCGGCATTATCGTTTTCAGTAGTTCTTATTACTGTATATACCCACGCATCGCTAAATTGCGGCGTTCTATTTACCTCTGACTTATTCATAAATATAACATGACTCTTATACAAATCGGATTTAACAATATCGCCGCCCAAAGATAAATGGATGTCGCCATTGGTAATATCCGTCATTCCATAAGATGAAATATTTTCATATTTCACATTATTTTTTATTATCATTCCTTCCGTTACATGTATATCTACCGCGTCATTATCGAAAGGCATATCATAATTAGTTTTACCATCTTTTGTTACGGACTTTTTAACGCCCCCTTCCAGAACCCCGCACTGTACAAAATCCCTTTCATTGATAAACTCGGTTGTAAAATCAAGTTTGCCGTGAAAGTTGTCTTTGAATGTCCAGTTATTCTGTCTTAACTGCACCGTAAATTCAATGTTAGCCGAAATGCCGCTCTGGTCAATGCACTGCCTTATGAAATCGGCATCTTCCTTTACAAACTGCAATTCTTTGGTTTCGTGCTTGTAGTTGTAACCGAAGTTATCGAAGCTGAACGACCAGCTTCCCGACTGGTCGCGCCATCCGATTGGCATCTGCTTACAAATGTGTTCCGTGCCGTTGTAATTTAATACTACCCGAACAGGGTCGGGCTGTCTAATTGCTGCCATAATTTTACTGTTTTAATATGCTTGTTATAATTTTAGTTCTTGTGCCTTTGCTGTTTGATACATGAAAAATGCCCCGTTTATCTATCGAAACATTTTGCACGCTTTTGTTATTCTTAATCGCACTTACA
>JAISDB010000180.1 GCA_031265155.1 Prevotellaceae bacterium | reverse complement strand
TATTCGGCGCCAGCCACCCCTCTCCTGTGGAGAGGGGCCGGGGGTGAGGTCTCTACGGCATACGGACAAACTATCGCTACGTTCCCCTGCCGTCGTAAGTCCCACAGGGACGACACTTTTATATCCGTTATATGTTATTTATTTCTCATCTTTAAACAAACATTCTTGAACATCAAACGTTATGCAAACAAAATACAACTTCGACAAAGTAACCGACCGGCGCGGCACGAACGCGCTAAAGGTCGATGCGCTGCAGGCGCGGTACGGCCGCTCCGACCTGATTCCGCTGTGGGTTGCCGACATGGACTTTGAAACGCCTCCCTTTGTTGTCGACGCCATCCGCGCGCGGACGGAGCACCCCATTTTTGGCTACACGCAGCTACCGCAGCGCTACTGGCCGCTCATCACCGGCTGGTTAGAGGAGCGGCACGGGTGGAGCGTACAGCAGGAGTGGCTGTGCTACATTCCCGGAATTGTTACGGGCATTGGGCTTGCCCTAAACGTCTTTACCGACAGGGGCGACAAGGTCATCATCCAGCCGCCGGTGTACCACCCCTTTCGCCTTGTGCCCGAAGCCAACGGGCGCACGGTGGCCTACAACCCCCTGAAGCTGGTCAATGACCGCTACGAAATGGACTTCGAGCAGCTGGAGCAGCTCATCGACGACCGGTGCAAGCTCCTCATCCTTGCCAACCCGCACAACCCGGGCGGCGTTGTCTGGAGCCGCGAAACCCTGCTGAGGCTCGCCGACATCTGCGCGCGCCGCCGAGTGCTGGTAATTGCCGACGAAATTCACGCCGACATGGCGCTGTTCGGCAGCCGGCACACGCCCTTTGCCTCCGTCTCGGAGGCGGCGGCGCAGAACAGCATTACGTTCAGCGCGCCGTCAAAAACGTTCAACATGGCTGGGCTGATAAGCTCCTTTGCGGTCGTCCCCAACGCCGCCATTCGCACACGCTTCTACGCGTGGCTACGCGCCAACGAGCTCAGCGAGCCAACCATACTCTCCGCCGTTGCCACCGAAGCCGCCTACGCGCACGGGCGCGAGTGGCTAAGGCAAATGCTGGCGTACGTGGAGGGAAACTTTGGCTACGTGGAGCAGCTACTTGCAGCGCACGTACCCGACATTCGGGCAATGCAGCCGCAGGCATCGTTTCTGGTGTGGCTCGACTGCCGCAAGCTGGGCTTAGGCCACGCCGCGCTGGTTGACCTCTTTATCAACAAGGCAAGGCTGGCGCTCAACGACGGCGAAATGTTCGGCCCCGGCGGCAAAGGGTTCATGCGCCTCAACATCGGCACGCCCCGCAGCACGCTGGAAGCGGCTATGGAAAGGCTGAAAAACGCTGTTTAATTAAAGAAACTTTAGCTGCCAATGTTGCTGTCGGCTTTCCTAAAAACGCTATATTTATCGCTTTATTTTTGGTAAGCTTTTGTAGAAACCTCTTTTTAGAAACCTCTTTAAAAATTTGATGTTGACTTGGACGAATAGTATTAAGGCGCTACAGGACATGCTTAGCAACGCCAAGCGTGTCCTCGTGGTGTCGCACATGAACCCCGACGGCGACGCCGTGGGAGCGTCGCTGGCGTGGCGTAGCTACCTGAGGGCAGCTTACCCGAATATGGAGGTGCGCGTGGCATTTCCAAACAAATTTCCGGAGTTCCTGAGATGGATAGAGGGCGCAGAGCAGGCGATGGCCTATACCGATAAAAAGGAAGCCACGCTGGACTACATAAAGAATTGCGACCTTATTTTTTGCCTCGACTTTAACGACCTCAGCCGCTTAGAAGCTCTGGGCGAAGCGCTGGCTGCCCATAGCGCACCCCGCGTGCTGATTGACCACCACCTGCAACCTTCCGAAGAGTTTGACCTCGTATTTTCGGATGTTTCGATGAGCTCCGCCTCCGAGCTTGTTTACCATATAGTGGTAGCCTTGGGCGGCAAGCCGCTGCTGGCTAAGGGCGCTGCCGAGGCGCTGTACGTGGGGCTGATGACCGATACGGGGTCGTTCAGCTTTGGCGTCAAAACGCCGAAAACGTTCCGCATGGCAGCCGACCTCATGGAGCTTGGCATAGACAAGGATGAGGTGGCAAGCAAGGTTTACGACAGCTACTCCGAAAAGCGTATGCGGCTGCTGGGCTACTGCCTGCACCGCAAAATGCGGGTGTTTCCGAAGCAAAAGGCGGCGTATATTTCGCTTTCGCGGGAGGAGCTGGATGAGTTTTGCTTTCAACCCGGCGACACGGAAGGGTTTGTAAACTTTCCGCTATCCATAAAGAAAGTTGCGCTGTCGGCCTTGTTTACCGAATCGCAGGATAAAACCCATATTCGCGTTTCGCTCAGGTCGAAGGGCAAAATCCTTTCGGTAAACGAGCTGGCGCGTAAACACTTCAACGGCGGCGGGCACTTCAACGCCTCGGGCGGGAAGTACTTTGACTCGCTGAAAAATTGCGAAGCTTACTTTGAAAACATCCTGAAGAATGAGTTGTATTTATAAGAAATACTATTTTTGCACAAAAATTTATAGCCTGAAACGTTATGGAATAAAAGTAAAACATCAGTCCAAAAACCTTATTTTTACCTAATTTTCTAAACAGAACAACCTCAGTAGTACGCATGGTTACAGATACATACAACCTCATTACCTCATTAAAATGAAAATAGAATACAATCATTTATACACGCATTTCGTTTTTACTACATTAAATCGAATGTCTGTTATTTCGGAAAAATTTCGTGAAAGAATTGAAAAATATATCACGGTAATCGTTAATAATAATGCCTGTAAAATGTATGCGATATACGCTAATCCCGAACACGTTCATTTTCTTGTGTCGCGTTCGCCGCAGTTGGATGAGGAAAGTTTGGCGACAATCGTTGCCAACAGTTCCGAAAAAGTTTATCAACGACAATCATTTATGCGTCGGGATATTTCAATGGCAACAGTCATGTTCGGCGTTTTCGGTATCCAAACGTAATATTCATGATTTATGCGAATACATCGCAAATCAAAAGGAACATCACAAAAAATACAGCTATGAAAAAGAATACGAAAAATATGTCAAATTTTATCAGCAAACCATTCACAAAAAGAACAAAAAAACAGATGAACAATGAGGTAATAAGGTTGTATGTGTTTGCAATCATGTGGGCTACTGAGGTTCTTTTGTTATTGAAATTAGGTGGAAATGAGGTTTTTTTATCTGCGCCCGGCGCCAGTCTGGAGACGTCTGTTTACGCTTCGCCGCCAAAACGTCGTAAACAGCCGGAACGTTATGTGCAATTACTCCTAAATTGGTTGGAAAATATTGAATAAAAAATAGTTGACAAAAATAAAGAATGCGGATAAAATATAATTAATATGTGCTGGTCAATACTTTACCATGAAAATAAAATTTCACCGGAAGAAACCATTGCGGATTATAATATTTATAATAAAGTAAATATATTAGAAAATTTGAATTGCACGTTTCAAATAAATAAAATTTATATTCAAAATAAATTATATTATAATATTACTAAAAATCAATGTGCATGTGATTTTTTCAACTTGAAAAATACAAAATTAAGGGACGAATTTATAAATTTAATTTTAACCAGAATGGAAATACCATGTATTGAACCTTGTATTTATATAAAATGGATTGAAAATAATGATGGTATAAACAATATACCAAATAATGTAATAAATATAAATGAAAATAAATTATTGACTATATATACAAAAGAATATAAAGAAGCATATTATTGTATAAAAAGAACAAATGAATAAAAATAATAAAATAATGAGGTACGGGGTAACTGCACATAACAGGCCTGTTTACGCTTCGCCGCCAAAACGTCGTAAACAGCCGGAACGCTGCAACTTAACAAGTATATTTTTCAAATGTACAGGATAATAAAGATATTTCTTTCTGTTAATTTGTTTTGACGCAAAAGTAACCACAAGTCAAGAGCAGCCGACGATACGGTAACTCCGATTTATGGAATATTCATAAATTTATGTGTCTGTATTGAAATATTCCATTTGGGATTTTGTTTTGCATATTCAACAATGACAGGTGTCATTTCGCTGTACTTGCTCCATTCGGACTGCAAAAAGAGCATGCAGTTTTTTGATATTTTTGCGGCATTTTCTTCAGCCCAAAGCAAATCATCGGCGGTTTCAACAATTACTTTCAATTCGCCGACAACCTGAAAAATATCTGCAAGCGGCGGCTGTTGACGCTTTGGCGAAAGGCATATCCAATCCCAAGTTCCCGTCAGCGGGTAGGCGCCCGAAGTTTCGACAAAAGTCTGTATATTTTTAGATTTAAGTTCATTACATAAAATGTCAAGCGGATAAAGCGCAGGCTCGCCGCCTGTTATAACCGCCGCCCGGGCAGGAAACGAAGATGCGCGTTCAACGATTTTTTTTACTTCAACAGGAGGATGATTTTTGGGATTCCATGTAAATTTTGCATCACACCATCGACAGCATATATCGCAGCCGCCAAGCCGAATGAAATAAGCAGGCTTGCCGCTATGAAAGCCTTCGCCCTGAATGGTATAAAAATCTTCGACCAGAGGCAATAAATTTCCGTTTTGCAACAGACGCCGGTTGCTTTCCGTATCAAACATTTTACTTTCTGTTGTCAAACAATAATTTATAATTGCGCTCGATAGCCGTTTTTACAAGTTTTTCGGGAATAAATTTCCATTCGTCCCCGCCGAGCAGCAAGGCAGGTTCAACCTGTTTTTGCCGTTCAATCCACTGCATTAAAAAATAACGCAAGTCTTTTGAAGTAGAAAATACAATTCGACTGCTTAATTCGCTTTTTGCAATTTTTGCGCCTTCGGTTAAATGTCCGCCGCCGCCGTTTCCGCGATACGAGTTTATTGCAACATTATATGTTTTTTCAAAATCGAAACCGTCTCCATTGTACATCGATTTTATGTTGACTTTTTCGCCGGCAGGTTTTGTAACATCAACGGTATATATTATTCCTGCAGCCGCATCGAAGTTGTAGTATGAATTTTCGAGTATGCCGTTGCGATTGTTTCCGGTTTTGCGAAACAGTAAAATATCATCGGCGGATGTTTGCATGCGGTTTGTCCACAGCGAATACGAATATTCCAGAAAATCTTTTATTTCCCTGCCTGTAAGCTGCATGGTATAAAGTAAATTTTCATACCTGTATAATTTAAACATGTCGCTTACATAAACATTACCTTCCAAAATTTCGGCATCAAACGAAAGCGGAGCGGTAAAAGAAATATCAGCCCGGGTAATATCCAGCTGTATGCGATGAATTAAGTCAATAAATTCCGAAGCTCCGAAAAACGAGCTGCGCGTCGAGATGCTTTTTGTAAATGTGCCGACAGGATGCGATACAAACTGCTTTACCGCATCAAAATCCGGCTGAAATTCGGCAATGAACGAACTGTCGGGTTCAAAGCCGTCTGTTTCAATTAAATTTCCCGTTACGGTTTTTTCAATTGTTTTGCTGCCTTTCACTTTTATGTTTATTTGCACTTTCGATACCAGCTTTCCTTCGTTTTGCGGGTCGATGATTAATACAGAATCGCCTGCCACGTTACATACTTTACTGCAAAACCTGTCGTGATCGTGTCCTATGAAAACAGCATCAAATCCGGGTACATTCCGCGCAACAAGCAGTGAAGCGTTTTCGTTGCCGTGCGTATTAACATCTTCGCCTTCGCGTTCATAATCATATCCGGAATGAAACAGTCCCAAAATCAGATGAGGATTTTCCCTGTTGCGAATTTCCCTTATCCAGTATTCAGCCGTTTCGACCATATCGCGAAATTCTATTCCTTCCCATATTGAATTTGGAAGCCATTTGGGTATTCCCGGAGTAATCATTCCGAGTACGGCAATTTTCACTCCGTCGCGTTTTATAACTGTATAAGGTTCAAAATAAGGCTTGCCATCGCTTTTGCGCACTGCATTCGCAGCAAGCACCGGACAGCCGTATTCGGCAAAAACCCTGTCGTAAACGGCATGCCCTGTTTCTATGTCATGATTTCCCACGCCGGCAGCATCATATTTCATAAAATTAATGATCCGCGCAGCCAAATGAGCAGATGCCGTATCAATGAAATTGTAATAATAAGCGGCGGGCTGTCCCTGCAAAATATCGCCGTTGTCAAGTAAAATAAGATTTCTGTTTGAATTGCGTTCTTGCCGTACTACGCTGTACACATGCGACAGGCTTCTGTTCATTGGTTTGCCGTTGACAAAATCATAGGGAAAAAATGTTCCGTGAATATCGGATGTGTGCATTACAGTAATCTCAACATTCCGTTCGCGTGCGCACGATAATATCAATGAGCAAAGCGTAATTGCACAAAGTAAGGATTTAAAATGTTTTTTCATCGTTTTTATATTATATGTTTTGAGTTTAATAATTTTATTTTAAGACACAACAATATCAAATTTTCGCGCAAAAGTACTCAATTAATTGCAATTCTCTGTAAAAATTTCGCAGGAAGTTTGCATTGAGGTGAGAGGTTTTCATTATTGATTGATTATTAGTCGTTCCTTAAAAAGGGTATAAATCATTTATTAACAAACAATTATAAATGAAAATCAGATGAAAAAAATGCAGAGTTTTAATCAAAATAGACATAAAACCATGCAAATAAAATCGCGGTAATCTTTTCCCTTTCTTTTTTTTCTGATTATCAAAATTGTTCCAACACATAGCAACATTATAAAAACAATCGTCGTTATAATAGTCCACTCTTTTTCCAACTGACTGTCAATTTTACAGTTTTTCTATCAGTGCAACAGCATAAGCGGCAATGCCTTCCCCGCGTCCTTCAAAGCCGAGCTTTTCGGTAGTGGTTGCCTTTATCGAAATTCTGTCAGCATCGATATTCATTACTTTTGCCAGGCACTTTTGCATTTCATCAATGTACGAATTTATTTTAGGCTGCTGCAGGCATACAATGGAGTCGATATTGACAATGGAGTATCCCTTACCGGCAATTAAGTCCACTGTTTTCCGTAAAATTATCTTGCTGTCGATATTTTTATACCGCATGTCGCTGTCGGGAAAATGATGCCCTATGTCTTTCATGGCAGCAGCGCCAAGCAGCGCGTCGCATATTGCATGAATAAGCGTATCGCCGTCAGAGTGCGCTACTGCGCCCTTGCTACAGTCAATTTTTATTCCGCCAATCCACAAGTCAAGTCCATCATTCAATCTGTGAACATCATATCCGTTTCCTATTCGTATCATGCCTGTTAAAATTTTTGCAAAGTTAAAAAAAGAAAAAACTAAAGCCGAGTATTCATGTAAATAATTTTTATATATCTTTGTGTCGTATAATTATCATTAAATATTGTGCCGAACAAGACAGGTCTCATAAAATATTGCCGTAAATTTTCATCTTTGGTTGCAGTTTGTCTGATATTGACAGATACAGGTATTTTACATGCGCAGGATCCGATATTCAGCCTGTTTGAATCAACGGCAATGAACTTTAACCCGAGTCATGCAGGCAATGAAGACTATTCGAGGGTTTCAATCGGATACCGCAATCAATATCCGACATATAAAAGCCCGTTTGCAACATATACTTTGGCATACGATTTATATCTGCCAAAAATTAACAGCGGATTGGGACTGATGATAATGCACGATAATGTGGGAAAGGGTGTTTTTGTAACAACATCCGTAAGTCTGGCTTATTCAAACAGCATACGCATATCGGACGAACTGTATGTACGTGGAGGCTTGTCGGTTTCGTACTTTAGCAGAAAACGCGATCCCAACGGATTGATATTTCCCGATATGCCTTACTTTAACGGAAACATTGCCTATCCTGCCAATTATCCTGTCGTACAAAGCAATACCATATATGCAGGATTCGGTGCAACAGTTCTGTTTAAGCGATTCAAGGCAGGAGCGGCATTACTTAATCTGAGCGGTAAAAATTTATCAAATTCAACTCTCATATCGTTACCCGCGCCATTGAAAGTTACAGGCTACATGGCATTTGACATTCCCGTGCTTCAACGATACACCGACAGAGCCGTAAAAGAAGATTCATTTGTGATATCGCCATACATTAGATATATACGGCAATATGATTTTGACGACATCGACATTGGCGCATATTTCGATTTGAATACGCTGTTTGCCGGTTTGGCTCACCGATCGGATACAAACTTTAAAAGTTCAACCTTTGTTGCGGCTGCCGGTTTCAGAACAAAGCATTTTAATATTTCATACAGCGCCAATTTTGGCGATTTGGGAGCAAAGCCCCGATACGTGTCGGCTCATGAAGTAAGTATTATAATTAAATTAAAAAACATGGAAGAAGAGCGTATATTGCAGGGTATTTATCGAGACAGGCAACCGACTGAACATCAGCGAACACGAACATACAAATGTCCTTATTAACAATATTTAATAAATTAAAATCATATAAAAATGAACAAAAATACTGATATATTTAAAAATAGTAATAATTTTGTGGGATTATTTATTGAATAATGATATTATGAAACTTAAATTTTTACCGGTAATTTATTGCATTCTTGCATTAAGTTTAACAGGATGTTTCCTGAATAAGAAAAGTAGCGGCGTATCCGAAACCACAGGATGGAAGTATAACGACCGCGCATATGGCGGTTTTGAAGTGCTTTCGCCGCAAAAACAGGCCACAGCGCCGGGGCTAGTATTTATTGAAGGCGGACTGTATGTTATGGGACGGGTTATTGAAGATCTTGGCTATGCAAACAATAATACTCAACGCCGAGTTACCGTTGATTCGTACTATATTGATGAAACGGAAGTTCGTAATGTCGATTACAGACAATACCTGCACTGGTTAAGCAGAACTTTTGTATCTTACCCGAATGTTATGCTGAATGCATTGCCTGACACTCTGGTCTGGCGCAGTCCCATGTCGTATAACGAACCAATGGTTGAAACATATTTCAGGCATGTTTCGTTCAACGATTATCCTGTTGTAGGCGTTACATGGCGGCAGGCAAGCGATTACTGCCTGTGGCGTACCGACCGCGTAAATGAACTGCAGCTCGTAAAAAAAGGCATTCTTAAACTGGATTTGGCAAATCAGAAAGATGATAATAACTTCAATACGGATGCATACCTTGCCGGACAATATGAAGGTACGGTTAAAAAAGGACTGAAAGACATATCATCGGAAGATAAAAATGCAACGCGCAAAGTAAAAATGAGCGATGGCATACTGTTTTCAAAATATCGCCTTCCGACAGAAGCCGAATGGGAATTTGCCGCTGCCGGACTTATTGGCGTAACACAAAATGAACGCATAACGGAACGCAAAGTTTATCCGTGGACAGGCGGCTCTACTCGCAGTAACTTCAAAAAAACACGCGGGCAAATGATGGCTAATTTCCAAAGAGGCAGAGGCGACCTTATGGGAGTTGCCGGCAATTCAAATGATGGCTTTGCTACACCGGCTCCTGTTCGCTCGTTCCTTCCTAACGATTATGGACTGTACTGCATGGCAGGTAATGTGAACGAATGGGTTTTAGATGTTTATCGCCCGTTATCGTTCAATGATATGGATGAATTCAAACCGTTCCGCGGTAATATTTATACTGAAATGTCCGTTGACAGCACAGGAAAACCATTGCAAAAAGACATGTACGGCAGAATGATATACGATACTGTAGGATATACTCCCGACAGGTTTAATTACCAGACAGGAGATTTGCGCAACTATAACGACGGAGATTACAGATCGCTTATGACCGATATTTCCGCGATTGATAATCCGGAAGCGCTGTCAAAAACTTCGGACATGTATTATCAGGGTGAAGGAACACTCGGAAAAGGTCGTACATCGCTTATAAGCGATAAATCAAGAGTTTATAAAGGCGGCTCATTTTTGGACAGAGCATACTGGCTGAGTCCGAGTACGCGTCGCTATCTCGACGAAGACAAATCAGCCTGCGATATAGGTTTTCGCTGTGCCATGAATATGGTAGGAACAAAAGAAGATCAGGCTGCAGGTAAAAGACGAAAAAGATAAAATCAATTAATGAAATAAAACAAAAACCTCATTCAGAGGTTTTTGTTTTTTATACAATAAGCCACACATGAAAATTCCAGACATATACGAAATATTCAAGAAATATCCGAACATAATTACCGACAGCAGAGAAATCATGCCTGATTCCATTTTTGTTGCACTTAAAGGCGATAATTTTGATGGAAACAAGTTTGTTGATTCCGCTTTAGAAAAAGGCGCTGCCTACGCAATAGCCGATGATAAATCATTAGCAGGAAAAGAAAATATTATTGTAACGGATGATGCTCTAAAGACTTTACAGGAACTGGCGGCGTATCATCGAAAAAAACTTGGCTTGCCTGTGCTTGCCATTACAGGAAGCAACGGAAAAACAACAACAAAAGAACTTGTACATCGCACGCTTTCAAAAAAATTTAATGTTGCCGTAACCGAAGGAAATTTGAATAATCATATAGGAGTGCCGAAAACATTGCTTAATATGAAACCAGACAGTGATTTCGCCGTTGTAGAAATGGGAACCGGCAATTTTGGCGAAATTGAAACATTATGCGAAATTGCAAATCCCGATTTCGGATTAATAACCAGCGTCGGCAAAGCTCATCTCGAATCTTTCAAAAACGTTGAGGGCGTTGCAAAGGCAAAAGGCGAGCTGTTTGAATTTCTGGCTGCAAACAGCGGAAAGATATTTGTTAATAAAGATATTGATATAATATCAGAAATGGCGGCAAAATTCGCAGACAAAAAGAACATCATCGAATACAGCCGGCATGACTGCGAAATAAAAATACTTCCGACCGATGATAAAAACGACTGTCTTCAATTTATGTTCAGCGAAATAAAAGTCTGCACGAAACTGATAGGACAGTTTAATATTGATAACGCTCTGGCAGCAATTGCAATAAGTAAATATTTTAATATCTCCGATTTGGATATTGCCGATGCAATAGCATCATATATTCCGGAAAATAATCGTTCACAAAAAATAAAAACACGGCAAAATATTCTGTATATGGATGCTTACAATGCAAATCCTACAAGCATGCAGGCATCGCTGAAAAATTTTATTGATCAGGCAGCAGCAAACAAAATGTTGATACTGGGTGATATGCTTGAACTTGGCATAAGCAGTGAAAACGAACATCAGAATATTATAAAGATAATAACAGAATCAAATATAAGCGATGTATTGCTTGTAGGAAACTGTTTTTCAAAAGCGGCGCACAACACGAAATTCGTATGCTTCAAAAACGTTGATGACTGTATAAAATATCTGTGCGAACATAAAATCGAAAACCGCACAGTTTTGATAAAGGGATCACATGGAATACATCTTGAAAAAGCAGTAAAATATTTATAAGAGCCTGCTGCGTGTTTAGAAAAATGAAGGTTCAAGATTAATTAGTCGCTCCTTAAAAAGTATATTTTTCAGAGATAAAAGATAATAAAGATATTTTTCTGTTACTTTTGCGTCAAAGCAAAAGTAACAGAAAAAGAAAAACATTATTTACTTTGCAAGGTTTTATGTCCGTATTGATTAAAACCCTGCAATTTTTTCATCTGATTTTCATTTATAATTGTTTGTTAATAAATGATTTGTATAATTTAAAGAAGCAGCTGTTTATCTTTGAAAACAGTAAAAACCTGTCAATTTAAATTCACTGTAATTATTTGATTATATCATTGTTATGTTGATTTTAGCCGACAGATAAAAAATACAGATGAAATAATGCATTATTAATAATGCTGTAATTAAAATTTTAAGTTAAAAGCTGCATATTAACCTAATTTTAACATTTCCGAAAAAAATTTTTGTCCGATAATTTTATTTATAAGACAAAATAAGTGCAAGTGTATTAGTGAAATAGATGTTATATGAAAAAAATAGAGTATTTTTTTTATTTTGTAACTTATTGAAAAATAATATAATTTTGCAACGACATTGTCCTATAAATAAAATTATAGGACAAAAAATTTTAATTTATTTAATATTTATTGTAAAACCAAAATTATGAAAAGAATCTTTTCAATTGCGTTTTTAACGCTTTTCAGTATGGGTATTGCATTAGGGCAGACAAAGGTTACAGGCAAGGTAACCGACCTTAATACAGGCGAACCCGTATCGTATGCATCGGTTGCCGTTAAAGGGTATAATACCGCAGGTACTTTTACCGACGATAACGGCAATTACACTATCAACATGCCGGAAGGCAGTACAGCTATTATTGTCAGCTATATGGGCTACAAGACACAGGAAATAACTGTAAACAGCCGCAGCATTATTGATGTTGCGCTCGAATCGGACATTGCTCAAATTGAAGAAACTTTTGTCGTTGCTTACGGTACGGCAACCAGAGGAAAATATTCCGGAGCTGCTACCGTTATAAAGGCAGATAAGATACAGGATATTCCTGTTGTGAGTTTCGAGCAGGCTTTGACAGGAAATACTCCGGGTATTCAAATTGGCAGTTCGTCCGGGCTTCCCGGCTCGTTTCCCGAAATCAGAATTCGCGGCGCAGGTTCTATTAACGCAGAAAACGATCCGCTATACATTATCGATGGCGTTCCTGCAATCAGCGGAGATCTTTCTACTGCCAATACGACAACAAGCAGCATGAATTTCTTAAATCCGAGCGATATTGAAAGCATCACAATATTGAAAGATGCCGCCGCTGCTGCGCTTTATGGCTCGCGCGCCGCCAACGGAGTTGTGCTGGTTACTACAAAGAAAGGTAAGGCAGGAAAGACACAGTTTCGTTTTAAAGCCGACATGGGACTGTCTGATTTTGCATTCAACAACTTTCCGCTGGCATCCGATGCCGAAACGGAAATGCTGCACAGAGAAGCATGGACAAACTATGGTTCGCTTCAATATACGGGAATTCAGCTTGAACAGTATGTAAACGGTCAGGTAGAGATGTATTATCCCGCCAAACAGCCTGAATATGTTTATGTTGATTGGCGAAAAGAATTATTCAGAACAGCGGTTACGCAAAATTATGAGCTAAGCGTATCGGGCGGAGATGAAAAAACTCGCTTCTTTTTATCCGGTTCCTATAATAAAAACGAAGCCGTAACAAAAGGAAGATATTTCGACAGAATATCAGCCAGCATGAATTTTGAACACAAGGTTAATCAATATATTACCCTGGGCGTAGGATTTCAATATTCATACACCGATCAGTCGGGACATCAGGAAGGAGGCGCGGCTTATGATAATCCCTGGTGGGCTGCAATGTCGTTCCTTACCTGGCGCTGGCCTGCATATAATGCAGATGGAACTTACTGGACAGGATTTAACGGCGGAACAAAAGCCTATGATACAGGCAATTCAAGTTATAGAAATCCTCTTCTTAACAACGACACACAGATAACAACATCCGCTCAAACTCGACTTTTAATGAAACCATGGGCAGAAATAAATATTATTGAAGGATTAAAAGCAAAAACAATTTTTGGCTACGACGGAATATACATGCACGACAGGTTCGGTTGGCTTCCCGATCATGCTAACGGTCAGGCTTACGGAGATGGTTTTTTGACGGTAAAAAAACATGAATACTCGAAACTGGTTTCTTCAAGTACGCTGAATTACAGCAAAACATTTGCCGGCGATCATAATTTGAGCGCTATGGCAGGCTGGGAAGCCGAAAAACAGTCGAATTATCACGATTATATGGGCAAGATTGATATGGCAAGTACAAAAGTCATATCAATGGCTATGCTTGCCAATGTATATGGCGATGTTACCGACTACAATGATGAATCGACTTTGCTGTCGTTTATAAGCAGTATGAATTATAATTACCTGTCAAAGTATTTTCTCTCGGCAACTTACAGAAGAGACGGCTCCTCACGGTTGGCGGAAAAAAATCGCTGGGGAGATTTCTGGTCAATTTCAGGCTTGTGGAGAATTAAAAGCGAAAATTTCATGCAAGACATTAACTGGCTTGACAATTTACAGCTCAGAGTTTCTTATGGCGTAAGCGGAACGCTGCCTACGTCCTGGTATTATCACAAACCGTTTTATAATTTTGAACCTTACGGCACCAGCGGATCTTTTTATATTTCATCTGCCGACAATCCCGAATTGACATGGGAAAAGAATTTCACTACCAATATTGCTGTCGAAAGCAAGCTGTTCAACAGAGTGAATTTTTCTGTGGATTTTTACATAAAGCGCACAAAAGACCTTTTACTGCCGGCAACTACATCTGCAATTTCGGGTTATACTTCCTATCTGCGCAATATAGGTTCGATGAAAAATACGGGAGTAGAACTTGACATTAATGTTGACATCATTAAAACCAAAGACATAACATGGACGGCAGGAATCAACTGGACTGCCAATAAAAACAGGATAACGGAACTGTCGTATGAAGACGAAGAAATTCTTGACAGTCCGTATATGTTAAAAAAAGGCTATTCGTACAATCAGTTCTACACAAGGGAATATGCAGGAGTTAATCCCCAAACAGGACAGGTACAGTTTTACAGAAACAATAAGCTTCCTGATGGAACATATAATAAGGAAATTGTAAATTCGGCAAGCGATGCGAATAATATTATAATCGAAGGCAAAACAGGAGATCCGAAAGGTTATGGCGGAATTACTACAGGCTTCAGATATAAAAACCTGAGCATCGGTCTGCTTTTCAACTACATGTACGGGCATTACGTATTCGATCAGGCGCAGGATCAAATGTCGGTCGATGGCGGTACAAGCTTTTATCGCTCAATAAGCAAAGATCAGTTGCGCCGCTGGCAAAAACCCGGCGACATCACAGATGTACCGCGAAGAATGCCTTACGACAGAGCAGGATATTACAATTCATCGAGAATGTTGCTGAAAGGCGATTTTATTCGTCTTAAAAGCATAACGGTATCTTACAACCTCCCTCAAAGCTGGGCTAAAAAAGTTAAGCTGGAAGATGTAAGAATCTATGCTGCCGGCAATAACATTTTTGCTGTTACAGGTTTGTATTTCGATCCGGAATTGCCCGATTCAAGAGGTTTCTCAAACAGGCAAACTCCTCCCGTCAGGACAATATCTTTCGGAATAGAACTTTCATTTTAATTTTAATCTTAAATAATTTTTTTGATATGAAAAAGTATAACACAATAACAGTAATGACACTACTGGCATTTGCCGTAATGTTTACATCATGTTCGGACTTTCTTGATACAAATCCTACAGACAGGTTGCCTGCCGACCAGGTTGAAACGCTCAGTGATGCGGAAAAAGTTGTTAACGGTTTTTACATTAACATGAAATGGAATGATTATTACGGTACTCCTCTGATGCTACTGGGCGAAACGCGAGGAGACGACCTCAGACCACGCCTCGAAACAAATGGTTATCCTCAAATTTACAATTATGAATTTACGCCTTCAAACTATTCGTATAGCGGAATTTGGAGTACGGCATACAATGTAATAATGAACACCAATGTGTTTTTAAACATTTGGGAAAATATTCCGGCAGCATCGGATGATGAAACAGCGCAAAAGAACGATCTTAAAGGACAGGCATTAACTGTTCGCGCTTTTTGCCATTTTGATCTTGCAAGAGTGTATGGTTATCCTTACCAGAAAGATAACGGAGCATCTTTGGGTGCAGTGATAGGAAATAGAAAATTTAATCCGGGCGAACAGGTTGAACGTTCTTCGGTTCAAAAAACTTACGAATTTGCAATTCAGGATTTGACAGAAGCGCTTCCTCTGCTTTCAACAGATAAAAATCACGGTAACTTTAATTATTGGGGAGCCAAAGGCTTGCTGGCAAGAGTTTACCTGTATATGGGCGATTATGATAACGCTTTTAAACATGCCGACGAAATACTTACCGATTTGGACAATCCTTACAGACTGATTTTAAATTCCGAATATGCCGATTCGTGGGGAAAGCCCGACAGTCCCGAAACAATGCTGGAACTGCTTACAACTGCGTTTTCTCATATAGATGATAATGGTGGCGTTGATTCGTGGTATTATGTTTTGTGGCATGGAGCAGGCTTTTCAGCCGGCAGGCTTATTCCTACCGATGCATGGTTTGCCATACTGGATGAAGACCCGGATGATGTGCGACACAGTTTGATTCAATCGGCAACAGATGAAGGCGTCAATTTCAGATGGCTGGCTAAATTCTGCGGAAACAACGGAGATGGAGACTTTAAAATTAATAATCCTATGATTATGCGCCTGTCCGAAATTTACCTTATTGCAGCAGAAGCTGCATTAATGAAACCTGCTATCAACCAAAGCAAGGCAGATTACTATTTGCACGAAATAAGAAAGCGCGCCAATCCTGCTGCAGCGCAAATTACGGCAACAGTTGACGATGTGCTTAAGGAAAGAAGAAAGGAATTTATCGGAGAAGGACATCGTTATTTTGATTTAGGGCGACTGGGACTGACCATTGATCGTAATACCCCCGACAATAAGCTGCCGGCGGGTTCCGATTATAAAATCGTTGATCCGTGGAACAGAGGAGGAAATCAGTTTCAAGTAGTTTTACCCTTGTCAAGTAATGAAAGGACATCAAATCGTGCGGCATTTCAAAATCCCGGATATCCCGATTAATTTTTTCAAATACTCAAATAAAAAAACAACTGCTCAAATTCGGGCAGTTGTTTTTTTATTGAAACAAATGTACGCTAAATCATTTTACTGTCGATCATAATTTGATTTACTTTGCGCGTTGCATCTGCAGATGCTTTGAATGCAATTTTTTCTTCATTGCTGATTGGAAAGTCAACAATTTTTTCACAGCCGCTTTCGCCAAGCACAACAGGAACTCCGATTGTAAGGTCGCTTTCGCCGTATTCACCTTCGAGCATCACAGCGCATGGAATAATGCGCTTTTGATTTCGTACAATCGACTCAACCATGGATGCTGCCGCAGCTCCGGGAGCATACCACGCCGATGTGCCAAGCAGTTTGGTCAGGGTTGCGCCGCCGACTTTTGTGTCGACAACAACTTCGTCAAGTTTTTCTTTTGTTAAAAACTTTGATACAGCAACGCCTTTGCAGGTTGCAAGCGATGTAAGCGGCACCATTGTAGTATCGCCGTGTCCGCCTATCACCGTAGCTTCAACGTCTTTAGAGTTTGCGCCCAAAGCCCTGCTTAAATAATATTTGAACCGTGAACTGTCCAAAGCTCCGCCCAGTCCCAATACCTTATTACGCGGAAGTCCCGACGTTTTCGCTGCGAGATGGCACATTGCATCCATCGGATTGCTTACGATTATCAGAATTGCATCAGGAGAATATTTAAGAATGTTTTCTACTACGTTTTTTACAATTCCGGCGTTTACGCCGATTAATTCTTCGCGTGTCATTCCGGGCTTGCGCGGAATGCCTGACGTTATAACCACTACATTTGAATTTGCCGTTGCTGCATAGTCGTTTGTTACGCCATGCACGCAGCATCCGAATTCGGCAAGCGTTGCCGTTTGCATAATATCCATTGCTTTTCCTTCCGAAATTCCTTCCTTAATATCAAGAAGAACAATTTCGGATGCAACTTCACGTGTTGCGAGTACGTTAGCACATGTTGCGCCTACGTTTCCAGAACCGACTATTGTTACTTTTACTGCCATAATACTTTATGTTTTAATAATTAATTTAATACTTTATTTTAAATTTAAATTTTGATACAAAGGTAAAATTTAAAATCAACAACTGATGCTACGCAGTGCCGATATTGTTAAAGCGCAGATTCAAGTAGCCAATGCAACTGTTTTGTAAAACCTATCTATTGGTGCGTCAAAGTTAAGTAATTTCCTTGGTCGCTTGTTAATTTTGATTTGGAAAGATTTGATATCGTCGTC
>JAISDB010000157.1 GCA_031265155.1 Prevotellaceae bacterium | reverse complement strand
GCAAAACCTGTGAGTATAAATGTAAATACTTATGGGACGTCGAAACTGCAAATCTCCGACGCCGAAATCGGACATATCATAAACGAAATATTCGACTTGCGCCCGGCTAAGATAATTGAGTTTTTCGCGCTTAAAAACCCGATTTACGAATCGACTGCCGCATACGGACACTTCGGAAGAGCCCCATATAAGCAATCGGTGGATTTTACGGATAATGCCGGAAATACAACAAGCAAAGAAATAGAATTCTTTACCTGGGAAAAGACAGATTCCGTAGATAAAATAAGGAAAACATTCGGCTTGGCATAGGGAATATTCTTTTTTCGAGACGCGATGAAAAAGGAATAACTTCAAAATCATTATGGAAACAGGTATTGAACAAAGCGTTCAATACCTGTTTCATTCATTTTCAAAATATTCCCTGTCGTTGTCTCCCAGCTGAATGTATTCGGCTATAAGTTTTGACAGTTCGGTATCCTGTTTGGCGTCGTCCCATAACCAGTCATAGAATCCTTTGGTATGCAGTTCATTATTCATTGTAAGTATAGATTCGCATCCTGCATCCCTGAATATCTCGACGATGCGCGGGTCTTTTGCAATATCCGAATTGACAAGCGTTTTCAGGTCGTCTATTGCAAGGAAAGTCATGTCGTCTCGCTGCAATCCGGTGAGCTGTGCGAGTTTCCGTCCTTCGGGCGTACTGTTGTGCGTAATAAGGAGGAAGGTGAGGATTACGAACATTCCGTCGATAAGCATCCCGACAAAGTATCCTATTTTAATGTGAAAGCAATAACATTCAACGAGAAACCTGTTGCCTTCGCGGATAAGCTGGCTGTGGTCTTCGATATCGAAGGCGAGAAGTATTAGCGCATGAACGAGGCTGGTCTTGTTCAGGCAAACCCTCTGCATTGTACGTTTGAAGGCATGTTGCTGGATATAAACGGGAAATGTCCTGTTTTTGGAAGAGCCGTTTTTATACAGCCATTTTGTCGAAATTGTTGTCGGAATAAAAGTTATATCATCGCCTTCATAAATTATCTCGCCTACCTGAATTACCGGACGGCGATCGTTATGTATGTCCACATAACGTATATCCAGCAGATGAATATCCAGTGTGATTATCTGATACATCAAACCGCCCATCATATTTTTCTCGCGACGCGATCCATACTTGTGGGTGTACAGGATACGCTTGTCCGGCTCGCTGTATTTTACACATGCAGTCCTGACGATGTTAATGAACTTTTCGAAGTAGTCGGTAAACCTTTCCTTATACATAGCGCAATGATCGTTGAACTTTTCCTTTCCCGGAAACCGTGTACTGTCTTTCATCAATATAATTTCGAGCGGCATCGCTACCTGATAATAATCGATAAGGTTGATTATTGTATTTCCGTCGGGATGCATCAGTGAGACAAATGCTTCTTTCATCTCATTTTCCAGATGGCGGTACATTATTTTGACAAACCGTTTGGTAAGCTTCACATTGTTTGCGACCCTGATTCTTATGGTAATTCCACGGCTTGCATAAATAGCTTCCAGTATATGTTGCGGCAGCAAATCGAACAGCGGTTCTCCATTGCCTATTAGCGTGCACAGTTTGCGCAAGCGTTCCATATACAGTTTTTTGAGGTGTGCAGTCTGCAATTTTTGCTGGGCATGCAAGTTAACTTTTTTCTTCTTTTTAGCCATTGTTCCAGTTTTATTAATGCCTCATACATTTGTTGATATAAATCAAACCATCGTATAGACACTGACGCCAGTAGGTCCAGGTATGAGCGCCGTCGCGTACCCGGTATTCGTGGTCTATATTCAAATTACGCATGACGATATGCAGTGTGGAATTTCCCTTATACAGAAAATCGTCGTCGCCGCAGTCGATATAAAAGTTTACTGATTTTTTATTGCTGTCGGGCATGTTTTTAACGATGTCTATAATACTGTTTTTATACCAGTGTTCGCTAAGTTTTTCTGCTGTTCCGCCAAACAGGTTTTGAAATCCGTAAGATTCACCTTCCCTGAAACGCGCTTTCACTTCTTCGTCGGTAAACACCGCCGCGCTCATCGGTACGCAGACAGAGAACAAATCGGGATATTTCAAAGCATACAGCAAGGAGCCGTAGCCTCCCATTGAAAGTCCACCGATAGCTCGTCCAAGTTTATTGCCGCGTGCGCGATACGTTTTTTCCATGTACGGAATAAATTCGGTAATATACATATCTTCGTAACGTTCGGTGTTTGTATGGTTATTGACATACCAGGTTTTTTTCGCGTCAGCAACTACGATAATCATCGGCGTAATTTTGCCTTCGTTTACAAGTTCGTCGGCGATACGGTTCATTTCGCCGTAATGCATCCAGCCGGTATGGTCGTCGCTATAGCCGTGCAGCAGAAAAAGTACGGGATACTTTCGCGATGAAAGCTCGTAATCGGGCGGAAGATAAACCGTATAATTGACGTCTCTGCCGAGAATTGTACTTTTGAAGATTTTATCATCAAATATCTTTCCGTGCTGCTGTGCAAATACCGGAATGCTTAATACGAGAGGTAAAATGATTAGTAATAATTTTTTCATGACTTTTGTATTTTATGTTTATAAACAGTTTGTACTTCGCTATTTTTCGATTAGCAGGGTTCTTAGTTCTGCGCTCGAAATGTTATATTTTATTTCTCCGTTTTCCGCATAGGAAATTGCGCCTGTTTCTTCCGAAACAACAATAACAACAGCATCTGTTTCTTCGCTCATTCCTATAGCGGCTCGATGTCTCATTCCGTAATGCGCGGGAATATCGGTCTTGTTTGTTGAAGGCAATACGCAACGAGCAGCGACGATACGCTCGTTGCGTATGATTATTGCGCCGTCGTGCAGCGGATTGTTTTTAAAAAATATGCTTTCTATAAGCCGTGAATTTACATAAGCAGCGATAATGTCGCCTGTCCGGACATAATCGTCGAGTGGCGATTTTTGTGCAAATACAATCAAAGCGCCTATTTTAGAATCAGACATCTTGCGCGCTGCCAGTATAACTTCGTCTATTGTATGCAACGACTCTATATTTTTACGCGGATGAATAAACAGGCGGCTCAACGAGAATTTACTTTGCGAACGAAATCCGAGAAGTAGTAAAAATCTGCGTATTTCAGGCTGAAATACGACAATCAGCGCTATTACTCCAACTCCGATGACCTGTCCGATTATGAGCGATAACAATTCCATTTTCAGTGTACGGCATACAAGCCACAGAAAATATACCAGAATTATTCCTATAAAAATGTTCATTGCTGCAGTTCCGCGTATCAGTTTATAAACCTGATAGGCAAGAAGCGCCGTTATAATAATATCTATAATATCAATAATGCCTAATGATATAAAATCCATCAATTTATTTAATTTTTTAATTTTTCAATAATTTCCACAGCCTCAACAGCCGCTCGAACGTCATGTACACGCAGAATATCGGCTCCGTTCATAAGCGCAACAGTATTTGCAACCGTTGTTGCGTTCAGCGAGCCTTCAGGCGTTGTGTTCAATAATTTATAAAGCATCGATTTTCGCGAAAAACCGACAAGCAAAGGTAATTCAAAATTTTTGAAATCGCTTAAATTATTAAGCAAATTATAATTCTGCTCCACTGTTTTTGCAAACCCGAATCCGGGGTCGATAATAATATCATTTATGCCGGCATTGCGCAAACGCTTGATTTTATTGACGAAGTATGCAATAATTTCTTCCATCAAATTATCATAAACAGAATGGTTTTGCATTGTTTGCGGCTTTCCTTTCATGTGCATGGCTATGTATGGAAGACTGAGCCTTGCCACAGTATCAAACATTCTGTCGTCAAGCTCGCCTGCCGAAATATCATTAACAATAAAATGCCCGAAACGGTCGAATAGACATTCAACCGCCTTTGCCCTGAAAGTATCGATGGAAACCGGAATATCGGGTGCTGCCTGTTTCATGATTTGCAAGCCGCGTGTCAGCCTGCTTATTTCTTCCTCGACCGAAACATCGTCAGCTTCGGGTCGCGATGAATATGCTCCGGCATCAATAATATCGACGCCTTCGGAAATCATCTTTTCTGTTTTTTCAGCGATTTGGATGTCTGTTACCGCTCGCGATTGCGAATAAAACGAATCGGGAGTGAAATTTATAATTCCCATCACCAAAGGGCGATTCAACGACAGTTTGCGGTTTCCGCAAGTAATTTCGACTGTTTTTTTACTTTCAGTTTGCATGGTTTGACAAAATTCAATTAATTAATATTATTTCGCAAAGTTCTAATTTCTAAATATTAAGCATTTGTTTCGTGCCTGTATCCGTAGTTTTTTGCAAAGATAGTTTATATTATTCATTACGCATGGGCAGATTCAGAAAATAAATGCAACAGCTATTAGTTAAGAAAACAGGTAAGAATCGCATTTTCAACATTAAGAGATGCGATTTTTTCATCTGATTTACAATATTTTATTCCAAGGCAGGAGTGCCAGCAGCGTGATATGTCATAACATTAAAATCCCGTCCAAAACATTTGTTTTGGACGGGATTCTTAATGCTTACAGGCAAATTTTATATAATATCAAAATGTTATGCCAAAAATCCTAATAAAACTCCCGCAGCTACAGCGCTTCCGATAACGCCTGCTACATTTGGTCCCATTGCATGCATCAGCAAATGGTTTTTAGGGTCGTACTGTCTGCCGATTTCTTCGGATACACGCGCCGAGTCGGGAACAGCAGAAACTCCTGCATTTCCTATAAGAGGATTCATTTTATTTCCTTCTTTCAAAAACAGATTGAAAAACTTCACAAACAAAACACCGCCCATTGTAGCAACGATAAATGAGGCTGCTCCCAGTCCGAATATTCCCAGCGAATGAATGTTTAAGAAGTTTGTCGCCTGAGTTGATGCGCCTACTGTTAAGCCAATCAGTATTGTACAAATATCAATAATGGGACCTCTTGCCGTTTCAGCCAAACGCCGCGTAACGCCGCTTTCTTTAAGCAGATTACCAAAAAACAGCATTCCCAGCAACGGTAATCCCGATGGCACTATAAATGCCGTGAGCAAGAATCCGACTATCGGGAATAATACTTTTTCGTTGGTTGAAACCACGCGCGGAGATTTCATTCTTATTAAGCGTTCTTTTGAATTGGTAAACAGCTTCATAACCGGCGGCTGAATTACAGGCACGAGAGCCATGTACGAATATGCGGCAATAGCGATTGCTCCCATCATATCGGGCGCAAGTCGCGATGAAAGAAATATTGCCGTAGGACCGTCCGCTCCTCCGATAATTCCGATTGCTCCTGCCTGATTGGGGTCAAATCCTACAGCGAGGGCTGCGATATATGCCGCAAAAATTCCCAGTTGAGCGGCAGCTCCAATCAACAGCAGTTTGGGATTTGATATAAGAGTAGAAAAATCGGTCATTGCTCCTATTCCTAAAAATATCAGCGGAGGATACCATCCGTTTTTTACTCCGTGATACAAAATATTAAGCACCGAACCTTCTTCGTAAACTCCTATTTTAAGAACTGCGAGGTGAGGAATATTACCGACAATAATACCAAAGCCTATTGGAAGCAACAGCATTGGTTCCCATTTATACTTTACTGCCATAAATATAAATCCCAAACCAATAATGATCATCACTATATGTCCTAATGTAGCTGTGGCAATACCTGTATAACCCCAAAAGTTACTTAAATTTTCCGCTAAAAAACTAAAAAATCCCTGTTCCATATCAACCTATCACTATTAAATCGGCGCCTTCGAGAACGGAATCGCCTTTATTTACTTTAATTTCCGTAACTTTTCCATCGCTTTCGGCATTAATGTTGTTTTCCATCTTCATGGCTTCAAGCACAAAAAGCTTTTGCCCTGTTTTTACAGCGTCGCCAATCTTTACGCAAACATCAATAATAACTCCGGGAAGCGGTGATTTTATGATATTTGTTCCGCTCGTTTGGGCGGCAGGCGCAACTTTTACCGGCGCTACTGACGAAATTGCTGTTGCAGCAGCCGGTTTTGCAGTTATTACCTGACGTATGACGGGCGCCGTTTGCCGTATCGGTTTGTCTATTTCGACATGATACATTGTGCCGTTTACCTCTACGCTGGCATGAGTATCTTCTATATTTTCGATGTTTACACTGTACTCGCTGCCGTTTATTTTCATTTTAAATTCTTTCATTGTTATATAATTTTATTTGTTTTTTCTAATTTCCGGTGTTTGACGTAATGTTTGAACTTTTGAATTCCATGGCGAATAGATTTTATCTTCACGTTCTATTGTTATAACCATGTCTTCAATATCGTGAATATCGTCCTGATACAGTTTAAGCGCCAGTGCTATTGCCGCATAAATATCGCCTGTTTCTTCACCTGCATTTTGTACTTCATCAATATTGACTCCCTGCGCTTCGGCTGCTTTTTTCTTGCTTGTTTTTATATGGAATTTTGCAAGCTGCTTGAAGCACAGGAATAATAATATCAAAGAGATAAATACGACAGACATTGCCGTTATTGATATTACAGCGCCAAACGGATCGCGTTTGGCGACTCTTTCCGATGCGCTTTCCAGTGCATACGAACTGTTTTGCAAACGCGGCGTTACGGTATTTGTTTTTTCCCATTTATCGCTGTCGTTTTTTGCATAACTTACATTTGCTTCGAGCGCCGGATATTCAACTTGATCTATAAGCGTTTTTCCATCGTTGCTGTAAAGAGCAATATAACCTCCATCTGCATTCAACTTGAAATTTGTGTAAAGCGGTCCGTGATAATCGATACTGTCTGCCCAAATCAATAAATATTGATGCTGCGGTATCAGTGTTGATACATCTCCCTGCGGGATTCTGTATTTCTTCGGATTGTTTATATCATTCGTTATGTAACATCCTCCTATGTCAACAGCTCCATAAGTAGGATTATATATTTCAATCCAAGTGCTGTGAACTCCATAATCGTCTACTATGTTTTCGGTATTGTTCGAAAGCAGTTCGTTCAGCTTTAAATCAAACGTAGTTTGAGCGTAAGATGCAAACGACAATACTGTTAGCGTTAGTAGAAGAAATCCTTTTTTAAGTGTTTTTTTTATCTTCATCGTCATCATAAATTACAGCGGTAAATTATCGTGTTTTTTCGGAGGATTTGTCAATTTCTTGGTTGCAAGCTGTTTTAATGCGCGAATAATACGGAAACGCGTGTTTCGCGGTTCGATAACATCGTCGATATATCCGTAACGTGCTGCATTGTATGGATTTGCAAACGCTTTGCGGTATTCTTCCTCTTTTTGAACGGCAAGCGCTTTCGGATCTTCCGCTTCTTTAACTTCTTTGCTGAATAAGACTTCGATTGCTCCCGATGGTCCCATAACTGCAATTTCAGCTGTAGGCCATGCATAGTTAATGTCGCCGCGAAGATGCTTTGAACTCATGACGCAATATGCACCGCCATACGATTTGCGCAGGGTAACCGTAACTTTCGGAACAGTTGCTTCGCCGTAAGCGTAAAGCAGTTTTGCGCCGTGAAGAATGACTGCTCCGTATTCCTGACCCGTGCCGGGTAAAAATCCGGGAACATCAACAAGCGTAACAAGAGGAATATTGAATGCATCGCAGAAACGCACAAATCGCGCTCCTTTGCGTGATGCGTTAATATCAAGCACGCCTGCTAAAACTTTCGGCTGATTTGCAACAATGCCTACCGCTGTTCCGTTGAACCGGGCAAATCCTGTAATTATGTTTGAAGCGAAATTCTTCTGTACATCGAGAAACTCGCCGTTATCTACTATTGCGCCTATAACCTCGTACATGTCATACGGCTTGTTGGGACTGTCGGGGATAATATCGTTAAGCGAATCTTCAAGCCGGTCGATAGCATCTTCACACGGCAGTGCCGGCGTTTCTTCCATATTGTTTTGAGGAAGAAAACTCAAAAGGTTTTTGATAAGTCCAATGCCGTCTTCTTCGCTGTCAACGGCAAAATGGGCAACGCCCGATTTTGTCGTATGTATGCTTGCGCCGCCGAGCTGTTCCTGAGTAACATCTTCGCCCGTAACCGTTTTAACCACTTTTGGACCTGTAAGAAACATATAGCTTGTTCCTTTTGTCATAATTGTAAAATCGGTAAGCGCCGGAGAGTAAACAGCGCCGCCCGCACAGGGACCGAATATTCCTGAAATTTGAGGAATAACGCCTGATGCCAGAATATTGCGCTGGAAAATTTCGGCATAACCGGCAAGCGCATTTATACCTTCCTGAATACGGGCGCCGCCGGAGTCGTTAAGTCCGATAACAGGAGCGCCCATTTTCATTGCCTGATCCATTACCTTGCAAATTTTCTGTGCGAGAGTTTCGGAAAGCGAGCCTCCGAAAACAGTAAAATCCTGTGCATAAACATAAACCAGCCGCCCGCCTATTGTGCCATAACCCGTAACAACGCCGTCGCCGAGAAAATGTTCCTTTTCTATGCCGAAGTTTACGCAGCGATGCTGAACAAACATGTCAAATTCTTCGAAACTGCTTTCGTCGAGCAGCATTGTAATACGTTCGCGTGCCGTATATTTTCCTTTTTGATGCTGTGAGTCAATACGTTTTTGTCCGCCTCCAAGTCGTGATTTTTCACGCAATTCTATCAACTCCTTAACTTTTTCTAATTGATTACTCATATCTGTTTTTTTATTTTTATTATTTTTGATTTTTTGTGAATATGCTTTTTATTGACATTTTTTGGGATCGCGGCAAAGTTCGGTAAGAACGCCTGCTGTTGACTTCGGATGCAAAAAAGCAATTTCCAAGCCTTCGGCTCCTCCGCGCGGAGCTTTGTCGATAAGCTGTACGCCTTTTTCGGCAGCTTCATCGAGCGATTTTTGCACGCTGTCAACAGCAAATGCAATGTGATGAATGCCTTCACCGCGCTTTTCGATAAATTTGGCTATCGTGCTTTCCGGACCGGTTGGTTCAAGCAATTCTATTTTTGTTTGCCCAACTTTGAAAAATGCCGTTTTTACCTTTTGGTCGGCTACTTCTTCTACTGCATAGCATTTGAGACCTAAAATCCGTTCATAATAGGGAATAGCCTGTTCTAATGATTTTACGGCAATTCCAAGATGTTCGATGTGTGAAATATTCATTTTATATCTGATTTTGAATTAAATTTATTAAAGAAATATTCTGCAAAGATAGATATTTAATAACATATTTCCCAAAATATTCGATATAAAAATTAAAATTTGATTGATAATATAATTATTTAACAAATGGCATCATCTCCGGCAAATGTGATTTTATAATTTGATATTTTTCGGCTTCGACATCGCTGTTAAACATTATTTTAACCGATATTAGGTTAAATTTTAACACTTCTCAAAATTTTTTTTGTCCGATAATTTACATTATAAGACAATAGAACGGCATGATTATCAGCAATATAATCACTTTTTCATATTAACCGGCAAAAATTTTTTTTTGGCTATAATAAAATATGTGTGTAACTT
>JAISDB010000114.1 GCA_031265155.1 Prevotellaceae bacterium | reverse complement strand
ACTAAAATCAGATATAAAAAGAAACAGTAAACTAAAAACAGTAATAAGTATTAACCGAGTCAACTTTTATACGGTTTAAGACTATGTAAACAGTCAACCTAAATCAGGAAAAGACAGTTTTTGAATGAGGTAAAAATGAGATTTGCCGCCATGCATAGCGGGATACCGAGAACAGAGTTTACGAGTTCGCCGAAAGCAACGCTCGCCTTGATTTTTTGCTTCTTTTGTATCAAGACAAAAGAAGAGGAAATAAGATTTTTTAATATTTGCAGGGCTTTATGTCTGTATTGATTGAAACCCTGCAATTTTTTCCTCTGATTTTCATTTATAATTATTTGTTAATAAATGATTTATCCCCTTTTTAAGGAACGACTAAATAATTAAATAGTAAATCACTTATGACTATTTCACCACTCAACAATTTTACTTTGTTATACCAATATAAACGGGACTGCTTTCATTTTGCAGCCTGTCAAGCGCAGTAACGGAATAAGCATAATAAGCATAATGGGGGTAGATTTTAAATTCTGTTTTTTGTGTTATTATGAAAGGATATTCAAATCGTTCCATATTTGAATACTTTTTACGCGGATCAGGCATCCAATAAACACAATAATAAACCGCTTTCTGCATTTCATCTGTTGCAGTCGGAGCATCCCATTTCAAAAACGACCCATCTGCGGTTTCTTCCAATCGCAGATTCTGCACAGGAGCGGGAGCAACGGTATCTATGTGTTTGTATTTCGGCATTAAAGCAATATGCCTTTGGTATTTGCTTTTCAAACTGTCGGTAAAGCCATCGGGATTGCGCGGAATCGCATATCCGGGCCACCATACATTGCCATGAATGTTGCTGTTGGTGCGGACAAGTTCCATTTTACGCGGAAGTTGATTTAGAAACTCTCCTTCTTTTGCACGGCTTTTTACTTTCACTGTTTTTGAAATATCCTGTCCGATATAAAGATTCTCGCCGTAATTGTTTTCGCTCCACCATTTGATTAGCGTTTCGTAGTCGGCTGCGGGATGTCCTATGTCAAAGTACAGTTGCGGAACGTTGTAGTCAATCCAGCGCTTTTCGACCCAAAGTTTTATATCGGCATACAAATCGTCATAGTTTTCGCATCCTGCGGTTGTATTTGAACCTGTAGAGTCGCTCGAAATGTTTCGCCAAACGCCGAACGGGCTTATTCCGAATTTTACCCACGGCTTAATTTCCTTGATGGTTTTGCTCAGCGCCTCAATGAGCAGATTTACATTATTGCGCCGCCAGTCATTGCGTGTTTCGTTTGTAAATCCGTCTTCCGTTCCGTATTTTGCAAACGATTTGTCGTCCGGAAAATCAACAATTTTTCCGTTTTCCGTAATCTTGTAAGGATAAAAATAATCATCGAAATGTACGGCGTCTATATCATAACGTTCGACAACATCGGCAATAACTTTTAACGTATGTTCGCGCGCTTCGGGTTCGCCGGGATCAAAATAAATCTGCTTTCCGTATTTTACAAACAAATGAGGCTTTTTATGGTATAAATGTTCACTGTAAAGGACTTCCCTGTCGTTTGATGTTACTCTGTAAGGATTAAACCATGCATGAAGTTCCATTCCCCGCCTGTGACATTCTTCCGTCATAAATTGCAAGGGATCCCAAACAGGAGATGGCGCTACGCCCTGTTCGCCTGTGATAAATCTGCTCCATGGTTCTATGCTGTTTGTGTACAAGGCATCAGCCTGCGGGCGCACCTGAAAGATTACTGCATTTATTTTCGTTTTCTCAAATTCGTTCAACAGATCAATAAAATGCTGTTTCATTTGTTCGGCAGTCATTTCTCTGTATTGCTGATTGCCGACAGTATGTACCCATGCGCCGCGAAATTCGCGTTTAGGTTCGCTGATTTGCGAATATGAATCCGCAAAAATTGCAGCAACTAAAAAAGTTGATAAAATCAGTTTTTTCATCGTAGAATATCATTTTTAACTTTCAAAGGTATTGAATTTTATATTATAAAAAAAATTTCAGGTAAATTTTATTAAATCACAAATTCGATTAACAAATGCAACTGTAAGCAGAAAAAAACTCTGTATGAAAAATATCATTATACGGAGTCCTGAAAAAATTTATTTTCTACCCGCCGGGGGATTTTTTTTCCTGCATTTGCAAAATATTAAGAGCTGCATCCGGCACTTGAGCCTGCGAAATTATTTTTTTTCAAAAAAAGTATCTTTATTTTATTTTTTTTAATTATTTTTGCAATCATTTTTCTAATTAATATTAAAAATAAAAAAATTATGAAGCAAATTATATTTATATTGTTAATGACTGTTTCGACAATAGCTTTTACGCAGGAAGAAAAGTATAAAATGACAAGAATTCCCACACAAAACGGAAATGTTTGGGGCGCAATTCCAACTATTGATGAAGGGATTATTTTTGTTGAAAACACAGGCAGTTTAACTAATGCCGAAACATACAGTTCACGTCTGGTTATCATGGATAAAAACCGTCAGGAATCAACATTATCTATTTTTGAGCAGTATCAAAGAATCGGTTCTCCTTACGTTAGCAGCGACGGCAGTGAGTTTTACTTTGTGGTTTCGGGAATTACGTATTCGAGCAAGTCTCGCAGCATATTTAAATCCGGAACAACTTATTACCCTTTACAGTTAATGGTAACAAAAAGTGTTGGCAAGGAATGGTCTCAGCCTGTTGAATTTCAATACAACAGCAATAAATATTCAACTGACGATCCGTGTATTTCGCCCGATGGAACGTATTTATATTTTACATCCGACAAAACCGGCGGATACGGCGGTACGGATATTTACCGCAGTAAGCGCAACAGCGATGGAAGCTGGAGCGAACCCGAAAATTTAGGCGGAAATATAAACTCTACGGGCAACGAACGTTTTCCGCGCTTTGACACTAAGGGAAATTTTTATTTTTCATCAGCAGGCATTGATGGCAATTTGGATTTGTTTGTTTGTGCGCCTGATGGAAATAATTTTAAAGCGCCTGTCAAAATGGATGCGCCATTTAATTCGGAAAGCGACGATTTTGCTATTTCATTTATCGACGAAAATTCGGGATACATATCGTCAAATCGGGATGGCGCCGATCATATTTATCTGTTTGAATCGACAGTGCAGAAAAAAGTTGAACCTGTTAAGGCAATAGAAATAATAAAAGATACAATTAAAGTAATTGAAACAGTTAAAGTAGCAGATACAATCAAAACTCAAACGCCTGATGCAATACTGCTGGATTACTTGAAGAAAGAAAAACTTCAATATATCAATTTTGATTTTGATAAATGGCAAATTACCGATAAACACGTACCTGCGCTTAAAAACTTGATGGACTTTATGAAACAGCATCCTACCGTAATAATGGAAGTTTCGGGATATACCGATTGCAGAGGGAAAAGCGATTATAATTTAAGATTATCACATAAACGCGCAACAGCGGTAAGAGATTATCTGGTAACTAACGGCATCGATTCAAATCACATAGTAGTAAGAGAATTCGGAGCAACGAACCCTTTGATTGACTGTGAAAAGTCAACTACGGAAATTGCTCACGAAACCAATCGCCGCGTTGAATATAAGGTATTGAAATACTGATAATCAACAAATAAAACAGTAAAAAGCCAAATATGTTATTACAGGCATAATGGCTTTTTACTGTTTTAAATTTCGACAGGTCTGGAACACCCTTAGGCATCTTCTGAAAACAGTTTATGTATTTAAAATATATTATATAAAAATTAAAATCAGATATGTTTTCATCATATTTTATGCTTTTCAAAAACATTTTTAACTGTTTTCCTTTACAAATTCTTTCAGTTCTTCCATAATTTTATCATCTGCAAATTTTATTATTGATACGGGCTTGGGTTTTTTAGTGTATCTGTATGTATTTGATAATGGAAAATATTCTATTTCTGCAGAAAAATCATCCCGTAAACATGCCTTATATTCAAAAAACGTACTGCGCGATATGTTAAGGCGTTTTGCAAATTCTTCAGCATTACCCGTGCAACCGCGAGTTATAAGGAAATCCATATAAAGCAATTTGCGTAAATCTATGTAGCGTGTGGGCATTGTGAAAATATTTTCTTTTTTATCTTTATACCCCACAAAACAAACGTGGGATATTCTTGCCCGCATTTTCACAAGGTCTTAGGAAACCCATACAGATACAACAAGAAAACCCACGCATTGCGCGAGCATTTCTTTATTTGTGTATCTGTAATTGATAAATTCAATAAATTTCCTAAGTTCAGTGAATTTGCGAGCAATAAAGCTAATGCTTAATAATCATTTATTTAAAATTTTTCTATATCATTTTATCCTTTATTTATTTTTTGCTAAATTAGAACAAATATATTTATTCTCAAAAAAATATTAAAAAAGGCGGAAATTTCCGCCTTTTTTAGTACTTTGAAATAATGCTACTCCAATGCCTTTACAACAACAACGTTTTTTGTGTTATTACTACAGCCACTTTTACATGTCTGACATTGTTTTTCACACGCACCTCCAATAATGGAGTCCTGCATTTCTAAAGACATTAACATATCAATGTCTTCTTTCCTTTCCTGCGCCGACATGGGCGCCATTTCGTTTTTCTGTTTCATATAATTTTTATTTTAGTGATTAAACATTTAGCAAATATATATACCTACAGTCCTAAATGAACGGACTTGCAAAATAATTTACAAAAAATTGAGCTGTAAAGATTATTCCGCTGCTTGTTCCAAAATAAAAATTTGCCGAAATTGGATTGCTTCGCTTCGCTCGCAATGACGGAAAACGGTTTTTGCCTTAATTTGATGACATTGGGTTCTGCTTGCGTCGCATTAAAAGCAAACCTCCGCTTTGTATCAAGTCGGGAGACTTGCTTCTATTTTCGACGTAGCGGGAGACGCTACGCCAAACGGAGTTTATATTTAATAAACCATTTATATGCGTCATCTACAATATATTATTCTGCCGTCATTGCGAGGGCGTAGCCCGAAGCAATCCAGTATAAATCTACGCTCCAGATTGCTTCGCTCGCAATGACGAAAAACGGTTTTTTCCTTAACTTGATGACATTGGGTTCTGACTGCATCGTATTAAAAGTAAAGCTCCGCTTTGCAGCAAGTATCCCGACTTGCTGCTATCTTCGAAAATGTTGGTAGAAAGAGAGGTAAAACCTAACAGGTTTTTGAAACCTGTTAGGTTTACTATATTTCCCGTAGCAAAAAGCCTTAACGCCGAATGTGATGTATATAAATTATTTCTGTTCTGCCGACTTGTCGCTGTTTATTATGCCCTTTTCTGCGTTTACTCCTGTTTGTATATTCGTATCAGATGATTTTCTGCCGAAATTGAATTTATATGAAATCCTGAAAGTTAACATTCTGAAATCATAGTTGTAATACATCCAGTTTTCGTATGGCGCTATTTTTGAATAATTTATAATTCCTTGTTTACTATAATTTTTAGAAAAAGGTTCTGAAATTTCTATTGCTGTTGACAGTTTGCCATCAAACCATGTTCGTAATAAAGTTAAAGATATGGAACGTCCACTTGTGCCAAGTATTTCTCCGTAAAAATCATTATTGTGAGTCCACATGTCGGTTGAAAATGTCCATCGTTTCCAACTCACGGATGTATTAAGACGCATCCATAAATTATTGTAGGTATGATTATAATTATTGCCTTGGTTGTCATATCTATTGTATCCGAAAGCAACCGACATGCTTAACCAATCGAATAAATCCGGTGAAATTTCCAAACCTGTTTTCAAAGCATGAAGATTGTTCATATTATGCGGCATACGCACAACAGTATTGTTTTCCAGATAAGTTTCCTCCCATATACTATTTTTATTAAACTCGTAATAAGCATACCAGTTTATGTCAAATTTCCACAGTCCTATATTTCCATTCAAATCGGGACCTAACCCATAACCAGATTTGAGTTTGGGATTTCCGCGGCGCACCTGTATTTCGTCAATTATCTGTGTAGCAGTACTTAAATCGGCAATGCGCGGTCGGACAGTATAAAAAGAGAATCCGAATCCTATATAATTCCTGTCGTTAAACACATATCTTCCCGAAATATCCGGATTAAACTCAAAGCGTACGTATCCGTATGAATCGCTTATATCGGTACGGTTGCGGAGCAAGATGAGATACAAGTCAACATAAAACTTGCCGAAACTCCCTGACAGCTGATTGTAGAAAGTTGTTAAATTGCGCTTTACATTCGAAAAACTCGAAACATCGCCTGTATATGTATTTTTTGCATTAGTATATTGATTAAGCAGCGCCGTTGTGAAAGATATCTTATCCGAAAACTGCAGGCTGTATAAAGCCTGGGCGTAAAATCCCTGCGATTTGCCGTCAACATTTGCCGTAATATCGTTTATTACCGCCGATGCGCCGTTTAATTCACGGTAGTTGCTTAGCTTGTTTAATTGCGAATTATAATAGTTTGACATGAGCGTAATAAACTGTTTTTCGCCGAAGTATTTTCTGTAATATATTGCCGCAGTATAGGTCTTATCATTATTTGAAACAGCATTGTACTTGTTTGTGGTATCGTTGCGCAGTCCCGAGTTGTACAGAACGGATGTTTCGGTATTTGTCGGAGAATTGTACGAAGCATATTCCGCTTTTATGTAAAAACGTTCTTTTTGAGGGCGGGAATAAATATATGCCAGGGCAATGTCGTGCTTTACGTTTGTAGCCACTTCGCCGTCATAGCCTGTGGCTATTTCGTTTCTGTGTAAAACTCCATCGGTTAAATTAAACGTTTCGTCGGTTTTGGTTACGTTGAAATGCCGTGACTTGCCGTATCCTGCATCATAATTAACTGCAAATTCGGAATTTTTATAGTTGATTCGCGATTCCATGTCGGCTTCTCCCGAATTTCTGTTTAAATACTTGTCAATGCTCAGGCTGTTTGTAACGCCGCGTTCTATTTTCTTTGTAATATATTTTATTACAAGCCCTTCCGTCATTCCGTATTCGATGCCCGGTCGGTCGATATATTCAACGCTGACAATATCTTTCGGCGACAGTGCACTAATCTGCTTAACGGTTGCTTCATTATCGTTTATGTAAAATTTAAAATCGCCTCTTCCCCAGTAGCGCACATCGGTACTGCCGGGAATTACAGTAAGATTTGGGAGTTTCATGGCATTAAGCAGAGTTATTCCATCGGCGGTAATTTCCAATTGCCGCTGTGTAGGATAAACTATGCGGCGGTCGTCAGTTATTTTTGCCTTCACAGATTTTACAACAGCTCCTTCGAGTTCGGTTGTTGTTTTAAACAATGTGATAGTGTTCAAATCAATATTTTTTGTCGGTTTTTCAAAATCAAATTCCTGAGTTTCGTAACCCAGGTACGATATTGTCAATTTATAATTTATACCCGACAAAATATTCTGCATGGAAAAATCACCCGCATGGTTTGTTTCCATAGCCGCAACTTTTTCGTTATTTTCGTTTTGCAAAACAATATTTGCAGAAACTACAGGTATGGAATCTTCATCAATGAGTTTTCCTTTTATACTTATATTTTGAGCAAATACGGCATTTACGACAAACTGCACAATGCAAACGGCAACAATAAATCTGATTTTTTTCATAATTGTATTTTTTGCAAAATTAGTAAATAATTATTAAATATTATATAGAACAGATTATTATAAGCTTAAAATTCATCAATTTATTGAATCGTCATTGCTGTAAAAGTCAACTAATTCGTTACATGTTTAACATTTTAATTGGTGTTATATTTCCGATAGCAGAGTGTGGCCTGTGTTCGTTGTAGTAGACCAAGAAACCCAGCAATT
>JAISDB010000099.1 GCA_031265155.1 Prevotellaceae bacterium | reverse complement strand
TCAAGCGCAGCGAGACATTAATTCCGTTAGCCGTCGAGACGCTAGCGGGTCGCCGAGAAGGCTCGCCTTGATTTTTTGCTTCTTTTGTATCAAGACAAAAGAAGAGAAAATAAGATTTTATTTGCAAAGTTTTATGTCTGTATTGATTAAAACCCTGCAATTTTTTCCTTCTGATTTTTGTTTATAAATATTTATTAATAAATGATTTGTCCCCTTTTTAAGGAGCGACTATATAACTCATGTTATGCAGGACAGTTAAAGCCGCATTGCCTTTCAGGACTGTGTGGCTCTTAACGATTGTGCGTAACATCAGTTATGTAAATAATGAGAAGAAAATTTCTTTTTAAGGATTCAAACTTTAAACCGCTTATGTATAAATGCAGACAGAAAATCAACCGATTGATCTTCGCCCAACACCGACAGGTTGATGGAAATATCGTAAGTGTCGCAGTGTCCCCAGCGTTTGCTTGAATAATAATTGTAAAACGAAGCCCGACGCCTGTCGAACTGCTTGACAAGTTCGAGAGCCTTCTGTTCGGTAACATTCATCCGTTTGCAAATTCGCCTAACTCTGTCGGCGATGGACGAATGTATGAAAATATTTATCACGTTCGGATTATTGCGTAAAATATAATCTGAACAGCGACCAATAAAAACACACGACTTTTCTTCCGCCAGTTTGAGAATGACATCCGACTGTATTTTAAATATCATATCGTTTGAAAAATAATTATCGTATTGATAATTTCCGCCAAAAACACCTTCAACTATTCTAAAAGCGCTATTGGATTTGGGCTTTTCGTCAAAAGTTTCCAAATTTTCGGGAGCAAAGCCTATTTCCCTGGCGGCAAGAGTTATAAGTTTACTGTCGTAATATTCAAATCCGAGCAGGTCGGCAAGTTTTTTCCCTGTTTCGTGTCCGCCGCTTCCAAACTGTCTGCCTATGGTTACTATTATGTTTTTGTTCATATTCATGTGACTTTAAGATGATTTTATGATGTTTGCCTTTTCAGTATTTTAAATTGCCGCTGTATCAAAATTACAGATAAGATTGTCGATATAAAATCCGCAACGGGAATGCTTAACCAGATGCCGGTTAAACCCCAAAACTCAGGCAGAATTAAAATCAGCGGAACCAGAAAAAGCAATTGGCGCGTTGTCGATAAAAATATTGCATGTTTAGCCTTTCCTATTGACTGGAAAAAGTTTGCAATCACCATCGAAATCCCTACAACAGGAAATACTGCCAGAGTTATTCGCAGTCCTGTTACCGCGTATTCAATCTGCTGCCGCGTCAATTCAATATTTTCGCTTAAGGCATTATCTTTCTGCGAAAACAGCATTGCAATTTGCCGGGGAAACAGTTCGCTTACTATAAAGGCAAATGTAGTGATGCAGGTTGCCGCAATCATCGACTGTTTCAACACTTTCATAACTCTGTCGAACTGCTTTGCGCCGAAATTGTATCCTGCAACAGGTTGCATTCCCTGAGTTAATCCCAATACTATCATCACAAAAAACATGACAACGCTGTTGGTTATTCCGAATGCTCCAATAGCCAAATCTCCTCCGTGAGAAAGCAAAGCCGTATTGAAAAGTATTACAACCAGGCATGAGCAGACGTTAAGGATAAACGGCGACATTCCTATTGAAAATATCCCGGCAACAATTCGCTTTTTCAATGCGTATATTCCTTTCCTGAAATGTATGAAGCTGTTTTTATTCGTAAAATGCAGGCAAACCCATATCAGGGCTATCGTTTGTGCAATTACCGTTGCAATAGCGGCTCCACGTATTCCCCAGCCAAATTCAAAAATAAAAATCATGTCAAGAACGGCATTTATAATCACGGCAATAAACGTTGTGTACATTGCTTTTCGCGGATAGCCCGATGAGCGCATTATATTGTTCATTCCCAGATACACATGAGTGATGACATTTCCTCCCAGAATTATCTGCATATAATCCCGTGCAAAGCTTATGGTGTTTTCGGTTGCGCCGAAACAGTACAGTATCGGATCCAAAAACACAATACCTGCAATCATTATTATTGAGCCTAAAATGAGATTAAGCATTATTGCATTTCCGAGAATTTGATTGGCGCCCCAATTATCTTTCTGCCCCAGCTTTATTGCAACAAGAGCAGAACCTCCGGCGCCGACAAGCGAGCCGAAAGCCGCCGAAATATTCATAAGCGGAAATGTAATTGCCAAACCCGATATTGCCAGCGGTCCAACAGCATTGCCTATAAATATCCTGTCAACGATATTGTAAAGCGAAGCGGCAACCATTGCCATAATTGCAGGAATGGAATATTGAATCAATAATTTTCTTACGTTTTCGGTTCCCAGTATTGCGGGATTATTCTTATTTGTCATAAATCCTTATAAATTCGATTAACATCAATGCAAATATAGTAAGATTTGAACAAAATCATTAAATTTTAATCTTTATTAATTATTTTTCACTACATTTGTTGAATTATAAACTATAATAAATACACAATATGAAAGTAACAGCATTCACAAATTATCACATACAGCTTGGCGCAAAAATGGCCGAGTTTGCAGGCTATAATATGCCTATTGAATATTCGGGTATCAATCACGAACACATTACCGTACGCGAAAAATTAGGCGTTTTTGACGTCAGTCACATGGGCGAAATTTGGGTAAAAGGCTCAAATGCCCTGAATTTTATTCAGTATGTTACGTCAAATGACGCTTCGGTTTTGTATCCCGGAAAAGTTCAATATTCGTGTTTCCTCAACGGAAAAGGCGGAATTGTTGACGATTTGCTTGTTTATTGCATCGACAGCGAAACGTATCTGCTGGTTGTAAACGCTTCGAATATCGAAAAGGACTGGAATTTTCTCTGTTCGCACGCAGGCAGGTTCAATATCGTTGCAGGAAAGGAACTATACAACGCTTCGGACGAAATATGTCAGCTTGCAGTTCAAGGTCCCCTTGCTCTGAAAGCCATGCAAAAATTAACATCCGAAAATATTCTTGACATGGAATACTACACATTCAAAAAAATGGATTTTGCCGGAATACACGATTTGATTTTTTCGATAACAGGCTATACAGGATCAGGAGGATGCGAAATATATTGCGCCAACGAAGATGCGGACAGGCTTTGGAAAGCCGTATTTGATGCAGGCGCCGAATTTGGAATAGAACCAGTAGGACTTGGCGCCCGCGACACTCTGCGCCTTGAAATGGGATTTTGCCTTTACGGACACGAACTCAACGATACGACTTCGCCCATAGAAGCAGGACTCGGCTGGATAACAAAATTTACCGACACAAAAGATTTTATCGACAAGCAGCTTTTGCTCGAACAAAAGGCAGGAAACATATCGCGAAAGCTTGCAGGATTTGTTATGATCGACAAAGGAATACCCCGTCAAGACTACGAAGTTTGCGATGCTCAGGGAAACGTCATCGGCTGCGTATGTTCCGGCACAATGTCGCCATGTCTCAAGGCAGGAATAGGAACGGCTTACCTGAAACCCGAATTTGCAAAAGCCGGTACGGAAATATACATCAGGATACGCGAAAAACTATTGAAAGCCGGAATATCAAAATTTCCGTTTGTTAAAAAATAAATTTTATTTATGATACAATAATACTCCAAAACAATGAAACGAACTATTGCAATGATTATGTTTGGATTAATATCCACAGGCTACGGAATTTCGCAAACATCCGTTTGGAAAATAAGCAAGGGCGACAGGGAAATATACCTTGGCGGAAGCGTTCATATACTTCGTCCCGAAGACTATCCGCTGCCAAAAGAGTTTGATGTAGCATTTGCAAAAGCAGGCACGCTTGTGTTTGAAGCCGATATAAAGGATCCGGAAATTTTGAACAAAGCCATCACCGAAAGCATGCTTCCGGAAGGTCAAACCTTGAAGTCCGTTTTGAACGAGCGTCAGTATAAAGCGCTTTACGACGCGGCTAATGATGCGGGATTGCCTTTTTCCCTGATAGAAAAAATGAAACCGGGAATGGCAATCATGACCATCAGTGCAACAAAACTGCAACAGATAAATCTTTCGGCAGGCGGCGTTGATGTTTATTATTACGACAAGGCTTCGAATAAGAATAAAAATGTTGAATTTTTGGAAAGCATCGATTTTCAGATAGATTTAATCTGCAATCTGCCTTTCGATTTGGATGAATTTATGGCATATTCGCTCAAAGACATGCAAAAATTTAATTACGAAGAAGAATTTACAGCGCTTATCAACGACTGGCGTAATGGGAAAGCACTTGCCAAAACGGAAATAGAAGAAATGGAACGTGACTATCCGAGCGTTTACAGGGCAATGTTTACAGACAGAAACCGCAAATGGCTTCCCAAAATTAAAAAATATATCGAAGATGATAATATTGAGTTTATAATTGTAGGCTCGGCGCATCTCTGGGGCAACGACGGACTGCTGAATATGCTAAAAAAAGAAGGCTACAAAGTAGGACAGCTAAGAGTGAAACAGTAATTGAAAGTTTAATGATTTAAGATTCTAAGATTAATAAAACGCTTATCAAGAATTTGCTGTTTTATTATCGACTGCCTGTTATGCATCTTCGGAAAATGACTTAATTTGAAATTAAGATTATGAATGTTCCGTTTTTTCGGTATTGTGAGATAGCCGGGAAAAACAAAAAAAGACGCAAAATGCGTCTTTCTTCAGTTAAAAAATATTTCAATCAAAAATGATTATTTCACTGCGTTTACAATAGCTTCAAACGCCTTCGGGTGATTCATTGCCAAATCGGCTAAAACCTTACGGTTTAATTCGATGTTTTTAGCTGCGATTTTTCCCATAAATTCAGAATACGTCAAACCATACTGGCGCACTCCTGCATTGATACGCTGAATCCATAATCCGCGAAAGGTTCTTTTTTTTACTTTTCGGTCGCGATAAGCATAAGTCAAACCTTTTTCGTAGGTGTTTTTTGCTACTGTCCAAACATTTGCTCTTGCCAGAAAATTCCCTTTGGTTAATTTCAGCAATTTTTTTCTTCGAGCTCTTGATGCTACTGCATTTACTGATCTTGGCATAATTTTAAAATTTTTCGAATGTCGGTGTTCTCTGTTTGAATCTTCTTATTACCGTACATTCAGGTTAAACAAATAATTATTTTTTTTAGTTAAAAGATTTTTTCAACAATTTTACTCAACCAGAAGCAATTTCATGCGCTTTTCATCTGCTGAGCTTATGAGTGCCGAATACGTCAAATTACGTTTACGTTTAGTCGTCTTTTTTGTCAAAATATGACTTTTGTAAGCGTGTTTTCTTTTAATTTTTCCTGTTCCGGTAACATCAAACCTTTTTTTTGCTCCGGAATTTGTCTTCATTTTTGGCATTTTATTAATATTTAATCGTTATTAAAAATTCATTGATTTTTCTTTTGCAGTTTCGGATTCACAAAAATAGTCATTCGCTTTCCTTCAAGTTTCGGCATTTGTTCTATTTTGCCGTATTCTTCCAAATCGCTTGCAAAACGCAACAGCAGTATTTCGCCTTGCTGCGTAAACAATATCGAACGTCCCTTGAAAAATACGTAAGCCTTTACTTTCGAACCTTCTTCCAAAAAGCTTTTTGCATGTTTCAATTTAAATTGATAATCATGTTCATCGGTATTTGGTCCGAAACGAACTTCTTTTACCACTATTTTTGAAGCTTTTGCCTTTTGTTCCTTTTCTTTCTTTTTGCGCTGATACAAAAACTTCTGATAATCTTCAATCCTGCAAACAGGAGGTTGTGCCATCGGCGAGATTTCAATCAAATCCAAATTCATTTGCCGCGCAAGCTTAATAGCGTCAGCTATTGCATAAATTCCGGGATTTTCGATATTATCGCCTACAAGCCGCACTTTTGTCGATATTATTTCTCCGTTAATGCGATTTTCCTCGTCTTTTCCTTTGTTGTTTTGAATCTGGTTGCTGTTATTATTTCTTCTAACAAAACCGGGATTCGGCTTAAAAGTTTTTTTTTGAAAAGGTGTTGCTATTGTTTTGTCCTCCAAAGTTTAATTTATACTTTCTTTATTTTAATATAATTTCACAAATTTTTTAATTTTTCAATGTTTCTTCTATTTCAATTTTAACAGTTTCTATAAATTTTTCAATTGTCATAATGCCTTTATCTCCTTCGCCCTGCCGTCTAACCGATACTGAATTTCCGCCTGCTTCTTTCTCGCCAACCACCAGCAGATAAGGGATTCGTTTCAATTCGTTTTCTCTTATTTTTTTACCTATTGTTTCATTTCTGTCATCAATGAACCCGCGAATATCGGAATTATTTATGACTTTCAAAACTTTTTGTGCAAAATCGTTATATTTTTCGCTTACGGGCATAATAACAAACTGTTCGGGCGTCAGCCATAACGGAAACTTTCCGCCCGTGTGTTCAATCAAAACGGCAACAAAGCGTTCCATCGAACCGAACGGCGCCCGGTGAATCATTACCGGACGATGCCTGGCATTGTCGGCTCCCGTATATTCAAGCTCGAAACGTTCGGGAAGATTATAGTCAACCTGTATTGTTCCCAGTTGCCATTTTCTGCCTATTGCATCGCGAACCATAAAATCGAGTTTAGGTCCATAAAAGGCAGCTTCGCCAATTTCGGTAACTGTCGGCAAGCCTTTTTCGGCAGCCGATTCGGCTATTGCCTGTTCTGCTTTTTCCCAATTTTCGTCGCTTCCTATATATTTTTCCTTATTATTCGGGTCGCGAAGCGATATTTGAGCTTCATAGTTATCAAACTTTAATATTTTAAATATATAAAGAACTATATCAATTACTTTGCAAAATTCTTCCTTCAACTGGTCGGGACGGCAAAATATGTGAGCATCATCCTGGGTAAATCCGCGCACGCGGGTAAGTCCGTGCAACTCGCCGCTTTGCTCGTACCTGTAAACCGTTCCGAATTCGGCTAAGCGTACAGGCAAATCCCTGTATGAACGCGGCTTGCTTTTATAAATTTCGCAATGATGCGGACAGTTCATTGGCTTCAACAGAAATTCTTCGCCTTCCTGCGGCGTATGTATCGGCTGAAACGAATCTTTTCCGTATTTGGCATAATGACCTGATGTTATATACAGTTCCTTTTGACCGATATGAGGCGTTATTACAGGCGAATAACCATAATCTTTCTGTACTTTCCGCAAGAAATTTTCAAGTTTTTCGCGCAACGCCGCTCCTTTAGGCAACCAAAGCGGAAGCCCCTGCCCTACCCTTTGTGAAAACGTGAAAAGCTCCAGTTCCCTGCCGATTTTCCTGTGATCGCGCTTCTTTGCCTCTTCGAGCATTTGCAGATATTCATCCAGCATTTTCTTTTGCGGAAAAGTAATTCCGTAAATGCGTGTAAGCATTTTATTTTTTTCGCTTCCACGCCAGTAAGCTCCTGCTATTGCCGTAAGTTTAACCGCCTTTATCATTCCCGTATCGGGCAAATGAGGACCTCGACAAAGATCGGTAAATGTGCCGTTTTCATAAAATGTAATTGTCCCGTCTTCCAAATCGCCTATAAGTTCAACCTTATACTGATCGCCTTTTGCTTCATAAGTTTTAAGAGCTTCGCCTTTGCTTACCGAACGGCATACGAAATGTTCCTTTGTTCGGGCAAATTCAAGCATTTTTTCTTCGATGGCAGCCAAATCGGCTTCAACAAGATTTGTATCGCCAAGATCAACATCATAATAAAATCCATTTTCGATGCTTGGTCCTATGCCGAATTTTACCTTAGGATATATAGCCTGCAAGGCTTCTGCCATAAGATGCGAAGACGAATGCCAGAATGTGCGTTTGCCTTCTTCGTCATCAAATTTATGAAGCTTTATCTTCGCATCGGCATTAATCGGAGCGGTCAGGTCTCTGACTTCTCCGTTCACGGAAACAGAAAGCACATCCGCAGCAAGACGCGGACTGATGCTCCGAGCTATTTCCAAACCTGTTACGCCTTTTTGATATTCATGTACGCTATTATCAGGAAATGTAATTTTTATCATTATAATTTTCTTATTAAAAAGCAGGCAAAGGTACAAATAAAATTGATATTGAGAACCGATGAATAAAAATTAATTTTCAATCAGAGTAACAAAATATCATATTTTCGGCTCGCAGTACATCTCAAAATAACTTGCCGTTAAAACCGGTTAAGCATGGTTTTTGACATTTTAATGGAATAATGTATCTTGAAAATCAAATATTTATAATTGCACATTGCATGAAATCAATATATAATTAAAAATGCCTTCTGATTATATGCATTTGCGAAAAAATATGACAAATTCCTCAAATTTTATCAGCATGCTTCGTCTGAAAAATATACTTACTAAGGAACGACTATTTAATGAACCTCATCAAAAAACAACCCCTCACCAAGTCATAACTTAGTGAGGGGTTTTCAGTTCTTCATTGCTATCCGCAAAAAGTGATTAATTTATTATTCTTTTATTTACCATAAATTGTTAAAAATATCGAGGCGTTGCGTATTTCTGTTTATTTTTTGTAAAATAGTATCCCAATGATATTTCAAAACTGCCGTTTGTACCTGTCGTTACCTTGTTCAGGTCAAAATCATAAGCCATGCCTAAGCGTATCCTGTCCGTTACGTATATTTCGGAAATCAAAGACAGGGCATCCCGCTGTTTTGTATTATCCTTTACATCTGTAAACCACAGCACGCCTGTACGGTAACTGCCACCAATGCCAAACCTGTCGGATATCATCAGCATTGCATTAATATCAAATGTCAGGGGATTTTTTAAATCCGTTTTCAGCAATGTAGATGGCAGCAATTTTAATTTCTCATTCAAGGGTATAATACCGCCCAGCGTCAGAAAATAATTTTCATCGGTGCGAATAACTTCAAATGAGTTTTTATCCGCTCGTTTGTTGGCAACTATGCCTACTATTGAAAATCCCGCATAAAAGTTCTTTGTATCAAAATACAAACCCGCATCAAATCCCGGCTTCCATACATTCTTGGAGTCTGCCGCCAACTGATCGCTTTGCTCCTCGCTAAGTTTTGAACGATTTAATCCGTGATGAACCATCCCTGCCGACAGCCCAAAGCTTAATCTTCCGCTCTCGCTGACTTTAATTCTATACGCATAATCGACCATAATACTGTTGGTATATATCGCTCCTATCTGATCGTTGGTGTAAACAAATCCAATATTAGATCCTTTGGATAAGTTGCCATCTACGCTTAACATCGTAGTTTGCGGAGAACCGTCAATGCCGACCCACTGTTTGCGATAAACCATGTGTCCGTAAAACATATCCTTATATCCTGCATAAGCCGGATTAATGTAGATACCGTTGAACATATATTGTGAAAATTGAGCTATTTGCTGCGCTTCTGCCCTGTTTGTACAAAATATACCCAGTATTCCTGCTAATAAAAGTATTTTTTTCATATTTGATTTTTTTATTTTTCTTTATTATTCATTCATCATTCACTTTAAGAGTTGTAATGAAAAGTGAAAAGACATGTTTCTTCTCACTTTTCATTTAACTCCGCGTATTAATTATCTTTTAAGATGGAAATATCCTGTTTTTTCTTCGGTATAACCATTGGCTTCTGTCAGCCGCAATTTGTAGAAATATACTCCATCGGGCAAATTGTCGCCTTGCCAGGTTCCATTTGCATAGTCTTTTGCTCTGAAGACTTCGTTGCCCCAGCGATTGATTACTATCAATTCATTGCGTGGATATATTTCCAAACCTTTAATCAACAGATTGTCGTTTTCGCCATCATTATTAGGCGTTACCAGGCGCGGAACATATACGTCTTCGCGCATTATCAGAGTAGCATTATCCGACTCTGTCGAGCAGCCTGCATTCTGCGTAGTTGCCGTTACCGTATAAATACCTGCATCGGTCAGGCGCAATGATGACAGGTACAGCGCTTCTCCCTGTCCTCCTGTTATTATGCTGCCATCGTGATACCACTGATATATCAGCGTATCTATCCTGTTGCTGACTTCAAATACTATATTCATTCCTACTCTGCGCGATACTTTCTTGCCTGACTGTCCGTCCAGCAGTCCTTCTGCCGTAATTACAGGTTTTGCAGGATATGCTATTACTTCTACCGTTACTTCTTCACTCGTTCCGCTTCCGCAACCGTAATCTGTAGTTACAGTAACCGTATATTTACCCGCTTCATTTACCGATATGGAATTTTCAGGTCCGCTGCCTGTTTCCGTTCCATTACGGTACCATGTGTAATTTGCAAAGCCTGTTGTTGCAATGAGCGTCAAGCTGCTTCCTTCACATATTGACACCGTACCTGACGGTTCTATTTCCGGTATTATCAATGTGGGATAAACAGTTCCTGTTACAATTTCGCTATGCTCGCTCCAGCAGCTATTTGCGTTTTGCACGCGCACCTTATATGCATATGCACCCGGATTTGTTTGCGATATGGTATGTGTACCCAGTGTTACCGTTCCGCTGTTAGTTTCTGTCCATTCATAAATACTGTAGCCTGCTGTCGTTGTGAATGTTAACGTACTGCCGAAGCATACATTATCTCCCACAGTTATTTCCGGTGGTTCCGGTAATTCATAAATTTCGCCACTTTCAATATTGCTGTATTCGCTCCAGCAATCGCTTGAGTTTTGCACGCGTACTTTATATGTATAAGTACCCGTACCTGTTTGCGATATGGTATTTGTGCCTGTTGTTACAGTTCCGCTGTTAGTTTCAGTCCATTCATAAATACTGTAGCCTGCTGTCGTTGTGAATGTTAACGTACTGCCGAAGCATACATTATCTCCCACAGTTATTTCCGGTGGTTCCGGTAATTCATAAATTTCGCCGCTTGCTTCATTGCTGTATTCGCTCCAGCAACCGTTATTGTCTATAACCCGTACTTTGTATACGTAATAGCCTGCTGCCGATACTTTCACTGTATTAACCGTTGTATCAGTTACTGTTCCCGTTAATATTTCAGTCCATTCATAACGCAGATGTCCCGAAGTTGCTGTGAATGTTATTGTATCACCGAAGCATACAGCGTTTACAGACGACGCTATTGATGGAGTTGCAGGCAAAGCATAAATTTCACCGCTTACCGTATCGCTGTATTCGCTACGGCAACCCTGCGAGTTTTGAACGCGTACAATATACGTGTACAAGCCTGCTGCCGTATGCGTTATTCTCGGCTCGGTCGTTATGGTGATTACACCTGTGTTAACTTCTTTCCAGATATATCCTGCATAATTCGGGTCTGTTTCAAACGTCAGCGTTTCGCCGTAGCATACATTGCCTACACTGTCTATTACAGGTTTTGCAGGCAGTGTATATACGGTTCCGCTTGCTTCACTGCTGTATTCGCTCCAGCAGCCATTGGCATTTTTAACGCGAACCTTATATGTATATGTGCCTGTGGCTGTCTGTCTTATTACACTGTCGGAAGTACTGACAGTAACACTGTTTATCACGTCTACCCATTCATACTCGGCATAACCCGAACCTGTTTTGAATACTAATTCATCTCCATCGCACACATTGTTTACTGTTATCACAGGCGTGTCGGGCAGCGCATGTACTAAAATTTCCGCTGTTATTGTATTGCCCGTCGTATTGCTCAAATCGGCAGAACAATAGGTAGCGTCCATCAATCTTACAAGCTCAAAATTAAATGTGCCTGTTTCTAACGATGGTACATGCAACGTATCTGTCTGTATATCCGTCTTGTAATATGTCGCTCCACTGGATGTAAATTCCAAATCATACGGAGCCAGACCATTAAATACAAGCGTCATGCTCTCGCCTAAACATATTTCGGCTTTGCCGTTGCCGTCCAATCCTAACATAGTTACTGTCGGGCGACTGTTCACTGTTACATTTACAGTTTTACCCACTGTATCTGTACAAAGATTATTATCAGTCAACGATATTAATTTAAATTCAAAATCGCCTGCGCTACCGGCAATAACAGTCGTATCCTGCTGTGAAACATGCAAAGGAGAAGCCGGTAAGCCTGCCAGAGCAGGATTGCCTCCATTAACTTCATATTCCAGTATAAACGGCGGAGTACCCGTAAATGATATATTTACGCCGTCTCCAACGCACACAACCGTATTCGACATGGTTACAGTCGGTTTCGGATTTATTTTAATCGTACCTGTTATAATATTACCATTAAGACATTCAACGCCGCTTATGCGCATGGTATAATTATATATAGCATCCGTTGAAGGTATAATTGTCTGTAAAGAATCCACTGGTATCACGAAATATCCATCTTCTGGTATAGTGTCGGTATATGCATGAGAGAACATCGTTCCGTTACCCGTTGACAGTGGATCTGCTTTTTCAAATTCAATATACAAATATGTTATAGAATCTTGCGCATGTACAGTAATAAAACCATTTACACAGACCGCCGAGTCTGTTATTGTTGCAGTCGGCAGGTCTTTTACCTTTATATGTACTGTCTTTGCAGAGTCGTTTTTACAGCCATTGGCATCTATCAGTGATATTAACGTAAAATTGAAGTTTCCGGCTTCACCTGCAACTACACTTCCACGATACAATCCATTGCCTGTAGACGTTAACATCACCTGATTTTCATCATTCGGATCAAAAGTCGCATCGGTGTTATCCTTGAATACAGTCGGCAAATGATAGTAGTTTGGTGCAAACCCATTCACAGTATAATCCAGTACAAACGGAGGTATGCCACTAAATAACAAATCTACAGTCTCATCCTTGCATACAGGAGTATTTGGCATGTAGACCGTCGGCAAGGCGTTGACCAGTATCGTCGCACTTACAGTGTTGTCCGTAACATTCAAAATGTCCGCTTCACAACCGTTGGCATCCGTCAAGCTAATCAATGTAAACGTAAACTCGCCTGATTCTGTTGATGGTATGGATATGGTATTTCCAGTGAT
>JAISDB010000063.1 GCA_031265155.1 Prevotellaceae bacterium | reverse complement strand
GCTCGATGGTATAATAAGGTAGAAGAAGCTGGATTCCACTCCTTTAACGTCATTGCAGCCACTTTTTACGAACACAGTGAAGAAATATTAAACTTCTATATCAATCGTTCCACTAATGCATCGGCGGAATCTTTCAACTCAAAAATCAAATCGTTCAGGACAGAAGTCAGGGGAGTTCTTGATATTCCTTTTTTTCTTTTCCGGCTATCAAAGCTCTATGCCTAAACACAGGGTTTTGCAGGTGAGCCAGCTTTTGCCCTGCAAACTTTTTCAGTTATGAGTTTTGTGATATTCATTGACATTATACTTCAAAAAAACTGATAAAAAATATTTTATATAGTCGTAAGTTATAAACTTTTTATAATTTTACGCAATCAAATAAACATAAAAAATATGATAAGTTTTTGCTTTGCTGTTGCAATTTTGATTGCAGGATATTTTATATACGGTAAATTTGCCGAGCGCATTTTCGGAATCGACAGGCACAGGCAGACGCCGGCATACTCAATGACCGACAATGTCGATTATGTTCCAATGTCGTGGTGGCGCATATTTCTTATTCAGTTTTTGAATATCGCTGGACTTGGACCTATATTCGGCGCAATAATGGGAATGATGTTCGGGCCTGCCGCATTTTTATGGATTGTTTTCGGAACGGTTTTTGGAGGAGCGGTTCACGATTACTTTTCGGGAATGATGTCTGTTCGCAGCGGAGGCGCAAGTTTGCCCGAGCTTAACGGAAAGGAACTGGGCATTGCGGCAAAGCAGTTTATGAGGATTTTTTCGCTGTTGCTTATGATTTTGGTTGGAGCGGTATTTATTTCGGGTCCCGCAGGATTGCTTGCAGGAATTACGCAGAATTACATAAGCGTTTTCTGGTGGACGGTTATTGTTTTCGGTTATTATATTCTGGCAACGCTGCTTCCCATCGATAAGCTCATCGGAAGAATTTATCCTTTGTTTGGCGCTGTTTTACTGTTTATGGCTGTAGGAATACTTTGCGCATTATTTGTAAACAGTGCGCCGATACCTGAAATTACAGACGGCTTGGCAAACCGGCATCCAGAAGGATTGCCAATATTTCCAATGATGTTTGTATCGATAGCATGCGGCGCCATATCAGGATTTCATGCAACACAGTCGCCTATGATGGCGCGATGTCTGAAAAACGAAAAATACGGTCGCCGGTGCTTTTACGGGGCAATGGTTGCCGAAGGAATTTTGGCGCTGATCTGGGCAGCTGCGGCTGCTTCGTTTTTCGGTTCTGTTGATGGCTTGCAGGATTATGCGGCATCGCTTCCCGAAAATTCAAATACGGGCGCCGAAGTTGTAAACACGGTATCCAAAACATGGCTTGGAACATTTGGCGGGCTGCTTGCCTTGCTTGGCGTTGTTGCTGCGCCGATTACTTCCGGCGATACGGCTTTGCGTTCGGCGCGCCTGATTGCTGCCGATTTTCTGCATGTCAATCAAAAGCGGTTATCGAAACGCCTGCTGGTTGCCGTGCCTGTTTTTGCGCTTACTTTCATAATCCTGTTTTTTGTTCCGTTCGGCGTTTTATGGCGATATTTTGCATGGTGCAATCAAACTTTGGCTGTGTTTACGCTTTGGGCAATAACCGTTTATCTTTGCAGAAACGGTAAAAATTATTTCATATCGCTTATTCCGGCGCTGTTTATGACGGCTGTAACATCAACCTACATTTTTGCAGCGCCCGAAGGATTCGGACTTGGAATAGCCTTATCGAACATATTCGGATTTGCGATAACGGTATTTACGGGAATTTTATTTGTTCGCTACAGAAACAGGCTGATGAAAACGAAGATCATGTCCTGTTCATAATTTCATTCTGCCTGCTTATGCTTTCGGAATGAATGGCATCAAGAACCGCATGAATAAACGCTTCGCTGATATTGAGCCGCTTTGCCCGCGAAATGATTCTTTCCACAACACTATTCCAGCGCTGCTCCTGATAAATGGAAACATTGCCGGTCAGCTTTATTCGCCCTATTTCTTCGGCGAGCTTCATCCTTCTGCTCAGCAGTTCAAACAAGTCGGAATCAATCTGATCTATTTCTGAGCGTATACTGTTTAACGAATATGAAAATATGGAGCTGCTGCTTTTTGCATTGCGCCATTTCAGGGATGCAAGCAGCGTGTTCAGCTCGGCGGGAGTGATTTGCTGATTTGCATCGCTCCATGCCGTATCGGGATGTATGTGCGATTCTATCATCAGTCCATCATAATTCAAGTCGGCGGCAATTTGAGATACTTTAAGAAGATTTTTGCGGTTTCCGCATATATGCGACGGGTCGCAAATGATTTTTAACCCGGGAAACTGGCAGCGAATGTCAAAAACCAGATGCCATAAAGGCACATTGCGATATTCGCTGTATCCGTAAGCGGAAAATCCGCGATGCACAAGCCAGATGTTTTCTATTCCGCGCGTATGAGCAATTCGTTCTATTGCGCCGATCCATAGCGACAAATCGGGATTTATCGGATTTTTTATTAAAACTTTAACTCCGGTTCCTTTCAAAACGTACGCAATTTCTTTTACATTAAACGGATTTACGGTTGTGCGCGCTCCAATCCATACGTAATCCACGCCGTGTAAAAGCGCCTTATGCGCATGTTCGGCATTTGCCACTTCAACGGCAACAGGCAAGCCCGTAATCCGTTTTGCATTTTCGAGCCATATCAAGCCAAGTTCTCCAACGCCTTCAAACGATTCGGGACTTGTGCGCGGCTTCCATATTCCTGCGCGCAGAATATCCACCTTTTGCGTTTCGGCAAGCTTGGTACAGGTTATTAGTGTCTGTTCTTCTGTTTCGGCGCTGCATGGTCCCGAAATTATTATCGGACGTTTCATTTTTTATTAATTCATTAACACTGGTTAGACATAGCTTCGTTTTTTACTTACAAGTTACCTGTTTTTATTCATTTTATCAAAATAATGTAGGGTGATTTTCTTCAATTTTTTGCAAAATGGTTGATATTATCGCTTCGCGAAAAAATTTTGTTCGCTTGGTAATTTTATATTTGAAGCAAAAGTTTGTAATAACGCTCATCTCCATGTCATTGAATGTTATTGTTTGACGGTGCGTCCGTTTTGCCTTTCTTAAAGCAGCAGGTTCGATTTTCCTTTTTTTGTTTGCCATGCCTTATTTGATATAACTGTTTCCCTTCTCGACTGCCTTGCTTATATGGTCGCAAATATTTTCCTCGCCGATTTTTGCCGATAATCCCGATACTGCAAGCATTTGCCTCACGCGCTCGTTTACGCCCGAAAGCACTATTACAATGCCTTCGGCTTTTGACAGGCGGTACAGGATTTCGAGATTTCGCAAGCCGGTGGAATCCATAAACGGGACTTTTCTCATTCTTATGATTCTTACTTTCGGCTTTTCGCCAATGACTTTCATGTAGGCATCAAACTTATTTGCAATGCCAAAGAAAAACGGCCCATCTATTTCATAAACCTCAACGCCCTTTTTCAAGGCAAGTTTTTCTTCGGTGCGATATATCTCTTTTTCCTTCGACAGGTCGATTACATCCGTCGTAACCGAAACGTTGCTTACTTCAATCATGCGGCGCATGAACAGTAGCATTGCAAGCAGCAGGCCTATTTCGATGGCAATCGTCAAATCAAAAACCGTTGTTATCAAAAATGTTGTTATCAGCACGGTGGCGTCCGATTTTGAATTTTTTATCAGCGTGCAGAAGGTTCTCCATTCGCTCATGTTATACGATACAATCACCAGAACGCCTGCAAGGCAAGCCATGGGAATATACCTGGCAAGCGGAATGAAAAAAAGCATTATCAGCAAAAGCGCCGCCGCGTGAACAATTCCGGCAACAGGACTTCGTCCGCCGTTGTTGATATTTGTCATTGTGCGTGCAATGGCGCCGGTTACGGGAATGCCGCCGAAAAACGGAACCACAATGTTTGCCGCGCCCTGGGCAATAAGTTCGGTATTCGAATTATGGCTGTCGCCGATAACGCCATCGGCAACTGTTGCCGAAAGCAGCGATTCTATTCCGCCAAGCATTGCCAGCGTGAACGCCGAAGGCAGCAGCCGGTTTATTTTTTCCATTGTCGGCAATTCAAATCCAGAAAATTTTATGCTTCCGGTCAAGTCAGGAAACCTGTCGCCTATTGTTGTTATTCCGCTTATGCCTGCGTATTCTTTCAGAAAAAATGCAATAACCGTTACAACTAAAATTGCAATAAGCGAACCAGGTATCTTTTTTAGAAACTTCGGAGTAATTACTATAATGAAAACGCTTGTAACGCTCAGTCCCGCTGCAATAAAATTAATATTTCCGATATTTTTGAAATATGCTTCCCATTTTGAGATGAAATCGCCCGGCATGTCGCTTATCGACAGACCGAGCAAATCGTTTATCTGCGTCGAAAAAATGGTAAGGGCAATGCCGCTTGTAAATCCGACAATAATAGGGTAGGGGATAAATTTTATTATTGTTCCCAGCTTCAGAAAACCCATAAGTATCAGTATGATTCCTGCGATAACTGTTGCCATTGCCAGCCCCGAAACTCCAAGCTCAGGATTGGCTACAATGCCGAAAACAACAATTATGAAAGCGCCTGTCGGTCCGCCGATTTGCACGTTTGAGCCTCCAAGAAACGATACGATAAATCCTCCTATGATTGCAGTAATCAAGCCCTGTTCGGGACTCACGCCCGACGCTATGCCAAATGCTATGGCGAGCGGCAGCGCTACAATTCCGACTATCAGCCCTGCCATTAAATCGGCAATGAATTTGTCTTTTGTATAATTTCTTAATGTAACAAACAGCTTTGGCTTGAAATTCAAAAACATTTTGTATTTTCCATTTTATTTTAACCAGATGCAAATTTACACGATTTTTTTGAATTACCTGACAACAGCGAAAAACGGATTAAATCTTTTTTAATTAGCAGTAGAACACAGTTTCAAAATCGGGTATCATTTTCAAGTTGAAAATCAAGATGTAATAATAACCATATAGCGTTAACTGCCATTGAGCAGCGTAACGTCTTCGCTACGTCGAAGACAGGAGCAAGGCTCTGCCTTGCCGCAAAGCAGGAGCTTTACTTTTAACACGGCGCAGTCGGGAGATTGCGCCGTGAGGGGCAGTTTTTTTCTCTTCTTTTGTCTTGATACAAAAGAAGCAAAAAATCAAGAGCAGCCGACGCTATACGGTAACTCCGATTTACGACTGTGACTTGTGGGAACGCCGCCTGCTCAACGTGCTATTAATTTTTCTGCATGTTGAGCAGTTGAAAAATTTACCGACATGCAAGAACAGAAGTTGATTAGCAAATAAAAACGGTTTTTTCATTAACTTGATGACATTGGGCGGGAGATTGAGCCATGCAACAGCCGTTAGCGGGGCGCCGAGAAGTATAATCATTGACCTTTTTATTATTTTTGCGTCAAGACAAATTAACTTGAAAAACATCTTTCTTATCTTTGAAAAATATATTTTTGAAGAAACAGCTGTTTATGCCGGAATAATCCATCGCTTGCACCTGTTTCTACCTGCAATTCCAGACTTTTTGCTGTTTTGTATCAAAAGCATCATCTTTAATACAAAAAAATCATTATCTTTGCGGAGTTAAATTATTACAAAATATTTCAATTAATTAAAATGTAAATATCATGGAAGACAAACATTCCCTATCTATCCCTGCCGACATACTGGCACAGATACAAAATCTGGTCAACCAGGCAAACGCGCTGCTGTTGCCCTACGTGACCCCTCTCACGCCCGCCCAGCGTCAGTCGCTGCCCAAGATGGGCGAGAAAACGTTCAGCTTCGTGGAAAAAGCCCACGAATTTGCCGTGCAGAATCCCAAGCTTTGCCCGCCGTATCTCGACATGACCGCTTTCAACACGGATTTCGCCGACACGCACAATCTGCTGACGCTCAACAACGCCACGCTGCAACTCCACGAGGCGACCGACGACACCGCCATGACCGCCGGCAGCGAGGCCTATCAAGCGTCGCTCGTCTTCTACAACTCCGTGAAGATGGCCGCCCGTCAGGACATCCCCGGCGCCAAGGCCGTTTACGAGGAATTGCGGAAACGTTTCCCCGGCACGCGGCATAA
>JAISDB010000058.1 GCA_031265155.1 Prevotellaceae bacterium | reverse complement strand
TTGGCTTCCACTTTTTGTGGATAGCAGTTGAACATTTTGGCAATCGAGTATTTATCCATCCATAAGGTGTTATTTGCCAATTGTGCTTCGACCGAAGGCGCTTTGCCTTCTTCCCGAATAATTTTGATATATCCCGTTTCCATTGTGCTATTCTTTTTTAGATGTTCTTTTAACTGTATGTTTTACAGACAAAACAGCAAGGTTGAGTTCTATCGTTGTTTCCGTTTCCGTTGGCTCCAAATCGCTGCAAATGATATCTGATATAATCTCACCGCTTTTTTGCAGCATTGATTTTTGTTGTTCCCCGTCGTACCTGTGCAGTTCGGCAATCGTATGTGACAGTTCCCTGACTTTGGCAAAGGTTTCAATGATGCCCAAAGTGGTTTCCGTTGCCACAGGACTTTTCAGGATAGTGGCAATCATATATAATCCTTTCTCACTAAATGCTTTAGGCAGTTTATGCTTGCCTCCCCAGCTTGAAGTCGAAAATTTCGACTTCAAGTTTCCCCACTCATCCGCTGTTAAATTAAGAATATACCCTTCAGGAAATTTGTCGGGATTATTACTTACAGCTTCATTTACACGTTTTGTCTCTACGCCGTAAAGTTCGGCCACATCGCTGTCAAGGATAACCTGTTGTCCCTGAACGGTGATAATCTTACTTTTGATTTTTTCCAAATCCATGATATTTAATTTTATAGGTTTGCTGCATATTTCATTTCCATCTCTTTCAATTTATCGGCAAGCATTGCCATGTCATTTTTGATTTTGTCATCGGTTATCCGGGCATATATCTGTGTGGTCTTGATATTAGTATGCCCCAGCATCTTCGATACGCTTTCGATGGATACGCCTTTGGACAGGGTAACGGTCGTGGCGAAGGTGTGCCTGGCTACGTGAAAAGACAGATTTTTGGTAATGCCGCACAAATCAGCAATTTCTTTCAGATAGGCGTTCATCTTCTGATTTGTTATGACAGGCAGCAGTTCACCGCCGGATAAACTTCCCCTGTACTTTTCAATAATCATTTTCGGTATATCCAGAAGCGGAACCCGGTAACTGACGCCTGTTTTTACTCTTTTCCCCATAATCCACAGGGTATTGTCAAAAGCTGTACGGATGTTCGTCTCCCGCAAATTGAAAACGTCTATGTATGCCAGACCCGTAAAGCAGGAAAAGACAAAAATATCCCTGACCTGTTCCAGCCGTTTAACCGGAAAAATTTTCTGAATAATCCTTTCCAGTTCCTGTTCGTTCAGAAATTCACGTTCCGTCTTTTCCGTCTGTAATTTGTAATTGGCAAACGGGTCGGCATGAATCCAGCCGTTGCTTTTGGCTATCAGGATGATAGTCCGCACCCGCTGCATGAACTTTGCCGCAGTATTCTGACCGCAGGAATGAATGGTTTTCAGATATATCTCGAAATCACAAAGAAACGAATGATTGATATCCTTCAGGTTGATGTCGGATATACGGTATTTGTAATTCATGAAGTCCCGAAGGCGATTACCCGTTCTAAGGTATTTCTGATGCGTATCACGGCTTACGCCCTTGCCCACTTGGATTTCCAGATTTTTGCAGTGTTCCTCAAACAAATCCAGCAGAGAATCATTCCGCATTTGAAGACCAAGAAAGGCGTTTCTTACTTTTTCGGCGGTTACGGCGGCTTCACGGTCGGATATTTCCCTGTAGTGTTGCGTAAGGGATGCCCTGAAATTATCCAGCAGACCGTTCAGTTTCTGTGCCGCGGCCGATTTCCCGACAGTGCGTCCAGTTCCAGGATTCCATTCTGACGGATTGACCTCGCACTTTAAACTGAATTGGGCAATTTCGCCGTTCAGGGTTATTCTTGCCATCACGGGAGCTTTCCCGTTACTTTTGATTGCATTCTTTTTAATGTAAAAAAGAATCTTGAATGTACTTCGCATAGCGCTCATTTTTTAAGTTACAAAAATACTTTTCTGTTCTCTCAAATGAGGCATTTCTGCTGTGCCAATTTGCGACATGTCAGTGCCTTATCGCGACATTCGTTACCTGTTTTGATCTTTCCCGAAACAGGTAATGATTTGGTAACGGAACGCTGTCCGAACCTGGCTTTATCCTGTCCTGAAGATGGTACAGGTAGAAAGGAAAAAGCCTGTAAAATGCTACTTTTACAGGCTTTTCGATTCTCTTACTGCTTTATTTTCAGCAACTTGGCGGTATGGACGGGAAAACCACCTTTGCAGGTTAACTGGCTTTGTTTCAATGTTATACCCTTGCGATTTTGCTTAGGGGGTACAGTTTGGGTTAGCATCTGCTAACGAACTGATTTACAACATTTCAACCTCTCGTCGCTTTAAGCACTTTCTTTAGCGGTGCGGACGGATTTTGAGCTAAATGCGTCAGACCGCTAATATTCAGTGAATTAATATTTCAAAGACACTTATAGGGTACAAATTAGGTTAGCATCTTGTTTCCTGCTGTTTTTTGGCAGTTCCGGCTGCTATTGACACCAATTTGTCGGCATAAGATTCGGGTTCAAAGATACAACTTCTTTTTTTATATACAACTATTCTGAATTATAGTGTTC
>JAISDB010000040.1 GCA_031265155.1 Prevotellaceae bacterium | reverse complement strand
TTGATTTTTTGCTTCTTTTGTATCAAGACAAAAGAAGAGGAAATAAGATTTTTTAATATTTGCAAGGTTTTATGTCTGTATTGATTAAAACCCTGCAATTTTTTCATCTTATTTTCATTCATAATTGCTTATTAATAAATGATTTGTTCCATTTTTAAGGAGCAACTAATTAGCAGTTTGAACAACCATTAAAGGAATGGCTTCATGCGATAAATACATAATGCTCAATACTTATGACTTACGGGCGATTGCGGTATTTCTTTCCCAAAATACTCCATCGGAATAGCCCTGTATATTGCGATTTGCGTCGGCTAACTGCAAGCGCTTTTCTGCCCAGCAGCAATATTCCCTGTTCATTTCGATGCCGACATATTGCCGGTTCAACTTTTTTGCAACTACCGAAGTTGTACCCGAACCGAGAAAAGGATCAAATACGGTTCCGTGTTCAGGACAGCTTGCCAAAATCAGCTTGGCTATTAATTTTTCGGGCTTTTGCGCAGGATGTTCGGTATTTTCAGGCATCGACCAGTAGGGAATGCTGATATCATCCCAAAAGTTGGATGGGTATGTCAATCTGAAATTTCCGGCGGCTGTTTCTTCCCAGCCTTTCGGTTTTCCGTTTTCCCTGTAAGGCGCAATGACCTTTCTTTTCTGCTTCACCGATTCCACGTCAAAGTAATAATCGCTTGCGCTGTTTACTCCAAACCAAATATCTTCCATAGCATTTTTCCAGTTTCTTGACGCTCCTCTGCCCTTTTCGCGTTGCCAGGTAATTCTGTTAAGCACTGCAAGATTTTCATTCATTACCTGCTGCAATGCGGATGTGCATCGCCAGTCTCCGCACAAATACAGCGAACCGTTCGATTTCAGCAGCGATACAACCCTGGGAAACCACGAACGCAGGTAATCCAGATATTTGTCGTATGATGTGGATTTAAACCTGAATCCGTTAAATTCTTTTGTCAAATTATACGGCGGGTCAATAATAATGAGGTCGGCAAACCGCTTCGGCAGGCAATCAACAATATCAAACAAATCGTTATTTATGGTTTTATTCAAAATATCTTCGATTTTAATATTATCATATCCTTTCAGATTACATATCTTTTTGGAAAAATACACATATTCCCAGTCGGTTAAAGCGACTGTCTTATTACGCTTTGCTCTTTCTTTTTTCATCACTATGTCAAGACTGTTATAATCCGACTGTCACTGCCGGTTACTTCTATGTTTACGGCAACGGCATCATCGGGTAAAATCTGCTCTATTTTTTCGGGCCATTCGATAAGGCAAAGACTGTTGTCGTAAAAGTATTCTTCGTATCCCAAATCGTAAGCCTCATCTATTTTATTTATACGATAAAAATCAAAATGAAATACCGGTTTTCCGTTTATGCATCGATATTCGTTGACAAGCGCAAACGTAGGACTGCTGACAACATCCGCAACACCAATCTGCCTGCATATTTCCTTTATAACTGTTGTTTTGCCTGCGCCCATTTTACCGTAAAACGCAACAATGCGCCTGCTGCCTATTTCGTTAAGCAAAATCCTGACGGCGTCGCTTATTTTGGTTAAATCGGATATTTCTATCGAAAACATTCTAAATTAATAATTCGATTTGAAAAACTGCATGTATTCCGCAATACTTTTACTCTGCTTCAGTTTTTGCAGATTTTCGGGACTTATAATAAAATGCAGATGCTCCGAGTCTTTGACTTTTGCAGTGAAACCCGATTTTGCCAGCATTTCGCCATAATAGGCGATTGCTGTTTTTTTATCGGCGACTGTTTTTACAAGTATCAACTGATATTTGTCGTCGAACGGTTCGCTTGTCGCTTCGTAATTACTGTCGAGATAATTATCGGCATTAAACAGCACTATTTCAAATACTATTAAATTTACATCAAGCGACTTGTCAACCAGCGCAGCTATATACTGCTCTCTGTCGTCCGGCAAGTAATTTTCGCTTTGCACGGGTACTTGCTGGATATTGTCGTCTGTCAGCGAAGCCATGATTTTAACTTCGTCCTGCTGCAGAATTTTCAACATTTCGTTTGCCGTTTTTTCCGTTTCGGTAGCGCTGTATTTTACTGCAATACCTGTCAATGCTTCTTTATATGCAACAAGATTGCCTTCGTAGTCTGTTGCAAGAACCTTTAACAATTCAAGTCGTGAAATGATTTTAATATCGCTGTTTTCTGCCATTATCGAATTTATTAACGATAAAGCTTCGGCATTTCTGTTTTCTCTGTAAAGGCTTAAAGCCTGTTCGTAAGAATTTTCGATTTGCTGTTCCCTGCGTTCAAGATCCTGCAAATATCCGGGATTTATAACCGACAGCGTAAAAATATTGTCGGGATAGTAAGTTGTAAGCAGTTGCCTATATTTATCTGCTTCCGCCATTGCTCCGTTTTCTGCATACAAGCCATAAAGGTTATAATATGCCGATGCCGTATATTCGCAATCGGGAAAGCGCACTGTAAATTCCTCAAACGCTTCGATTGCGCGCTTGCTGTCGTTCATATCATTTCGATATGCTACTGCTACCAGATACAGCGAGTGTTTAATTTTTTCGTTTGATATTTGCATCGCTTCGGCAGTAAGCGGCACGTCCTGCAGGTAATATTCCCGCTGTTCGGGCGTCAGTTCCGGCTTTTGCGGGCGGCTACCATCAATTTTTGCAGTATCGTTTACATCTGCTGAAGCCGGCGTTTCGTTTTGCAGTTCATCAAAATCGTTATTTTCAAACACGCCTTTGTTTCTGCGTCTCCAGTTGTCTTCGAGTTTACGGCGTCCCCAGCGCATATTAAATTCTGTCAATCCCTGATTCAACTGTGCGGTATTGTAAAAATACCATCTTGCATTGCCGCGCGCATTTTGAGATGCAGCGCTTTCGCGCGTACCGTATCGTTCCATATCCGACTGCATTACGTAATATTGGCGGTTCTGTTCTTCCAGCTGCTGTTCTTCTCTGTGCTTTTTAGCTTCGGCTATTAAATTGTCTATCATTTTATCGCGTTCAGCCTGAGGCATTTTTGCAATGTTCTGCAAACTGTCTTCATGCTCCACTGTTTCGAGATTGGGAGCTAACACTTCGAGCATGTCTATTTTTTCCGAAACGGCAGGATAATCATAATGGGCTTGAGGCAGAGATGTCCGCGCCTCCTTGTAGTTATAAAACGATTTTACAAAATCGGGACTTATGAAATACAAATCAGCCAGAGCCTTGTGCGAGAGTCCGAGCTGTATGGTATTGTCGAGATTTTTTTCTATTGATTTCAGATAATGATCGGCTGCGGCTTTTTGGTTGTTATTTATACGCTCAAGGTTTCCGAGCGCATAATAAATTTGATCTAAATATTCTTCATTTTTTTTGTCTTTCAGCATTTTTGTATAAAGCGTTTTCAATTCGCCGCCCTGGGTATTGGGATCGAATGAGCCGGCTTTTTGAATTTGCGCCGCAAAACGCACATTATAGGGTGCGTTCATTTTTGAAACTTTGGTAAAGTATTTCAGCGCATTTTCTTTATTTCCTGTTTTTTGATACAGCTGGGCAAGTAAAAAGAAATACCGTGTTTTCACCAGTCGTTTTTTTGTAAGTTCCAGTGCCTTTTGCAAACGTTCTGCCGCGTCGCCGTATTTTTCCTGTTTTATAAGCAGGTTTGCCCACGCCGAATGATAAAGCTGATGCTGCTGTTTTGGGTAGTTTCGTATTCTGCTTATGGCTTTCAGCCGGTTTTCGGCATCTTCCAAATCATTGCGCTCGGTAGAAATTATAGCGCTCCAGATACGCGATTCGTACAAAACTGTATCTTTTGCATATTGCGATTCCATGTATTCGAGAGTTGCCGCCGCTCCCGGATAATCCTGCATGTATGCCTGCGATTTTGCAATAAGCATGTGAGTTTGAGGAATTTTTTCGTTAAATTCCTTTTTATTATAAAATGCGCGTTCTCCCTTATCCATTTTTTTACCGCGCGGAAGATTGGGTTTTGCTGTTATTGAGTGGTCGTGTATAACTTTATTCGATTTTGTAATAGCCCTGTCCATATCGGAGGTTACCTTGTTTGGCGTTTCGCTGTACGAAAACGAAAATACGGGCAATAATTCGTCAAACGATGCAGGGTATGTGTCTTCGGCTTTTTTAATTCCTTCCCTGTAGCTTTCGTAGCCGTTGAAATATGTATTATAATGTCCCGTAAATTTATGAAAGGCGCGCGTTGTTGCCGTATTCTTTTTGGTAGAACACGAAACAGCGATTGCAAACAAAACGACAAATGCAATTATTTTTTGTATAAGTTTCATCTATTTATTATCTTTATAAATAAAGTACAAAGATAATTTTTCTTTAACAAACAACGCATTATTGATATAAAAATACTCGAACAATTTTATATTAATAATAAAAATTAACAGTCTGCACAATAAATATTATATGGAACAGATTATTATATGCTTAAAATTCATCAATTTACTGAATCGTCATTGCGAACCGATTGCGGTGAAGCAATCCGGTTGTCATGTTCTTTTATAGATTGCTTCGTCGTTACACTCCTCGCAATGACGGCAGAATAATATATGGCTGATAAGGAATATAATGTTTTTAAATATAAACTCTAATATAATCACTCGTTTAATGCTGTCATACAGCGATATGTTTCATCATATAGCACTGCATGCCGCTAAAATATATTTTCCGGAAATTATGCAAATATTCCTATAAACAGAAAAGGCTGTTTACTGACGAATTGCCTTTACTCCCGGAAGCTCAATGCCTTCCATATATTCGAGCAAAGCGCCGCCGCCTGTTGAAACGTAGCTTACGTCGTTTGCCAGTCCGAATTTATTGATTGCAGCAACCGAATCGCCGCCTCCGATTAGCGAATATGCGCCCTGCCTTGTAGCTTTTGCAACTGTTTGCGCAATAGCTTCCGTACCTTTGGCAAATTTTGGAAATTCAAATACGCCGACAGGCCCGTTCCAAAGAATTGTTTTTGAGTTTAATATTACATTTTCCCAAATCGAAATCGTTTGCGGTGAAGCGTCCATTCCTTCCCATCCATCCGGAATATTATTAATAGGCACAATCTGCACATCGGCATCATTGCTGAACGAATTGCCTGCAACAGTTGCAACAGAAAGATAGATATTCACGTTTTTTTGTTTTGCATCTTCCAGAATTTCCAGCGCCAGCGGCATAAATTCGTCTTCACATATCGAATCTCCTATTTTTCCGCCCTGAGCCTTTATAAACGTAAATCCCATTCCGCCGCCTATGATGAGATTATCTACGCGGTCTAAAAGGCGTTTAATGATTGTGATTTTTGATGAAACTTTTGAGCCGCCAAGTATAGCCGTGAACGGACGGTCGGGCGCTTCCAGCACTTTGTCGATAGCTTTCAGTTCGTTTTCCATTACGTATCCGAACATTTTATCATTGGCAAAATACTCTGCAATAAGAGCTGTGGACGCGTGTGCCCGATGCGCGGTTCCAAAAGCATCGTTAATGTAGCAGTCGGCATACGAAGCCAGTTTTTTCGTAAATTCCTTCTGACTTTCCCTTATTGCCTTTTTTGCCGCCGCCTTTGTTTCATCGTCTGCATCTTCGGGAAGTCCGCGAGGCTTGCCTTCTTCTTCGGCATAAAAGCGAAGGTTTTCGAGCAGTATCACTTCGCCGGGTTTAAGTTCCGCTGCCAGCCGCGTCGCTTTTTCGCCAATGCAGTCGCCTGCAAAAGTAACTTTAACGCCCAGGCGATTTTCAATGACGCCGGCTATATGCGAAAGCGAAAACCTGTCATCGCCGTTCTTTTTGGGACGTCCCAAATGAGACATCAAAATTACGGAACCGCCTTTTTCCAGTACTTTTTTGATTGTAGGAATTGCTGCGCGAATGCGTGTATCATCGGTTACTTCAAACTTTTCGTTCATTGGAACGTTAAAATCAACGCGGATAATAGCGCGTTTTCCTTTGAAACTGTAATTGTCAATTGTTTGCATATATTATGATCTTTAATTTATTAATGTCAAATTGTAACTGCAAAAGTACTATTTAAAGTTGAAAAATATCATGCAGGATAATATTTTTTTGTTGGCTGATCATATATTGCGTTTAGATTCGGTATTACAATTCTCGCATGCAGCAAGTAATCCGGGAAATAGAATTTCACACAGTAGAGTTTATATTTAATAAAACACTATATGCCTTATCTGCAATATATTATTCTGCCGTCATTGCGAGAAGTGTAACGACGAAGCAATCTATAAAAGAACATGGCAACCGGATTGCTTCACCGCAAGCGGTTCGCAATGACGTTTCAATAAATTGATGAATTTTAAGCATATGATAATCTGTGCCATATAATATTTAGTTGCTGCGCTAAATTTACAGCAAAATTCATAATGATAATTCCGTAAAACTTGTTTACCGGTTACAAATAAACGATATAAAGCATTTTTGCGATATCCTGAAAAACATGATTTTTCCGTGTCAAATTCAAATGTATAAGTCTTACAGGCAATAAATTATAAACATGTTTGTCATATTTTTATTTTTTAATAAAAATCATAATATCATACATAGTTTAAAATTATAAGTTGCCCTGTATTTTTTAACATTTCTTTCGGTTTTTTTTGTCCTATAATTTACATTATAAGACATAATAATAGCATGTATATCAATAAAATAGCTCTTTTTTTGGATGTGAAAGAAATTTTTGTTAAATTTTGTAATATTCTAAAATTTAATTATTTTTGTGCGTTAAAATAAAAATATAATGTAAATTATAGGACAAGCAGAAATTGAATATAATAACGTGAAAAACAATATAAATAAAAATAAGATAACTGAATGTTAAACTTTAAAAATAAAAAGGAAAATAATTATGACATGACAAAAAGAAACAAAAATGCCCGCCTTAATTTAAAATCGTAAGGCGAATATTAATCAGTATTGATTAAAAAACACAACAACTATCATTTATTCAAAATTAACAAAAAAAATTTTAAAACTCAATGATGAAAAATTTAATTTTATCTTCGGAAATACTGAAAAGAGGAGTCATAATGCTGCTTCTTTTTGTCGGTTTTTCTGCATTATCGTTTGCACAAACCAAAACCGTAACAGGAACTGTGGTCGATGAAAACGGAGAAGCTCAGGTAGCAGTTTCCGTATTTGTGCAGGGAACAAGAATCGGCGCATATACCGATGCAAAAGGAAATTATACAATAAAAGATGTGCCGGACAATGCCGTATTGACGGTTTCGAGCATTGGCTATGTAACGCAGACAATCACTGTAGGCGACCGCAGCATTGTTAATGTTACGCTGGCTGAAGAAGCTACTCAGCTGGAAGAGGCTGTTGTTACAGCTGAATTCGGATTGAAACGTGTTGCACGCTCTATCGGTTCGAGCGTACAAAATGTGCGCGCCGAAGAAATTACAGAATCGGGACGTGATAACTTTATTACAGCCCTGCAAGGACGTGTATCTGGTATAACAGTTACATCAACATCAGGAGCGCCCGGCGCTTCAACATCTGTTGTATTGCGCAATTATACATCCCTGTCAGGAAGCAATCAGCCTTTGTATGTTATTGATGGCGTTCCTATGAATAATTCTACTTTTGATCCTAGTGGATTTGCAGACAAAAGAGATGTTGCAATATCAACTCGAGATTTGGATTTTGCGAGTCAGGGAAATGATTTTAATCCCGAAGATATTGAAAGTATGACTATATTAAAAGGCGCTGCTGCCGCTGTTCTTTACGGTTCGGATGCATCAAACGGCGCTATTATTATTACCACAAAGAAAGGTACAAAAGACAGAGGAAGAGTTGTTTATGGCACGTCTTTAAGCCTTGCAAATGCTTATGGCTATCCTGAAAATCAAACAAAGTATGCGAACGGAGCTTATGGTACAACTAATTTTTACTATAAAAATCATTTTGGCAGCAGATATCCTGAAGGATCCAAGTTTTATGACAATTATGATGCCGTACTTCAAACAGGAGTAACTCAAAAACACAGTCTTTCCATAGATGGAGGAACAGATAAGTTCACTGTACGAGCCTCAACTGCATACACGGATCAAACAGGCGTTGTAAAAACTACAGATTACACGCGCTTTAATGTATCTCTTTCAGGTAAAGCCGAAATAAAACCATGGTTGGAAATTGAAGGTGCCATGAATTATGCAACAACAACCAATACAAAAGCTCCTAAAGGCAGTTCCGGCGTATTCGGACAAGCACTTAGATGGCCCATATTTGATGATATGAGAAATTATTTAGCAGCGGATGGAAAACACATGAAAGTAAATGCGCCTCCTTATCTTGATCAGGATTTAACAAATCCATTATTCGGATTATATAAGAATAAATTTTATGATGAAAGTGATAATATAGTATCATCTTTTACTGTAAGATTAATGCCTGTTGACAATTGGTATATTATTACAACAGCTGGTTGGAATATTTCTGCAAATACCTATGAAACAGCATATCATCCTTATTATGCTAATTATAGTAACCGCTCTGATGGAGGATATTATAATATTTCCAAAGGAAACAGTAATTATTCTTCTTTGACTTTTATAACCGGATACACTTATGATAAATTAAAGAATTTGACCATTCAAGCACAGTTTGGATATAATCAATTAGACCAGTTGAACAGAAGACTTAGTACTTATGGAGATCATTTTGTTGATCCTAATTTTATATCACTTAACAATTGCGACCCACTGAGTATTGTGGGATCTACAAGCAATACTCGCCGTCGAGTTCAAAGTCTTTTCGGAACATTAGAGTTCAATTATAAAGACATGCTATTTTTAAATCTCCGCGGACGTAATGACTGGTCATCTACGTTACCTATAGATAATAACAGTTATTTTTATCCTGCTGTTGAATTTTCATGGATTGCAACAGAACTTCCTTTGTTGAAAAATCATCCCGTGCTGAGTTATCTAAAAATAAGAGGCGCTGTATCTCAAGTTGGAAAAGATGCTCCCGTTCTTTCTGTTTATCCTGCGTTGGAACAAACCGGAGACTGGGGTGGCAGTTACAGATTTGGATATACGGGTCCTAATCCATATTTGAAACCTGAAATGCAAACTACTTATGAAGGCGGTTTTGAAGCTCGCTTGTGGGGAAACAGAGTAAATGCTGATTTTACTTACTATACAACACGCTGTGCCGATCAGATAGTTACAGGTTTTCGCTTGAGTTATGCTACAGGATATGTGCTTCACAACAGAAATATGGGTACATTTGATGCCTGGGGTTGGGAAAGCCATATAGATGTAGATGTTCTTAAAAACAAAGATTTTACATGGAATGTAGGTATTAATGCGAGCAAAGGGAAAACAAAAGTTATTGAACTGCCTCAAAATGTAAGTGAGTTTTACTCATCTTCTACATGGGTTATAGGTAATATTCGCAATGGTACGTCGGTAGGAAATCCTATTACATCTATAAGTGCCTTGGCAAAACGCCGTACAGACGATGGACAATTAATACTAAGCGCCTCTACGGGTTTACCTGTTGTTGAAACAGACAACTGGAGTATTATAGGAGACCGTGAACCCAAAATCAAATTTGGTATATCTACTTTCCTAAAATACAAACAATTTCAATTATCGGCATTATTTGATGGCCGACTTGGATCTACTATTGTGAATGGCACCAAGTGGCTTATGTGGCAATACGGTTTGAGCGAGGAATCCGTAAAATACCGAGAAAGCGGCTCTATTTATTTTAACGGAGTTTTACAGGACGGATTTGAATATACCGACAATCCAACAAAAAGTACTATAGTATTTCCTATCGGATTGGGCGGTACAACTGCTAGTATTATTTATGAAGGCTCTAACGAAGACTGGATAGAAAAAAACGTAAATTATGTCAGATTGCAGGAATTACGTTTAACTTACAAAGTACCTCGCAAATGGCTGCAAAAGGTAACAAAAGGTACGATGTCCGATGCATCTGTGTTTGTTGCGGGAAACGATTTGTTGACTATAACCAATTACTCAGGCTTTGATGTTGTAGGAAATGCAAACTCTGCTGCGCTTGGAGGTACCGGTGGCGTTGGATTCGATGTTTATTCTATGCCTAATCCGCGCAGTATTACTTTTGGATTTACTTTAACTTTCTAAAATTATATAAAATGAAAAAAATATTAATAATATTATTATCAGGTATTCTTGTATTTTCGAATACAAGTTGTGATTCTTATTTGGATGTAAACGAAAACGTTGATGCCCCTATTTCTATTGATGCTCATTTATATTTACCCGGTATTTGTGCATCGTTGCAGGGTATTTATTATGAAATAAGAGCTTTGGGACCATTAACTCAAATGATGGGAACAACCAGCTACACAAGTTATGCCAATCACTCATTTTCTGTTGCCAGCGATGCAGCGGGCGAAATGTGGAGAGTTGTTTATTGGCTGCATGGAATGAATCTTGAAAATATGATAAATCAGTCTCTTGATGCCGGCGATTATGCACTTGCAGGTATAGGTTTAACTATAAAGGCATTCGATTGGGATATGCTTGTAAAATATCACGGTGAAGTTCCGTTTAGACAGGCTTTTGAGCAAGATCGTTTTTCTCACGAATATGATTATCAAAAAGATGTTTATCCCGAAATCCGAAAAATGGCATATAAAGCCATAGAATATATAGAAATGGAAGAAGCGGATATGTCGAAATACGGTACATTTATTTCTGGTAACGATTATATTTATCAGGGCAATATATCAAGATGGAAAAAATTTGCTTATGCTGTGCTTGCACGCAACTATATTTCATTATCAAACAAAACCGATTTTGTAAGCAGTGGATTTGCCGATTCTGTAATATATTGTGTTAACAACTCTTTTGCATCATCTGCAGATGATGCCACACTTCAAGTTGCAGGAGATGGTACTACCACCAATACTTCGTATATGAATTTTTGGGGTGTTTCAAGAAAAAATTTGATGAATAGTACATCTTATTATTATTTTCAACATGAATATGCGGTACAAATACTTTCGGGAACCGTGCCTAAATATAATGAAGCAAACGGGAATAAACAAGTAACATCAACGGCAATAGGCACAACAGAGTATAGAAGATGGTATCCTTACGAACTTAGTGAAGTCCAGATTATAACTGACACAGTACGTAGCGAACCTGGTCATTTTGACCCACGTATAACACTTCTTTGTGCGACTCAAGATATGAGATATGCTCAACTCACAGAAAACAACAAATGTATTGTTACGATAGCAATCCCTGATGGTAGCGGAGGATATACTTATGTTGATAGAAATCCGGTAATAATTGATACTTTTCCTAACGAAATATCTTATGTAAAAGACTATTTATCTAAAAGATACATAGGAGGTAATAGAAATGCAAGAACAGGCTCTTATTCTGTTGCTGCTCTTTCAGCAGATGGCAGAAGCGCAACACGTTATGCACCGAGTTTCTATGGTCGTGATTTAGCTACAAATAATAGCGTTGCGCTTGATGGATATGGGCGTTGGTTATACAGAGATGGAGCTCCTTACATTCTTTCAACTTGTGCAGAAATGAAATTCTGCGCTGCCGAAGCTTATTGGAAAAAGGGAGACAAAGCAGGAGCATTACATGCATTGCAGGATGGAATTGCAAGACACATAGATTTTTGTGCAAAATATATTGCTTTGCCAAATGATACAGATGCAGGCGGTGATAAAGTTTCTGCTGCTACATTCCGTACTCTGGCAAATGAATACCTTGTAGGACCTTATGTTGGAGGTTTAACAGCAGGTGATTTAACACTTAGCCATATTATGATGCAAAAATGGGTTAGTCTTTATCCATGGGGCGCTCATGAGGCATGGGTTGATATGCGTAAGTATCATTATGATGTAAATTATACAGGCGATTATCCTAAAAATGGTAATGGATGGGAACAAAATTCTGTTGAACAAAAATGGGACACTGATGACACCAAAGTTTATAAAGGATTCTATTTGTATCCTGCAAATGTACAACACAGACAAGCTCCATATTCAGCAGATAATCAAGGTTCTCCATGTTACAGAATACGTCCACGTTATAATTCGGAATATATGTGGAATTTGCCGAGTCTTGAAGCGTTAAAGCCAATTCCCGGCAATGCCCTTAATTATCATTGTTCTATTCCCTGGTTTGCTTTTCCGGGAGATGTTCCCGAATCATTATAAATCTATTAAAATAATAAGAACATGAAGATATTAAAATATTATTTAAGTTTAGCTGCAATTTTATTTTTTGCAGCATCATGCGAAAAAAATGAAATAACATTTACGCAGCAGATGTCTTTTGACCCGACAACTCAGTCTGCATTTCAATTACATTACATGGTTAATGTAACAACAAATGCAGACTATTACATTACAAAAGTAGAGTTAAACGACGAAATTATTTATCGTTCTAATATAACCTCATATAACGGAGCGCCCGGTGGTGCTGTAGGTAAATTTTTTCTCGCTCCAAAAGGTACTTCAAATTTGAAATTGTATCAGGGAACATCTCCCAATTATACATTAGTTTACGATAATAACTTTACAACAGAAGCAGGACAATATTATAATGTATTTGTTCATGCATTTGACAAAAGTCCTGTTGTTATCAATAACGACTTCCCTTATATAAAAGACCCTGTATATCAGGATAGTTGTGGCTATGTGAAATTTTATAATTTCCTGTACGAAACAGATGATACACCAACAACACTCAGACTACAGTATGAACGAATAGATCATTTTACAGGAGATACAGTGCCTGTAGGTCATCCTGTTTCATTTGGTGAATGTACCGGATGGCAACCTGTTGTAATAAAAAGACCGGCAGGAGTTACATCTGGATTTGCCAGAGTTGACTATCTAATTCACGTTATAGATGCAGATGGAGTAACAGACCTTGGACAGTTACAGGTAATGAATTCAAGCGGAACTTACATCGATTATACGGATTATTGGACATGTTATATCGGTCGTCATTATCATCATATTTTTAAAGGCTACAGGTCGAAGTCATCCCTTACATCAGGTGTAGTCGTATGGACTGCATGGTAATATATATAATTTTGGTTTTACATTAATGAATACACGGGGAGGAAAAACCTCCTCGTGTATTTCTTAACAACAGATTAATTTAACAGATTAATTATAAATAGATTATGAAAAAGTATATATTTTTAACAGCAATGTTTATATTTGCCAACAATGTATTTTCACAACAGGAAATTTGCGTTACCTTACCGCGCATACATGGTGTTACCGGTATACTATCAGGTAGCAATATAATTTCGTGTTCAGGAGGAACGATTACTGTTAGTACAAACATAAATCAATGGGAAGTGATTTTCCCCGATGATTATGTTGAGGAAATAAATCAGGCATTGAGCGATGCAGGACTTGATTACATTCACGTGTATTCCATAACATATCCCTATTCAAGTATTAATTTTGTTTTTGACGAAAATTATAATGAATATGATGGGTATGACCACACTCGTATTGTAATATTTAAGGCAGCAAATGAACTGTGTAAAAATGGAATAGAAATAATACAGTTTGATTGTTAGTAAAAAGTACAGAGCATTAGATTAAAGGACTGTTATATAATTTTAACAGTTCTTTTATCTTTGCAAAGTACAAAGCACTGTTATCTTATTTATTCGCTTTTTAAAGCTACATTTATACTTAAACTTTTATGAAAAAAAGTCTCATAGTATTTATCTCAATACTGTTTTCAGTTTGCAGCTTTGCTCAACAAAACGTTTTCAATGTTGATTCGATAAACAGTCATTTTCTAAATCAGCTTACAATATCGCAGCATGAAAAAATTCATGTCCATACCGACCGCTCGCTGTATATTCAGGGCGAACAGATTTGGTTCAGAATTTATCTTGTGGATGCTGTTCTGCATCGCAGCGTGTTGAACAGCCGTTATGTATATGTTGAACTTGTAAATCAACAGAAAAATGTTGTTGCCCGCGTAAAAATCCGGCCTGTCGAAAATACATATTACGGGCATATCAATTTGTCGCCCAATCTGGTCGAAGGGGAATATACTTTGAGAGCCTATACTCAATACATGCAAAATGCGGGCGAAGATTATTTTTTCATGAAAACCGTAAAAATTATAAATCCGATGTCAATACGGACAAAAATTAATGCCGATTTTGAGTATAATCCAAAAAACGAGAAGGTAACCGCAAAGCTAAGCTATACTGATAACGGATTACAGGTGAAAATAAATAAGGACATTTTAAAAATAAAATTTGATAATCGTCCCGAAAATGCTTATTATGCAATCAACAATAATGTTGCACATTTTTCATTCGACAAAGATAAAATAAAAACCATACATGCAATTTTGGATATAGGTGGAATTCAATTTGTTCGAGATATTACGGTACCCGAATATCCTGCTGATTTTGATGTGTCGTTTTTCCCCGAAGGCGGATATTTACTTGAAGGTACAAACTGCTGCATAGCATACAGGGCATTAAATGCAGATGGAACTTTCGAAGATATAACAGGAGAAATTACAGATTCGGATGGAAATGTTTTGACAACTATAAAATCGCAGCATCTCGGAATGGGGAAATTTTACATGGCTGCCGAAAAAAACAAAAACTATTTTGCCGTATGCAGAAACAGTCAGGGAACGGAAAAACGGTTTGAACTTCCCAAATCACAAGCTGATACGTATTCGCTAAAAACAACATGGGTCAAAGACAACCTGTACATTACCGTTCAAAAACCCGACAATATGCAAAAAGAAAGAGACTTATACATTCTCGTACACACGCGTGGAATTACTCAATATGCAGCAAAATGGGATTCTTCGGACAAAGCGATACTGCTCCATAAAAATGATTTTCCATCAGGCGTATTGCAAATATTTTTATTTGACTCGCATCTTAATCCGGTTTCTGAACGTCTGGTTTTTAATATAAACGACAACGAATCGGTAAAAGTGAAATTTACGACAGACAGGCAAAATTATGATGCGCGTGAAAAAATAAATGCAACAGTAAAAATTACGGACATAAAAGATATGCCGCAGAAAGGAAATTTCTCCGTTTCGGTTATTGATAACAACGATGTTCCCGTTGACACTTCCATGTCTGTTCTTTCAACATTGCTGCTGACATCCGACGTAAAAGGATACATAGAAAATCCTGATTTTTACTTTCAAAACAGTAAAACAGCCCGGGAAGCGCTGGATATTCTAATGCAAACGCATGGCTGGAGGCGTTATGATGTTACCGAAATAATAAAAGGCAATTATGAAAAACCGGAAATTGATTTTGAAACCGGACAAAAAATTTCGGGATATGTGCAAAAATACAGCGGCAGCAGCAAAACGTTCGAAAGTTCGGTAATGGTTTACTCAAAAAATCCGCCGGCAATTGATTATATGCAGGTTGACAGCGCAGGCAGGTTTGCGCTTGCAAATATTGAATTTCCGGACAGCATTAATTTTACGGTTCAGGCATTCAACAAAAATGGAAAACAATTTGTAGAGCTGTTTGTCGACAGCGATACTTTTCCTTTGGTAACCCATATTGCCAAAAATTCAGTAATCAAAAAGGCAGCAGAACAGATCGGTGAAAAAGAAGAAATATTTGCCTATGAAAAAGGCGTTTGGATGTTTTTTTTGGAAGAATCGCTCGTAACGGCAAAGAGAAAAGAAAGAAAACAGAATGTCGGCGCATCATGGTATTCATCAAATGCAACACAGTCTTTTACCGAAGAAAAAATAAAAGAAATGGCTCCTTTATATGTGTCTGATATTTTAAGAACAGATCCAAACATAAGCATTTCCGACGGACGGATAATATACCACGGCGCACATTCAATGAGCGGCGATTTCGGCGCCAAAGTTGCAGTTATGGTTGATGGCATCTTTATAAACAGTGATGAAGACAGCGGTTTTGATATAAATATGATTGATGTTCAAAATGTAAAACGCATTGATGTTTTCAAACGCACAGCAACCCAGATTTTCGGTCTTACCGGAGGCGATTTGGTTATAGCAATCACAACAGGTTCGCCTGAATCTTACAGCGACAAAATAAAATTTAACCTCAAAAAGATATCTCCGTTAGGATTTCAATTGCCTGCGGAATTTTATTCGCCCAAATATCAGACAGCAGCACAAAAAAACAGTAAAGAATCCGATTTGCGAACAACCATTTTCTGGAATCCTGTTATAATAATTGACGAAAAAGGAGAAGCAAATTTCGATTTCTATTCGGCAGACTACAGTACAGTTTATTCGGTTATAATCGAAGGCATAACGGAAGATGGAAAAATTATCAGTAACATAAGTACAGTACAAAGACGAAAAATGAAAGTCATTGAATAGCACGGCAGTGTTTTATGTATATCCATTTTAAAAATTGGGATTTGGTAATTTAATATAGATTCATTATCATATTGCCTTTCAATTATTTATCGGTAAGAAGTTGCATTGATTATTTGAACTTGGAATAATTATTTACAGTAAAAACATTTTGCAAAATAATATTAATTTGTAACTTTGCGCCCGGATTTTTTGTGAAATGAACAGTGAAAAAATTAAATATTCCGCTACAGAAGAGATGCATAAAAGTACTGCGCCTGCATTTTGTTTGTCGATGTCGCAGGTGCGAATGCGTCTATAAGATGCATTATAATTTTCTTGGCTTTGTACAACCGTATGTCGAAGCAGCTAAAATCAAATACACATAATTAAAATAACATGCAAACGGTCGAATTTGTTTGAAACTTGATAAGCAACAAACCTTTTGCAGCAGTAAATTCGGATATAAATTTTGGAAAAACACATATTAAAACATGACAGGCCTTTCACATTTGAATGTGGAAAAACGATTAATAATCTTGAACTGTGCTATCATACATGCAGCGAGTATTCTGCCGGTAAAAAGGTAATATGGATATGCCATGCGCTTACGGCAAACTCAAATCCCGAAGAATGGTGGAATTTGCTTGTCGGCAATGGTAAATTTTTCGATACCGACAAATATTTCATTATTTGTGTTAATATGCTTGGTTCCTGTTATGGAAGCAGCGGACCATCGTCGGTTGACGCCGATGCAGGGAGCAAAAGCAGGATGACGGATTTTTACCTTCTTGATTTTCCCGAAACGAGCGTTCGCGATATTGTCGAAGCTCACAAGATTGTCAAAAATCATATTGGAATAGAAAAGATAGATTTGATTATCGGCGGTTCTATTGGTGGATTTCAAGCGCTCGAATGGACTATTTCGGAACCCGACCTGTTTGGATATTCGGTTTTGATTGCCTGCAATGCACGTGTTTCGCCATGGGGAACGGCATTCAACGAATCGCAGCGAATGGCAATTTGTGCAGACCGAACTTTTTTAAGGCAGGAAAGCATTAACGGTGGAAAAAACGGACTGGAAGCCGCGCGTTCCATAGCCCTGCTATCGTACAGGTCGCATGAAGGTTATGTAATTACTCAGTCCGAAAATGATGACAACACTCTTTTTGCAGGCAAAGCCTGTTCATATCAGCAGTATCAGGGCAAGAAACTGTCGAACCGGTTTGATGCTTATTCATATTATGCCCTGACAAAATCCATCGACAGCCATAATGCGGGACGAAACCGGGGCGGCATAGCAAAGGCGCTGTCGATGATTAAAGCCAAAACCATTTGCATTGGCATCAAGGGAGATGTGCTTTTTCCTGTTGATGAGCAGAAATTTTTGGCAAAGCATATTCATGATGCCGAATATTTTGAGATAACATCCCAATTCGGACACGATGGATTTTTATTGGAACACGAACAAATTAAAAATATATTAAGTAAAGCATGCAGGTTTTAAAATTCGGAGGCACATCCGTTGCCGATTCGGTAAACATTGGAAAAGTAATCTCAATAATAAAAAATGCCATTGAGCATGATAAAACGATAGTTGTAGCTTCGGCAATAAGCGGATGCACCGACAGTCTGGCTCTTATCGGCAATACGGCTGCCGCTCATGACAGGAAATATGTCGAACTTATAGACAGGCTCGAAGAGCGGCATTTGAAGCTGATAGATGAACTTGTTTCAAACGAATATAAGGACGAAACTTTTACTGCGTGCAGTGATATTATAAAAAAGCTTCGCGATATTGCCAATGGCGTGTATCTTGTCAGAGAAATAAGTAATTATACCATTGACCTGATAATGAGTTTCGGCGAAATATTATCAACAAAAATTATAAGTGCAAAGTTAAATTCTTTAAACATAAGTCATAAATGGATAGATTCGGGAACGGTTATCAGAACCGAACGCCACAGGTCGCAAAATATCGTTGATGCAAAAACGACAAATGCAAACATAAAAAAAATGCTGTCGAAAAATAACTGTAAACTGTACGTGTTGCCGGGTTTTATTGCCAGTGATGCTCAGGGACGTACCACAACGCTTGGGCGCGGCGGTTCGGATTATACGGCATCGCTGCTTGCCGTTGGAAGTTCTGCGCGTATTCTGGAAATATGGACAGATGTTACCGGAATGATGACCGCCGACCCGCGCATAGTTTCCGATGCGCAAACAATTAATAACATTTCGTACAAGGAAGCGCTGGAACTTTCGCATTTCGGAGCCAAAGTTGTTTATCCGCCTACAATTCAACCCGTAGTCAGCAAAGGAATTCCCATTTATGTGAAAAATACTTTTGCTCCCGAAGAGCGCGGAACTCTTATCGAAAGCAATCCGCCCGAAACGCATGGAAAAATCAGGGGAATTTCAAGTTCGAATCGAATAGCGCTGCTTTCGATGGAAGGCAACGGAATGGTTGGTATTCCTGGATATTCGAGCCGGCTGTTCGATACTCTTGCGAAAAGCGAAATCAATATTATTCTCATCACACAGGCATCGTCGGTGCATACGATGTGCGTTGCTATAGACGAGTCTTTGGCAGACAGGGCAAAAATTGCCGTTGACGAAACGTTTGCCTACGAAATATCACTGGGAAAGGTAGAACCTTTGAAAGTAGAAAAGGGATTTTCGATAATTTCGCTGGTAGGCAACGACATGAAAAACCAGTCGGGCGCATGTGGACGAATGTTTGATGCGCTTGGCAGATGCGGAATAAATATTCGCGCCATTGCTCAGGGCTCGTCCGAAAAAAATGTTTCAACAGTGGTTGCAACAGCCGATGTAAACGATGCCATACGCACAATTCATTATGAGTTTTTCGGCGAATCTGGAAAAACAATAAATCTTTTCGTGGCAGGCTACGGTTCGGTAGGAAAGCAGTTAATAGAAATGATAAGGCATCAAAAACAGTATATGGAAACGCAAAGAGGAAAGCAAATTGTTATTGCGGGATTAAGCAACAGTAAAAAATACGTTATCAGCAAAACAGGCATAAATCTCAATGATATTGACAACGAACTAAATAACGGTGAAGATAATTTGTCGGGCGATGATTATTTTGACCGAATTTTTTCATGCTCGCTGCATAACACGATTTTTGTCGATTGCACGGCAAGCAAATATGTTTCTGCAAAATACAAAGAATTATTTCTGAATGGAATTTCTGTTGTTACATGCAATAAGATTGCATGTTCATCGGATTTTTCAAATTACAAAACGCTTATGGAAGCGGCAAAAAAGGAGAAAGTGTCATTTAAGTACGAAGCAGCCGTCGGGGCTGCATTGCCGGTAATATCCCTGATAAACCAAATCATAAACAGCGGCGACAGAATACATGCTTGCGAAGCCGTGCTGTCGGGTTCGCTCAATTTCATATTTTCAGGCTACGACGGCAAAAAATCATTTGCGCAAACTGTTCGCGAAGCGCAGAATGCCGGCTACACCGAACCCGACCCGCGCCTTGACCTGTCGGGAACGGATGTTGTGAGAAAAATAACAATACTTGCACGGGAAGCCGGATTGAACTTGGAACAAAACGACGTGGAGAAGAAAATGTTTTTGCCGGATGAATATTTTAAGGGAGACATGGAAAATTTTTATTCGACTGTTCAAAAAAATGAACCGTATTTCAAGAAGTTATACGATGAAGCCAAAGCCGAAAATAAAAAATTGCGATTTACGGCAAGCATAAGAAATGGAAAAGCAAGGGCAGGTCTCGAAAAAATCGACAAAACGCATCCGTTTTACAATCTCGATGGAACTGACAATGCGGTACTTTTATATACAGATTTTTATCTATCGCCGTTGCTGATACAGGGTGCAGGCGCAGGCGCAGAACAAACGGCTTCGGGCATTTTGAACGATATTTTGTTGAGTTTTTAAAGAAATTTCAACAGAATATTTTCAGGCATATTTCAAATAAACAGCTTCTAAAATTTTAAAATCTGAAAACGGTAAATTATTTTATTCAACAGTCAATGCTTTTTTATACCTTTGCAAAAATTATTTTAAATAAACGTATAACAATGTTATATGTGAAATGAATAAAAATTATAATCAAACAAGATTAAAAATGCATAAACCTTCGATTCCCAAAGGAACGCGCGATTTTTCGCCTGATGAAATGTCAAAACGCAATTATATTCTTGACACAATCCGTGAAGTTTTTCATATTTACGGATTTAAACAAATCGAAACTCCCGCAATGGAAAATCTTGATACGCTGCTTGGAAAATACGGCGACGAAGGCGATAAGCTTTTATTCAAAATATTAAATTCCGGCGACTTCATATCCGATGTTTCGGTTGACGAACTGTTGCAGAAAAACAGTGTAAAACTTACAGGAAAAATATCTGAAAAAGGATTGCGTTACGATCTTACCGTGCCGTTTGCGCGTTTTGTCGTGCAAAATCGCGATAAAATTACATTTCCGTTCAAACGATTCCAAATTCAGCCTGTGTGGAGAGCCGACCGACCGCAAAAAGGGCGTTATCGCGAATTTTATCAGTGCGATGCCGACATGATTGGCAGCGATTCGCTGATAAATGAATTTGAACTGCTGCAAATAATTGATGATGTTTTCAAACGATTGAAAATAAACGTTGCAATAAAACTGAACAACAGAAAGATACTGAGCGGGATAGCGGAATTTATAGGCGAACCGCAGCGCATTACGGATATTACGGTTGCAATAGACAAATTCGATAAAATCGGTTTGGAAAGCGTCAAAAAAGAGCTTGAAGAAAAAAATATTTCGTCGGAAGCAATAAACAGGTTGCAGCCTGTTTTGCAGTTGAAAGGAACAAATGTCGAAAAACTGTCGAAATTGAAGAATATTCTTTCCGGTTCGGAAACAGGATTAAAAGGCATAGACGAAATCGAAACCGTTTTTGAATACATAAAGAATGTTCCGGTAAAATCTGAAATCGAGCTTGATTTGACACTGGCTCGCGGACTTAATTATTACACGGGCGCTATTATAGAAGTGAAAGCTCTCGATGTTGAAATGGGAAGCATAACAGGCGGCGGTCGTTACGATAATCTTACAGGAGTATTCGGAATGGAAGGAATTTCGGGAGTTGGGATTTCGTTTGGAGCCGACAGAATTTATGATGTGCTTAATCAGCTCGGTTTGTTTCCCGAAAATTCGGCAGGCAAAACGAAAATCTTATTTGCAACTTTCGGTAAAAGCGAATTGAACTATTGTTTGCCTGTATTGCAAAAATTGCGCGAGGCAGGCATAAGCGCCGAAATTTATCCGGAACAGGCAAAGTTGAAAAAGCAGCTGTCGTATGCAGATGCCGGTAAAATCAATCTTGTTGCAATAGTTGGCGAAAACGAAATGAAAAACGGCAGCGTTTCGTTGAAAAACATGATTACAGGCGAGCAAAACGAAGTGAAAACAAGTGATTTGACAGAAATATTAATCAATAGAGTTTATATTTAATAAAACATTATATGCATCAACTGCAATATACTGTTCTTCCGCCATTGCGAGGAGTGTAACGACGAAGCAATCCATAAAAGAACATGGCAACCGGATTGCTTCAACGCAAGCGGTTCGCAATTGTAAAAGTCAAATAATTCGTTACATGTTTAACATTTTAATTGGTGTTATATTTCCGATAGCCGAGTGTGGTCTGTGCTCGTTGTAGTAGACCAGGAAGCCCAGCAGTTCATTTCGCAAGTCATCGAGGTTTTCATATAGCGCACCCTCGATGAAATCCTCGTTTAGCGTTCTCCAGAAACGTTCGACCTTCCCGTTAGTTTGCGGTCGATATGGTC